>NZ_JBFAMF010000003.1:0-307150 GCF_040656435.1 Brevibacterium sp. NPDC049920
GGATCCCGCCGACAGAGTCCATGACTGCTGCGACGTGGATGTGTTTGTGGGTGTCGATGCCGATTACGATGTGCCCTGATCTGAACTGCTCAACAGGAACGCCCGTGCGATCTTTGAATCGCTCTGGGTTTCGTTCCGTTTTTCAAGCAAGTATGGAGATCCGCAAGCTCGGCCGCACCATGAAGCAACGCGCCGACATCCTCGCCTTCTTCGACCGGCCCGGCACAAGCAACGGGCCCACGGAGGCGATCAACGGCCGGCTCGAGCACCTCCACGGCTCCGCCCTCGGGTTCCGCAACCTCACCCACTACATCGCGAGATCGCTGCTCGAAGCCGGAGGCTTCAGACTCGCGCTACACCCTCATTCGTGAAGGGCCCTTTTCAGTCTCCGGGGTGGGCGGTCTGGTCCGCGAGGAGACGAGCGGCCTCCGCAGCGTATGGTGCTTCCACTTGGACCTCGTAGTGGCCCGCCTCAAGGGTCTCCAGTGAGTCGAAGTCCCGTCGGCCGCCCTTAGCCAGGTGTCCAAGGAAGTAAAGCAAAGCGCCCCAAACTGCGCCAGAGGCGACCGAGATGATCAGGATGGCCAGCCAACCGAATCCGGGGGCGAACAGCCCGAACAGCAGACCTAGCAGAACACCGAACCATGCTCCAACGCCTGCGCCCCGTAGCGCAGCCTTTCCTCCTGTCAAGCGACCGAGTACATGCTCGACGACACGAACGTCGAGCCCCACGATCGCCACTCGTTCCACAGCGAAGCCGGCGTCGGAAAGACGGTCAACCGCTGCCTGCGCACTGGCGTAGTCAGAGAACCGCGCGATCGTTTGTTTCCAGCGGGGGTCATTGGTGAACGGGGGCTCACTAGCGTCCTGTTCCGGAGGGTTGTTGCGAGGGGCCTCGGGGCTGGTCATGGGCGTACTCCTTTAGTGAAAACTGGATGAATCACCGTGCTAAGACCAGAAGGCTGGGTGCACGCCCGTCTTCCGGTCTTGCGAAGCCGGGTGTTGCGCCGTTCGGCATCAGGGAAAGGTCGCCCCTGTTTGCTTTCGGCGCGTGCTGCGAACGAGAAGCTAACTCTGGCTCGTCGATGGGTCTCCGGCCGGGCGTTACTCCTGAGGCGAGTGCTGACTCAGGACATGAATCTTGCGCGGCTTGGCTTTCTCGCTGACCGGGATGACCAGGCTCAGCACGCCGTTGTCGTACGAGGCGGAGATGTTCGCCGAGTCCACACCCTCACCGATGCTGAACTGGCGGGGGTAGGTACCCGCCGGTCGCTCCTGAACGAGCCACTTGGCTCCCTCGGTGTGGGGTGCAGTGCGCTGGGCGCGGATGGTCAGCAGCTGACCGTCGACGTCGATGTCTACCGACTCCGGATCGACCCCGGGCAGGTCGGCGGTGAGAATGTAACGGTCAGCTTCACGGTACAGGTCTACCGGCATCACACGCGGTCCCGGACGGGACTGAAGCAGGCCGGACGCGAGGCGGTCGAGCTCGCTCAAAATCGAACGACATTGCCATGATGAATCATCTCCTTTCCGTATGCGGGTCCTCGGGTCTATCCCGATGCCTTTAAATTAGCACTCTCCACGCGGGAGCGCCATCGTTTTTGACCCTTTCATCTGGTTATTTCTCGTACCAAGAATCTGCTTTCTTGGGCGAAATCGTCATGCTGTCACCGCCTCGGCGACGACTCGCGCGAGGCGCTTGCCGATGAGGTGGTTCGTTGCCCGCACACGCCGAACGGTGACCCCCATCATCCGCTCCACGATGCGCAGCACGGCTTCGGAGCGGAACTCGTCGAGGTCGCCCATGATGACGTCGATGGGGGCTTTGACATGGGCGATGTCGCTGAGAGTGGTCTGTGACTCGATGGAGTGCTGCAACGACTTGACGAATGGCTCCCAGTTGCGTTCAGTGATATCTACAGCTTTGGGGATGGGCAGCAGCCGCTGTACCAGCGCAGCGTGCCGGAGGGTGAACTCCCGGTTCGTGCGGAGGTACTCGTAGAGCCGCAGGTAGAAGTCCATCCGGGCCCGCTCGATGACGTCCCCTATTTCATGGGGTGCGAGATAGATAGGTGGGCTGACCATCACGAGCTTCGCGACTCGCTTTTGCCGCCGGGCGGCGTACCGGGCGCCGATGAGGGCGCCCATGGAATGCCCGACCACAGTGAACGGCTCGCGCAGCCGCAGCGACGCGACCGTCCGCTCGATAGCGGCGACATGGTCGGCCAGGGTGTAATCGGCCCACTCCGGCGCCGGCGACTCGCCGAAGCCGAGCAGGTCGATGGCGATGCACCGGTGGGTGCGCTCGAGCAGCGGGATCACGTGGTGAAACGTCACCGACGAGGACGCGATACCGTGCAGCAGCAGCACCGTCGGGCCCTCGCCGCGTTCCTCGGCGATATGCAGCACCGGCATGCGGCGAAACCACCTCATCCGACGCAACGTCGAGCGGATCTCGCCCGCTACGCCCGCATGGGCCACCGGAGGATCCGCGGGTTCTCCCACGGCTGCCGGGTTCGGGGAGGCTTGCGGCATCAGGTGTCCCTGGATGTCGGAGCTCCTGCGCACACCCGACTGTGACGACCCTCGTTCAGGTACTCGTGGATCTGCCGGACCACACTGGCGCCCTCACCCACAGCCGAGGTCATTCGCCTCACAGACCCGTGCCGTACATCGCCGATAGCGAAGACCCCGGGGATGGTGGTCTCCAAAGAGAAGTGGGGGCTTCCTTCCGTCCGCGCGCCGGCCAGCTCCGCCTCCGCGCCGGTGAGGATGTACCCGTCAGGATCGCGTGCCACATCGACCTTCAATACCGTCGTCGCCGGAGCGGCGCCGACGAAGACGAACACGTGCCCCACGGGGAGCTTCTCCAGCACGTCACCGTGACGGACTGTGATCGCTTCCAAACGGTTGCCGCCGTGTGCTTCCACGACCTCCGAGGACAGCAGCACGTTGATACGGGGGTGATGTTGGATCTGGTCCACCAGGTACCTGGACATTCCCGCTCCCAGGTCCGCGGCGCGCACCACAAGGTGCACACGGGAGGACGTGCGGGCAAGAAACAGCGCGGCCTGGCCGGCGGAGTTGCCGCCGCCGACAACAGCGACAGGTGTGTCTACGCACATCCGCGCTTCCTGCGCTGTTGCCGCGTAGAACACGTTCGAGGTCTGGAACCGGTCCAGGCCCGCGGCGGGAAGCGAGCGGTATCGCACCCCGGTGGCAAGGACCACCACATCCGAGGTGACCTCCCTGCCATCTTCGAAGATCACCCGGAAGCGGTCCTCATCCTCCACGACCTCCTGGACCGTGGTCGGGATGTCCAACGTGGCACCGAACTTGCGCACTTGCAGGAGGCTGCGGTCGGCGAGCTCAGTGCCGGAGATTCCGGCGGGAAACCCCAGATAGTTCTCGATCTTCGCTGACGTTCCCGCCTGCCCGCCGGTGGCGACCGCGTCGCACAGGTAGACCGACAACCCATCGGAGGCTGCGTACACCGCCGCGGCAAGACCAGCCGGCCCACCGCCGACGACCACCACATCGCAGGTGGCCGGTGGGGCGGGCGGGCGCATCCCCAACTCTTCGGCAAGCCGTGCCGGGGTGGCATCCAGGACGGTGCGTGAGCCGCCGAGGATCACCAGCGGGAAGTCGGCGACGGTGGCGCCGAGCTGGCGAACCAGTCGCTCCGCTTTCTCGTCCTCATCCAGGTCCACCAGCCGGTGGGGCAGCTGGTTTCGTGCGATGAAGTCCAGCAGATCCCGGGTCTGCGGGGAGAAGCAGGAGCCGACGATCCGCAGGCCCGCTCCCGCCCCGATGGCCAGGGAGCGGCGGATGAGGTAGGCCCGCAGGATGATCTCACCCAACAGCGGGTCCGAGGTGACGATGGCCTCCAGCTCATCGACGGGCACCTCCACCACCTCGGCGGCGCCGATGGCGGAGACGAACACGAAAGACGGCTGTCCTTCCAGCAGCCCGACATCCCCCACGAACCGGCCGCGGCCGTGCACCCCGACCGCCAAGGGCTCATCGGAGTGGCGCGGATCCGCCACAGGTTCGGTGTCCGCCGTCAGCAGGTGCCCTTCCAGGACGACATAGAGGGAGGACGGGTGCTCGCCGGGCTGGATGAGAACCTCCCCGTCGGTGAGTGTGCGGCGCTGCCCTCGTACGAGCAGCACCGCGATCTGCTCGTCGCTGAGCCGCGGGAAGGCGCCGATGGTGTCAGGCGTCTCGGCCTGAGCGTTCTGGCGGCGGTTGGCGGCGGGCGTGTCACTCATAGATACGCTTCGTCCACATAGCACCAGCTCCAGTTCTCCCCCAGCTCCAGCGACCGCACGATGGGGTGCCCCGCCGTGAGCGCATGCGCGCGAGCGTGCCGCATCGGGGAGGAGTCGCAGCACCCGACCTTCCCGCAGGTGCGACACATCCGCAGGTGCAGCCAGGGCGTGCCGGCCGCCACGCAGTCCTCACATGACCCGGGTGTCCGGGGACGGACCGGGGGGGATGAGCGGGACGTGTGGGTCGACGTATCTCATGGGGCACCGCCGGCCGAGCCAGCCTTCTTCTGCAGCGCCTCGTCCACCCAGCGCAGCAGCACGTCCGGCGGGGCGGCTCCGGATTGGCGGGAGAGCACGTTCCCTTGGTTGAGGATGAGCAGGGTCGGCACCGTCTGGACGGAGAACTTGCGGGCCGTCTCCGGCGCGGCGTCCACGTCCACTTTCACCAGCTTGAGCTCGCCGGCACGTTCCGTGGCGACCTTTTCGAGGGCAGGGCTGACCATCCGGCACGGTCCGCACCAGGTCGCCCACAAGTCCACGAGCACCACTTGCGGGGCCTTCTCGACCACCTCGGCGAAGTCCGCATCGCCCGCATCGACGATCCACGGCACGACGCTCTTGCAGGCGCCGCAGCGCGGGTACCCCGACGCGGCGGCGGGGACACGGTTCTTCTTCCCGCAGTTGGGGCAGGTCACAATCGCGCTCACGCCGCGTCATCCTCTTCGACGGGCGCTTCGATGTTGAAGACGAGGTCGCCGTCCTGCACATCCAGCGTGACCGACGACCCGTCCATCACCTGGCCGCTCAGCAGGGCACGACCCAGCCGGGTCTCGATCTCATGGCTGATGTAGCGTCGCAGCGGACGCGCACCGTACACAGGGTCGTAGCCGCGGTCGGCGATGAGCTGGCGTGCCGCGGGCGTCAGCTCGATGCGAATCTGACGCTCAGCCAGCCGGGAGCGCAGGTCGGTGAACTGCAGCTCCACAATGTCGTGGATCTGTTCACGACCCAGCGGCGAGAACACCACGATGTCATCCACCCGGTTGAGGAACTCGGGACGGAAGTGGGCACGCAACTCAGCGAGCACATTGTTTCGCACGTCGTCGGGGATCGCGCCGCCATCGGAGCCCAACAGGTGATGGGCACCGATGTTGGAGGTCATGATGACGATGGTGTTGCGGAAGTCGACGGTGCGTCCCTGGCTGTCGGTGATACGGCCGTCGTCGAGGACCTGCAGCAGCGTGTTGAACACGTCCGGGTGCGCTTTCTCGATCTCGTCGAGAAGGACCACGCTGTACGGGTGGCGGCGCACCGCCTCGGTCAGCTGCCCTCCCTCGTCGTACCCGACATACCCGGGAGGTGCACCGACGAGCCGGCTGACGGTGTGACGTTCCTGGTACTCGCTCATGTCCAGCCGGACCATCGCCGACTCGCTGTCGAACAGTGCTTGCGCGAGCGCTTTGGCCAGTTCGGTCTTTCCCACTCCGGTGGGGCCGAGGAAGATGAACGAGCCGATGGGCCGGCGCGGGTCGCGGATGCCGGAGCGGGCACGGATAATCGCGTCGCTGACGAGCGTGATGGCCTCATCCTGACCGACCACCCGCTCCTTGAGGGTGGCGTCCAGGGTGAGGATCTTGTTGCGTTCACCTTCCTGCAGCCGGGCCACGGGGATCCCCGTCCACGCTGCGACGATCTCGGCGATCTCGTCCTCGGTGACCACCTCCCGCAGCAGCCGCTGCTGGCCTTGTTTGGAGGTGAGACGCTCCTCCTCGGCGTGCAGGCGTCGTTCCGCGTCAGCGAGAGCCCCGTACCGCAGTTCAGCGGCACGGTTGAGGTCGTAGGAGCGCTCAGCTTCCTCCGCCTCCCGCCGCAGCCGCTCCAGCTCACCGCGCAGCTCCTGGACCTTGCGGATCGCTTGACGCTCCGCCTCCCACTGGGCGCGCTTGGAGCCCGCCTCCGCCTTCAGGTCGGTCAGTTCCCGGCGCAGCTCCTCCAGCCGGTTCTTGCTGGCAGTGTCCGTTTCCTTCGACAGCGCTGCTTCCTCGATCTCCAGGCGGGTCACCCGCCGGGTCAGCTCGTCGAGCTCAGCGGGCATTGAGTCGATCTCGGTTCGCAGTCGCGCGCAGGCTTCGTCGATGAGGTCGATGGCCTTGTCGGGCAGGAACCGGTCGGAGATGTACCGGTGGGACAGCACGGCGGCAGCGACCAGTGCGCTGTCCTGGATGCGGACACCGTGGAAGACCTCCAGCCGTTCGCGCAGGCCGCGGAGGATGGAGATCGCGTCCTCCACGTCAGGCTCCTCGACCATCACCGTCTGGAACCGGCGTTCCAGGGCCGCGTCCTTCTCGATGTGCTTGCGGTACTCATCGAGGGTGGTGGCACCGATGAGGTGCAGCTCCCCGCGGGCGAGCATCGGCTTGAGCATGTTGCCGGCGTCCATCGCCCCTTCGGTTGCTCCCGCCCCCACCAGGGTGTGCAGCTCGTCGATGAACAGCAGGATGCGTCCCTCCCCTGCCTTCACCTCCGCCAGGACTGCCTTCATTCGCTCCTCGAACTCGCCCCGGTACTTCGCGCCGGCGACCAGGGCAGAGAGGTCCAGCGAGAACACGGTCTTGTCGCGAAGGCCCTCGGGCACGTCCTCACTCAAGATCCGCTGGGCAAGGCCCTCCACGATGGCGGTCTTTCCGACACCGGGCTCGCCGATGAGGACGGGGTTGTTCTTGGTCTTGCGGGAGAGGATTTGGATGACCCGGCGGATCTCCGCATCACGCCCGATGACCGGGTCAAGCTTGCCCAACCGGGCGTCAGCGACCAGGTCACGGCCGTACTTCTCCAACGCCTCGTACGTCTGCTCGGGGGTGGCGGAGTTGACGTGCTGGTTGCCGCGGATCTTGGTGAGCGCGCTGAGGAAGCTCTCCCGGGTGACACCGTGCCCGCGCAGCACGCGGGACGCGGCACGGTTGGAGGAGTCGTCGGCGAGGGCCAGAACGAGATGCTCCACGGAGATGTAGGAGTCTTTCAGCCGCTTTGCCTCCCGCTCCGCTTGTTCCAGGGTGGACGTGAGGCTGCGGCTCACGTAGACCTGACCGGTCTGCGGGGAGGACCCGGAGACGCTGGGCTTGCGGGCGATCTCCGCTTCGACGTCGGCGCGTACCGCTTCCACGTCAGCACCCGCTGTCTGCAGCAGTCGGGGAACCAGCCCCTCCTCCTGCTGCAGCAGTGCGAGCAGGAGATGCTCCTCATCCGTCTCGATCTGACCGGCCTGGACCGCGATGCTCTGGGCCGAGGTGAGCGCTTCCTGCGACTTCTGAGTGAGTGAGTTCATGTCCATGGGGTGTCTCCTTCAAGTCGGATGGTCCGGTGCTGCTCGAGCTGCTCGATGCGGGCGAGCAGATCGAGCACGAGTGCGATGCCGGCGTAGTTCACGGCAAGATCGGAGTGCAGACGCACGATGGTGCGCACGCGGGCGGGGACGGTACGGGCGAACCACAGCCGGCCGCTGGTGTCGACGTGGGCGGTGACCAGCCCCAGCTCGACGAACTTCCGCAGCGTATCCGGGTGGATACCTGCGGCCACCGCGGTCGCCGCCAGGTCGACCCGGGCGACACGGACGGGCAGGTGATGTGAGGTCATGATCCTCTCCTGGCATCAAACGACGATTCGTCACGGAGCTGTTCGAACAGCTCCTTCTCCTTCTTGCTGAGAGTGCGGGGAACGACGACCTTCACCCGCGCATACAGGTCTCCCGGCTGTCCTCTGCGGGGCATCCCCTGCCCGCGCAGGCGGAGCCGCCTGCCAGTGGACGAGCCGGGCGGAACGTGCACGGTGACCGGGCCGCCGGGGGTGGGCACGCTGACATCCGCGCCCAGCGCCGCCTCCCACGGTGAGATGGGAAGGTCCGTTTCGATGTCCGCGCCGCTGAGCCGGTACCGCTTACTGTCCTTCACGCGCAGCGTGACCAGCAGGTCCCCATCCTGTCCGTCGGCGCCCGCTCCGCCTGCACCCGCGATCCGCAACCGCTGCCCGTCGACAGCGCCCGCTGGGATGTCGATGGTGTACTCCTGCGCGCCGCCGTACGGGGACGCGACCTGCACGGTGCGCCGCCCGCCCCGGTAGGCCTCCTCGACGGTGATCTCCAACTCCGCGTTGTGGTCGGCGCCGCGACCGAATCCACCGAAGCCGCCCCCGAAGAGGTCCTCCCAGTTCACGCTCTGCGCGCCGCCCCCGCTCCACGTGTATCGGGTGCCGCCGCTGCCGCGCGGCTGCTCGGAGGAGCGAGCCGCGTCCGCGGCGGCGTACTGCCGGAAGTTCTCACCGAACCGGTCGTACTGTGAGCGGGTTTCCGGGTCCGACAGCACATCGTGGGCTTCACTGATCCGTTTGAAGGTTTCCTCCGCCCCCGGGGTCTTGTTGACGTCCGGGTGGAACTTGCGGGCCTTCTCCCGGTAGGCGCGGCGGATCTCCTTCTGATCCGCCGACCGGGAGACCCCCAGCGCGCTGTAGAGATCCTCCGCCATGTCCTACTCCTCTTCCGGCCTGCGGGTGACCACGACCGCAGCCGGTCGCAGCATCCGCTCAGGCGTTCCGAACCCGGGGCGAGTGACGGCGAGGATGCTGCGCGGCGGGACGCTGGCATCCTCGACGACCGAGACCGCCTCGTGCAGCTGCGGGTCGAACTCCGCACCGTCGATGACAATCTCGGGGTACCCGAGTGCGCGCAACGCATCAGCGGCCTGCGCCCGGACGGCCTGCATGCCACCCAGAACGCCCTCGTCAAGGTCCTCCCCGAAGCTGAGCGCCCGGTCCAGCCCGTCGACAACGGGCAAGAAGGCTTTGGCGGTGTGCCGCCGCTCCTGCTCGCGGACGGTCTGGATCTCGCGCGCCATCCGTTTGCGGAGGTTGTCGTAGTCCGCCGCCGCCCGGCGCCACCGGTCCTCGGCCGTCTCCAACTGGGCGGCGACCGCTGCTTGCGCGGCGCGGATCTCCTCCGGGGACACGTCGGTGAGGTCGTCGTTCAGCAGGTCCACGGCCCGCGTGTCCTCGTTCTGCTCCTCGACCATTGCGATCCTCCCTCCGTGCTACTTGTCGAATTCGGCGTCGACGACGTCGTCGTCGTCCTGAGCGGGCTGCTCAGCGTGGCTGGCGTTCGCGCGGGCCGCAGCAAGGGACTGCGCAAGCTGCAGCAGCTCGCCGGTGCGCTCTTTCGCTTCCTGCTCGCCGACGTTGTTCTGCACTGCCTCGCGGGCCTGCGTGATGAGCAGCTCCGCGCGGGCACGCTCGTGCGCCGGTGCGGCGTCGCCGAGCTCGCGCAGTACCCGCTCGACCTGGTATGCGGCGGAGTCCAGCTCGTTGCGGGCGTCCACGGCCTGGCGCAGCGCCTGGTCGTCAGCACGGTGCTGCTCGGCTTCCTTAATCATCCGGTCGATCTCGCCCTGGTCCAGATTCGAGGTGTCGCTGATGGTGATGCCCTGCTCGGTGCCGGTGTCCTTGTCCTTCGCCGTCACGTTCAGGATGCCGTTCGCGTCGATGTCGAAGGTGACCTCGACCTGCGCTTCACCGCGAGGAGCGGGCCGAATGCCGGTGAGCTGGAACCGGCCCAGCACCCGGTTGTCTGCGGCGTTCTCCCGCTCGCCCTGCAGGACGACGATCTCCACCGACGGCTGGTTGTCTTCGGCCGTGGAGAACACCTCGCTGCGTCGGGCGGGGATGGTGGTGTTGCGTTCGATGATCTTCGTCATCACGCCACCGCGGGTCTCCACACCCAGCGACAGCGGGGTGACATCCAGCAGCAGCACGTCGTCGACGTCGCCCTTGAGGACGCCCGCCTGGATGGCGGCGCCGACAGCGACCACCTCATCGGGGTTCACCGTCATGTTCGGCTCCTTGCCGCCGGTGAGCCGCTTGACGAGCGCTTGGACAGCGGGGATGCGGGTGGAACCGCCCACGAGGATGACCTCGTCGATATCGTTCTCGCTGATCTTCGCGTCGGCCATCGCCTGACGCACCGGACCGAGGCACCGCTCAACGAGGTCAGCGGTGAGGTCTTCGAACTTGGACCGCTTCACGGTCATAGTGAGGTGCTTGGGTCCGCTGGCGTCGGCGGTGATGAAGGGCAGGCTAACCTGGGTCTGGGACACCGAGCTGAGCTCGACCTTCGCCTTCTCGGCCGCCTCGAACAGTCGCTGCAGCGCCTGCGGGTCGTTGCGCAGGTCGATGCCGTTCTCGTTCTTGAACTCGTCGGCAAAGTAGTCCACCAGCCGGCGGTCGAAGTCGTCGCCGCCCAGGTGGGTGTCACCGGCGGTGGATCGCACTTCGACGACCCCGTCGCCCACGTCGAGGAGGCTGACATCGAACGTGCCGCCACCGAGGTCGAACACCAGGAGGGTCTCGTGGTTCTTCTTGTCCATTCCGTACGCCAGTGCGGCGGCGGTGGGCTCGTTGATGATGCGCAGCACCTCGAGCCCGGCGATGCGTCCGGCGTCCTTGGTCGCGGTGCGTTGGGCGTCGTTGAAGTAGGCGGGAACGGTGATGACGGCCTCGGTCACCTTCTCACCGAGGAACTTGCTGGCGTCGTCGACGAGCTTGCGCAGCACCTGGGCGCTGATCTCCTCCGGCGCGTACTGCTTGCCGCGGATGTTGAACCGTGCTTCGCCGTTGGGGCCTTCCACGATGTCGAAGCCGACGGCGTTGGCTTCCTCCTTGATCTCGTCGAAGGACCGGCCGATGAACCGCTTGGCGGACGAGATGGTGCCCTTCGGGTTGAGGATGCTCTGCCGGCGGGCAAGCTGCCCCACCAGCCGTTCACCGTCCTCGGTGAAAGCGACCACCGACGGGGTAGTGCGGGCTCCCTCTGCGTTCGGGATGACCTTCTCCTCGCCGTTCTCCCAGACGGCGATAACGGAGTTCGTGGTTCCCAGATCGATTCCTACTGCCTTGGCCATGATGGTTGTTCCTTTTCTTGTCACGTGAGACACGTTTCAGGGGTCGTCAGAGAGCACGCCAGGATCGGCGCAGGCGCAGGGCTGAGTGCCCAGAGTCAGGAAGCAGGCTGCTTCAGGGGGATCTTTCCGGACGGCGGGCTGCTCGATGGGCATCGCCACCCGCAGCACGCCCAGGTCGCAGCTGGCGGTGATGCTGTCGCTGTCGATGCCGGGCGACACTCCCACCAGCCGCATGAATTGCCCGTGGGGGCCGTCCGGCGGTGAACCACTTCGCGCCGGCGGTCGCGGACTGGGCCGCTTGACCGCGCGGACGGTGAGCGGCTGGCCGCCCACCCAGCTCGAGGGACTCCGAGTCGATGCCTGGCAGGTTCGCCTCAGGAACGTACTCGTCGCCCTCTCGGGACGGATCGACCGACATCGAGCGCGGATCCATCTGCTGAGCGATGCGCACGTCCGCACATGAGGTCACCATCTCACTCCCCCCATTTAAGCTGAGTCGCTATAACTCCACTGCCGATGTTTGTTCGACGCGCGAACGCGCGGTAGAGCTACGTCGTTCTGGTACCAGACTGGACCCCACGTAGGCATTTTGCAAGTGATTCGCCTGACGAACGGAGCCTGAACCGCTTTCCAGACCGGCGCGTCCACAGGGCTCAGCCCCACCACCGCGCCGTCGCGCTCAGCGAGCCAAAGCGTCTTGACTGCTCCGAGCCTGGACAAGATGCGTCCTGTCACCGGGTCATTGGGTTCGATGAGCATGGACAGCACCAACGTCGCGGTGCGCTCGTCATTCGCGACCTCACTAAAGCTGGTCATCATCGGTTCCTCTCGGCGCTCGTTACCGACGAGGTGCGCCGAGCGCTACCGACGGATCAGCAACTTGGAACCGCAGCTACGAGTCATCGCTCGCCTCGTCCACGATGAGTCCAGCCTCGACCAGTGCAGCCCGCACGGCCTTACGGTCCACGCCCATCCGGCGACCGATGGCCCGCATCGAGACGCCCGCTCGGGTGAGCCGCACGGCCTCGGCCTTCTCGTCGATCCCCAGCCTTGGTCGGCGGCTCGGCACGTTGCGGCGACGCAGATGGGAGAACACGGTGGCGCGGTGAATGCCGTACCTCTCAGCGAGCGCCTTGACTCTCATCCCGGCCAGGTAGTCGCCGACGAGGGCGTCCACCTCGGAGTCGGTCAGAAAAGTTTGAGCCGTCTCGACAGTGCTCGCAACAGGGCCACGACCATCCTTCGGAGCGGTATCCTGGGGACGTCGAGAGACCTCGTAGACCCCACGGTCTAGGCGGTTGACCAGGGTTTTTGTCTTGGGGGCGGAGTTGCCGAACGTACTACTCAGGCACCCCGAGGGATGCCCCAGGGCATCGGAAGCGCCCCGAACCGAACGGTTCGGGGCGCTTCGCTGTGCCGTGGCCCGCGCCCGGGTCGCGGGTCGTCGGGGTGGAGGGGATGCGCCGTGCGACGGCTCACAGCGAGCGCTGGATGCGGCATCCCGTGCGCTCGATGTATGCGCCGATGAAGGGCTCCGGGTCGAAGAGGTCCTCCGGGGCCGCGATGCCCGGATGCCGTGCCTCGCCACTGAGGATGGAACGTGCGGCCCAGGCGGCCGGCAGGGCGGTGAGCTCCGCTCCGGTGCACCGCAGATCCGCATCCCTGATCGGGTTGTCCACGGTCACCTGGGCCGTCTCGCCTGAGCGGGTGCCGGTGGCGATGATCCGCCATGCGCTGCCGATCGGGCGGGTGCTCGGCACGGCGCCCGGGATCGCCGCCGCATGGTCGTTGTCGAGCAGGCGGGCGAAGAACCCGCGGGGCGACAGGCCCGTGCCCGGAACCGGGCCGTCGGCGGTGAGGCCGAGCCGGGCGAAGTCCTGCCACAGCCGATTGGTCTCTGCTGACAGCCAGGAGTAGCGGATCGTCGCGCGCTCGAGACCGTACCGGCGGGCCAGCGTGATCGGCTCCGGATGGCCCATGTATCCGAAGGTGTGGGTGCCGAACGGTTCGGGCAGCGACTCCTCGACGGCTCCTCCCCAGGCGGGGACGGCCCGCTGCTCCCGATCGATGACCTGGAGCACCTCGCCGGACAGCGCGTGGAGCATGTGCTCGTTGATCGTCACCCCGAAGCTCGGCATGGTCGGCACACCCACGAGGATGTCGATCGACCGGACCTCGTCGAGCCCCTCGGCCGCCCAGCGGGCGGCGAGGTTGGTGATCCCCGGTGAAGCCCCGCAGCCGAGGAGCACGGTCGCGCCGGCGTCCCGCGCGGCGAGGTCGAGCGCAGGATCGGCGAACACCTCGGCGGTGACGTCGTACTCGTCGCACACATCTACGCAGTGGGTGCCGGTGTCCACCGCCGCCTCGATGACGCGACGGCCGAAGCGGAAGACCGGCCCCACGCCGTTGAGCACAGCATCGGCGTCGCCGAGCAGCTCGCGCAGCCCGGCGGGGTCGGTGACGTCGACCCGGGCGGGGCGGGCGCCCACCCTGGCGGCGAGGTCCCGCGCGCGCCCCTCGTCCCTGTCCGCCACGGTGAGGCGGATATCGCCGTCCCGGGCCAGTTCCTGTGCGGCGGCGCTCGTGATCTCGCCGCATCCCATGATCACCATGTGCATCGCAGTCTCCATTCGTCGTGTGCTCGCATTCCATCAACAGGATTGGCAATATTGTTGATAGTTGTCAAGGTTGATAGAATTACGGGAGCAGGACGATCTCGACGACGAAGGGAGAGCACATGGCTTCGGTGGAGGAGGCCCTCGACGCGGTGGCGGATCTGACGGAGAGCTTCGGGGAGCTCATCGAGTCGGGAACGCGACGTCTCGGTCTGACACCGGTGCGCGCCCGTGTGGTGTTCGCCCTCCACGAGGGCGGGCCGGCGCGTCAGCGCACCCTGGGCCGGGCTCTCGGCATGAGCCCGCAGCAGCTCGCGGTGATCTGCGAAGCGCTCGTGGGCAAGGGCCTGGTGCGCAGGGACCCGGATCCCGACGATCGACGCGCACTGCGGCTGAGTCTGACCGATGACGGTGAGGACGCGGCGGCGGAGATCGCCCGGCTGCGCAGGGAGGTCGGCGAGGCGCTGCTCGGGGACCTCGATGGGGAGAGCCGGTCGACGCTGCAGGCGCTCTGCACGACGATGATCGCCCGTGCGGGGCGCGTCTCCGGTCGGTGACCGGGCCTGGCGGGCGGTCAGCCGTGCTCAGCCGCCCGTGCACCGGGGCGGCCCTGCTCACCCCGCCCCACCACGGCGGCTCCTGCGGTGAACACGATTCCCGTGACGATCTCGAGCACGAGGCCGAGCTGAGCGAGGTCGAGGGCGTGGGCCGCGACCGCGGCGATCAGCGTCGCTCCGCCGGTCGCCGCGATCGCGGCAGACCGCTCGAGCAGGCCGTAGAGGACGAAGCACGCCCCGATCGTCAGCCATGAGGCGATGGCGCGCGTGCCGGGTACCATGCCGAGCAGCGTCCCGCCGGCGATGAGGAGGACGACGACCCCGAGGTACCCCCACCGCGGTCCGGACAGGCGCGGCGGGTGCGCGCCGAACCACCAGAAGGCGACGCCCGCCACCGCGGCGGCCATGACGACGAAGTACGCGAGGTAGATCGGTGAATCCGGATCGTCGACGACCGCGTAGAGCACCGCCCCGCCGAACGACACGAGCGCGACGAGGGCGAGGAGGAGCCAGTTGTTCCTCTCGGATCCGGTGCGTTGCGGGGAGTCGGTGCGCGTCGAGTCCATGCCTCCCGAGGCTAGTCAGCGGTCGGTGGGACCGTCCAACTCCGCGCGAGCACGTCGTCTCACCGCGCGGTCGGGTCGCTCGGGTCGTCGTGCAGGCCGTGCACCGGATCCGGGAGGACCTCCGGGAGCTCGGTTCCGGGATCCTCGTCCCCGTGGAGCGAGCCGAGGCCGTAGGCGACTTCGAGGTTGCGGCGGGTGAGCGCCTGCTCCGGCGGGCCTGAGGCGAGCACCCGGCCCGAGGTCAGCAGCACATGGTCGGCCGCACGCGCCTCCTCGAGATCGTGGGTGGTCATGACGACGGAGTGGCCGTGCTCGTGCTCGGCATGGATGATCCGGTCGATCGTCCGCGCGGACACGATGTCGAGCCCGGTGAGCGGCTCGTCGAGGAGGAGCGCGATGTGGTCCTGCGCGAGCGCCTGGGCGACGTACACGCGCTGGCGCTGACCACCGGACAGCTCCGAGAGGTGTCGGCGCGCCAGATCGGTGATCCCGAGCGCCTCCATCGCCTGCTGCACACGCTGCCGGTCGTGCCGCCGGAACGGGCGGAACCAGCCGAGCGTCGAGTAGCGGCCCATCGCCACGACCTCGCGCACGGTGAGCGGGATGCCGGCGGGCACCTCGACGGCCTGCATGACGTAGGCGACCTTGCGCCAGCCGAGCGCGGGCTTCGCCCCGAGCACCCGCAGGCGCCCGGCGCGCGGCGGCATGAGGCCGGCGATCGCGTGGAGGAGCGTGGATTTGCCCGAGCCGTTGGGGCCGATGATCGCGACGACGTCGCCCTGCCGCAGCGTGAACGTCGAGCGTGCGGTCGCGATGTGCTGCCCGTAGGCGAGCACGATGCCCTCGGCCTCGGCGAGCGGCACCTCCGCCGGGGTGAGGACGTGCTCGGGATCGGTGAAGGACTCGTGGAGCCGGGAATCCGGAGCCCGGCGCCCGGCGACCCCGTGCCCGGTGCCGTGCCCCGCCCGGTCGCCCCCGGGATCCTCACGGCTTCCGGTCGCCGGCACCGAGGCCGGTCCGGCGGGCGCGGTGCCGCTGTGCGGGTCGAGCACCGACGCGCCCGGCGCCCGGCGCTCCGGCGCGGAGCCCGGGGCGAGCACCGAGTCCGCGCTCCCGGCGGAGGGCTCGCCGCGTCCGACGGTGCGATGGCGCCCGGCCTGGACGAGCTGGCGGATGATCAGGGTGAGGAAGAACAGGGCGATCGGCACGAGGGCCATCGTCGCCGAGCCCGCGGTCCCGAGGTGGAAGCTCAGCAGCAGTCCGGCCCACACGGAGAACACTGCGATGAGCGTCGACCACGCGAACATCTGCGGCACGGTGCGCGACAGCAGCGAGGCCGTGGCCGGCGGGCCGACGAGCAGCCCGAACACGAGCATCGTGCCGACCGAGCGGAAGCCGACGATGACGGCGGCGGCGATGAGCACGAGCAGGAGCACATGGATGATCCCCGGCCGCATCCCCAGCGACTGCGCCTTGCTCTGCGAGAACGCGAGCGACAGCAGCGGACGGTAGAGGATCGCAGACGCGAGGAGCACCGCCACGGCGGGCACGAACATGCCGCGCAGCACCTCGGGCGTGACGCCGAGCGCATCGCCGAACAGGATCCCGGTGAGACTGCCGGTGTACTGGTCCATGGTGGAGATGATGACGACGCCGAGCGCCATCATCGCGACGAACAGCAGGCCGATGCCGGTGTCCTCGTGGAGCGGCGTGGCCCGGTGGATCCACTCGATGAGGAGCACCATCGCGACGATCGCCGCCGCCGCGCCGAGCGCGGGGGAGACGTCGAGGAGCATGGCGACGGCGATGCCCGGCAGGATGCCGTGGGCGAACGCGTCGCCGAAGAAGCTCATGCCGCGCAGCACGAGCCAGACGCCGACGACCGAGGCCATGACGGCCGAGATCAGACCGCCGATGAGAGCGCGCTGCTGGAATCCCAGCGCGAAGGGTTCGGTGAACCATTCCATAGTCTGCGAGCCAGTCCTGGTGGATCGGGCCGTCGGTCGCGGGCGCGACCGGCGGCGGTGCCGACGGGGTGGGGCCGACGAGGTGCGTGCCGTCCGGGGGACGGCTCCGGCCGGGCCTGCCCTGTCCGTTCCGGCAGGGCCGGTGCGGAACTCAGGCGAGCGCCTCGGCGATCTTCGTGGCGTTGTCCACCATCATGCCCTGATACGTGGCCGCCGCGGAATCCGCCGGGCCGACGCTGCCGACGTGGAGCTCGACGACGGACACATCGGTGCCGACCTCCGCGGCCACGGCGTCGATGAGCGGGGTCGAGGCGGCGGTGTTGGAGAAGATCACCGGCACCCCGGTGTCCTCGATGACGGAGGTCAGCTCCGCGAGCTCGGCCGAGGACGGCTCGGCGTCCGTCGACCCGCCGGGCACCACGACGCCGGCGACCTCGAAGTCGTAGGCCGCGGCGAAGTAGCCGAACGCCTCGTGGTCGGTGATGAGGACCCGCTTCTCCGCGGGGATGTCGGCGAGGATCTCGCCCACCTCGGCATCGGTGTCGGTGAGCTCCTGCTCGACCTTCTCGCCGCACTCGGTGTACTGGGCCTCCCCGGTCTGCTCGGTGAGGGCCTGGCCGATGATGTGGGCGGCGGTGGCCATCCGGCTCGCATCCAGCCAGAAGTGGGGGTCCTCGGAGCCGTGGTCGTGGCCGGCGTGGGGATCCGCCTCCCCGCCGGGTGCCGCAGAGTCCTCCTCGTGGGCGTGATCGTGACCGTCCTCGGCGTGCTCGTGACCTTCGTGCTCCTCGTGGCCCTCCTCGGCGTGATCATGACCCTCTTCGCCGTGCTCGTGCCCATGGTCCTCGTCCTCGGCGTGCTCGTGGCCCTCGTGGCCCTCCTCGCCGTGGTCGTGCGCCTCGCCGCCCCAGGGGATCGGGTCGACCTCGGGCGCCACCTCGAGCACGGTGGCACCGTCCTCGGCGGCGTTGGCGAGCGCGGACTCGAGCCCGCCCTCGAGCCCGAGCCCGTTGGCGATGACGAGTTCCGTGCCGGCGAGCTCGGCCACCTGGGCCGAGGACGGCTGGAAGGTATGGGGGTCGTCGCCGGGGCCCATGAGCGAGGTCGAGCTCGTCCCGGCGCACTCGGTGATCTGCCCGAGTACGCTCCCGAGCGTGCTCGAGGTCGCGATGGCGACGGGGTCGTCACCGGGCTCGGCGCCACCGCCGCTGCCGCAGGCGCTGAGGGCGAGGAGCGGGACGGCGAGCACGGCGGGGACCACGCGGCGAGAGAGCATCATCAATTCTTTCTGATTCGGAATACCGCCGATGAACACGGCGCTGAGTGCGAATATAGACCCCCGGCGAGGCGGGCAAAAATAGTGAGATAGGGATATGCGCATCCGTTCCCCCGCCCGGGCGACCCCGGCTGCGGCCGCCGGGCGCTGTGCGAGGATGGAAGAGGCGCCCGGGGCGGGCGTCGGGACGATGCGAAGGAGCACCGTGACGACCCACATCATCGACGTGCCGCTGCGGTGGCGCGATCTCGACACCAACGGCCACGTGTACCACGGGACCTATCTCACCCTGCTCGACGAGGCCCGCTCGACGTGGCTGCGCAGCGGTCTCGCGCTCGCCGGCGCCGACAGCCATCTCATCGCCCGCCTCGAGATCGACTACGTCTCCGAGCTCACCGTCGACGCGGGCACCGTGGCCGTCGAGTGCGCGATCGAGCGCCTGGGGACCACGAGCCTGCGCACTGCGGAGACCATGCGGACTCCCGACGGCACCGTCGTCGCCCGCTCCCATGCCGTCGTCGTGTTCTGGGACCGGGAGACCCGCCGGAGCGCACCGCCGTCCGCGGAGGACCGGGCCCGGCTCGAGGCGGCGCTCGCGGACCAGCCGGCACAGCCGCCCGTGGAACGCTGACCTCACTCTCCGTCCAGAATCCGCCCGCCGACCGGCGATCCGTGGTCCTGCCCTGGTGGGCGACCGCGATCCAAGATGTGACGTGGATCACCGGCGGCGGCCATCCGACCGTCGCGTCCACTCGATGAGGAGACGGTATGGCACAGGTGCAGACGGTGACGGGACCGATCGACAGCGCGGACCTCGGACGGACGCTCGTCCACGAGCATGTCTTCGTGCTCGGCGAGGAGCACCGGATCAACTATCAGGACTGGGACGAGGACGCCCGCGTCGCTCAGGCGCAGCGGGATCTCCAGGAGCTCAAGGAGCTCGGGAGCGACACGATCCTCGACCCCACCGTGCTCGGGCTCGGCCGCTACATCCCGCGCATCCAGCAGGTGGCCGCCGGCACCGACCTGCAGATCGTCGCCGCGACGGGCCTCTACACGTACAACGAGATCCCATTCCAGTTCCACTACACCGGTCCCGGGCTCCTGTTCGACGTGCCCGAGCCGCTCGTCGATCTCTTCGTCCGCGACCTCACCGAGGGGATCGCCGACACCGGGGTCCGCGCGGCCTTCCTCAAGTGCGCGATCGAGGAGCAGGGCCTCACGCGCGGCGTCGAGCGGGTGATGCGGGCGGTCGGCGAGGCGTCGGCGCGGACCGGCGCGCCGATCACCGTGCACACGAACCCGCACACCGGCTCCGGCCTCGTCGCCCAGGAGGTGCTCGCCGACATCGGCGCGGACCTCACCAAGGTCGTCATCGGCCATTCGGGCGACACGACCGACCTCGACTACCTCATGCGGGTCGCGGACAAGGGCTCGCTGCTCGGTATGGACCGGTTCGGCCTCGACGTGCTCCTGCCGTTCGAGCAGCGCGTCGACACCGTGGCCGAGCTCGTGCGCCGGGGGTACACCGACAGGGTGGTGCTTGCCCACGACGCCTCGTGCTTCATCGATTGGTTCGACGCCGAGGCGAAGGTCCAGGCGGTGCCGAAGTGGAACTTCCGCCACATCAGCGAGGACGTGCTGCCGGCGCTGCGCGAGCGCGGGGTCACCGAGGCCGACATCGACATGATGCTCGTGGCGAACCCGCGGCGCTACTTCGAGTAGGAGCTGCGGGCCTACCGGGGAAGGCGGGTCGAGCAGCAGCTGACAGGGCCCCGGCGAGCAGTCGTGCTCGCCGGGGCCCTGTCGTGGTGGCGGTGAGGCCTCAGCCCTCCGCGACCGACTCGCGGATCGCCGACACGGTGAGCGCGAGGTCCTCGGGCTCGGCGACGAAGGGCGGGGAGATCTGCAGCGCGTTGTCCGGCAGCGCCCGGAGGATCACGCCGCGCTCCGCGGCCCGGCGCACGATCGTCTCGCTGACGAGGTCCTCGGTGAACTTCACCGCGCCGAGGAATCCGGCCCGCGAGCGCACCTCGGCGATCCCGTCGACGCCCACGAGGGTGTCGAGCTCCGTGGCGAGGACGTCCTCGAGCTTGCCGGCACGGTCGACGAGGTCCTCCCGCTCGAGCACGTCGAGGTTGGCGTGCGCCACGGCGCAGGCGGTGGCGTGCCCGGAGTAGGTGACGCCGTGCCGGAAGGCCGGCGCCTCCTCGCCCCCGGTGAAGAACGGCTCCCACACGCGCTCGGCGATCTGGATCCCGCCGAGCGGTGCGTAGCCGGAGGTCAGGCCCTTGGCCATGGTGTGGATGTCGGGGTCGAGGGAGTACCGCTCCGAGGCGAACATCTTCCCGGTGCGGCCGAACCCGGTGATGACCTCGTCGGCGATGAAGAGGAAGCCGTGCTCCTTCGCCAGGCGCTGCACGGTCTCGAAGTAGCCGTCCGCGGGCCCGATGACGCCGCCGGCGCCGATCACCGGCTCGGCGACGAACGCGGCGATGCGCTGCGGGCCGATCGCGCGGATCTGCTCCTCGAGGCGCGCCGGGTCGTTCGCCGACACCCGGACGGTGTCGGGCACGAGCGACTCGGTGCCGTAGCCCTCGCGGTTGGGCTCGAGGCCGGCGATCGCGGTGCCGAAGGCGTGGAGCCCGTGGTAGGAGGTGTCGCGGGACACGATGACCGTGCGCTCGGTCTCCCCGACGGCCTGCCAGTAGCGGCGGGCGAGCTTGCAGGCGACGTCGATCGCGTCCGAGCCGCCGGAGTTGAAGATCACCTTGGGGTTCTCGATCGGCGACATCGCCGCGAGCCGGTCGGCCAGGGTGCGCGCCGGCTCGTTGATGAACCGTCCGAAGGTGTGGTAGGTCTCGAGCTCGAGCATCTGCTTGTAGGCGGCCTCGGCGAGCTCCGTGCGGCCGTGGCCGATGTTCGCGTACCAGAGGCTCGCCGAGCCGTCGAAGTACTTCTTCCCCTGCGCGTCCCACACGTAGGAGCCCTCGCCCTTGACGATCTCGATCTGGGAATCCATGACCGACGGCATCTGCGCCTGCCCGTTCCATACCCGATGCGCCATTGTGCGGTCCTCCTCGACTCGATGTGCGCTGCGGCGTGCGCCTCGTGCTCTGCGGCGTGCGCGCTGCGATGCGTGCTGTCCCGTCCAGTCTCGCCCGCCCCGTTCGGCGGGTCAATCCCGGCATGCGGAACGCGGCACGGGATGAGGAATGCGTGCGCGCCCGCCGTGGTTGCCCAGGGTATGAAGGTCATCGGAGTCACCGAGTTCGGAGGGCCCAGCGCCCTCGCCGTCCACGACGTGCCGGAACCCCACCCGGGTCCGGGCGAGGCGCGCATCCGCGTCCACGCCGCAGCCGTCAACCCCACCGACACGACGTTCCGCGCCGGGGTGCAGGACGTCAGCAGCCTCACCCCGCCCTACGTCCCCGGCATGGATGCCGCCGGAGTCGTCGACGAGGTCGGCGAGGGCAGCGCCTGGCAGGTGGGCGAGGAGGTCATGACGATGGCCGTCCCGGTGAGCGAGCACGGCGGGGCCTACGCCGAGCTCCTCGTCGCCGCCGACGACGCGCTCGTGCGGATCCCGGAGGGGGCGAGCCTGCAGCAGGCGGCCACCCTGCCGATGAACGGCCTCACCGCGCTCCAGGCGCTCGCCAAGCTCGAGCTCTCACCCGGACAGACGCTCGCCGTCACCGGGGCGGCCGGCACCCTCGGCCAGTACGCGGTGCGCCTGGCGAAGCGCGCCGGCCTCTCGGTGATCGCCGACGCGGCGGACAAGGACCGCGCACTCGTGGAGTCCGCGGGCCCGGATCACGTGGTCGAGCGCGGCGACGATGTCGCCGACCGGATCCGGGCGATCGTCCCCGACGGCGTCGACGGGCTCATCGACGCCGCGGTGATGGACGAGAAGGCGGTGCCCGCGGTGCGCGACGGCGGCGGCTACGCCGCGGTGCGGTTCTGGAAGGGGACGGGGGAGCGCGACATCCGGTTCCGCCGCACGGCCGTCGTCACCGAGTACGGCTCCCGCGCGCTGCTCGAGGACCTCCGCACTGCGGTCGAGGACGGCACCCTCGAGCTCGTCGTCGCCGACGTGCACCCGCCGGAGCAGGCCGCCGAGGCGCACGCCCGGTTCGAGCAGGGCGGTGTCCGCGGACGGCTCGTCCTCGACCTGGCAGTCTGGGCCGACTGAGCCCGGCGCACCTGGGTCAGACGTCTCAACCCGGGGAGCCGGACGGGGCGGGCGGAGTCCCCGCCGCCTTCGGCCGGCGTGAGGTGATGACGACGCCGGCGACGATGAGCATCCCGCCGAGCACCTGGATCCCCGTGATCGGGTCGCCGATGAAGAGGCCGATGATCGCGGTGAAGAACGGCACGAGGTTGAGGTAGACCCCGGCGCGCGCCGCCCCGATCCCACGCACCGCGAGGTTCCACATGAGGTAGGACAGCGCGGACGGGAAGATCCCGATGTAGACGACCCCGAGCCACGTGATCCCGTCCGCCGGGCCGGGTGCCCCGAGCACCAGCGTCGCCGGCACGAGCACCGCCGAGGCGAAGAGCGCCTGGACGGCGGTCGCCGACACCGGCGGGGAGGTCAGGAACCGGCCGAGCACCGTGTAGACGACGAACACGCTCACCGCGACGAGCATGAACAGGGTGCCGATGCCGAGGTCGAGCCCGACCCCGCCGCCGTCGAAGCGCACGAGCACGATCACCGCGCCGAGCAGGGAGAGCGCGAGCCCGAGCACCGCCGCCCCGGTCAGCCGCTCCCGGGCGACGAGGACGGCGACGACCGCGATGAGCGCAGGGCCCACCGAGTTGAGCAGCGAGGCCGACACCGAGGAGGTGTGGGCGAGCGCCAGATAGGTGAAGAGCGCGTAGCCGATGAGCCCGAGGCAGCTGAGCAGCACGTGGAGCCGCCACTCGGCGAACACCGCCTTCCAGTCCGGCTTCTCGACGAACGCGGCGAGGACGAACAGCGGCACGGTCGCCAGCACCCAGCGGACCGTGGTGAGGAAGAGCGGGGAGACGGAGTCGGCGATCAGTCCGCCGACGACGAAGTTGCCCGCCCAGAACGCGTTGGCGAGGACGAGGAAGAGGTAGTACCGGGCATCGCGCACAGCCCCACTGTACCCAGCCGCACCCGCCCGGCTGCAGGGATCCCGGCCCCGCCGCCGGCGACCTTCTCGGTGACCTCGAACCGCTCCCGGTACCGGCCCAGCAGCAGTCTGCTCTGGGAGTACAGCGCGGTGGTCGCGTTGTAGCCGAGGATCGTCGCGGGGTAGAGGAGCCACTGGGCGAGCATCGCGACGCTGCGCGCCGGCCCGTAGCGCACGGGGCGCGGCGGCAGGAGGTTCCAGAACACGACGAGCGAGATCAGCAGGCTGATCATCGCGATCTGCTGGATCATCCCGACGAGCAGCGGCATCTGGCTCACCAGCGCATCCGCACCCCCGGTCCGGCGCATGATGAGGAACGGGGTCCAGCCGCCGAGCGCGATGATCACCGACACGCAGGCGAGCGTCACGTGTCCCTCGAGCAGGGTGAGGAGATGGAGGGTGCTCCGCAGCAGCGGGACCCGCCGCTGCGCGCCGAACACGCCGGCGGCGACGTAGGCGATGTCGGAGGCCCCGTAGGACCAGCGGCTCAGCTGCCTGAATTGGGCGCCCATGGTCTGCCGCAGGGTGCCGGCCAGGACCGCGTCCTGGTGGATCGGGACGTGGATCGGCACTACCGCGTAGTCGCCCTCGAAGTGGAAGTACGAGCGCCAGAACTGGTGGCCGTCCTCGACGATCGTGCGGGTGGACCAGAAGCCCATCTCGACGAGCGCATCGAGCGGCTGGGTGTGCGAGGCGAAGTTCCGCAGCGAGAACGGCCGCACCGTGCACGTGAGGTTCCAGAAGCAGTTCGCCGAGGCGATGACGCGGGTGACGGCCGGGGCGTCCCAGATGTTGCTGAGGTACAGGCTGATCGGCTGGAAGGCGCGTCGCTTCCGCTCGAGGCAGGCGATGTACTCGTAGGCGACGTAGTCGAAGTAGCTCTCGTACGGCTTGTTGTCGCAGTCGAGAGTGGTGACGAGGACGGACTCCGCGGCGACCCCGCGCCGCACGGCGAGCGCCTGGAGGTGCTGTCCGGCATGCGTGATGTTCGCGCCCTTGCCGGCGATCTCACCGGGCAGGTCGCGCGGGTGCCGTACGAGCTCGAAGACCGCGAAGCGGTGGCCGAACTCCGCGCGCAGCCGCTGGGCGGTGTGCTCCATCTCCGCACCGCCGCGCTCCTCGTAGGCGAACACGATCCACATCTGCTCGCCCGGCGTGGAGCTGCAGGCCAGGGTGCGCAGCGTCGGGGCGATGACCGAGTACGACTCGTTGTACGCGGCGACGACCACCGCGTGGACGAGCGATGCCGGGTGCGGGTAGCGCTCAGGGTGCGCGGCGACCTGCGCGAGGAGCGCACGGTGCCGCTCGGCGCGGAAGGCATGGGGCGGGCTCGCCGGCACTCTCCGGCCCTCGAGAGTGCGTCCGATGTCGCGGAGCCGAGCGGCCCAGTCGACGCGGGCCGAGGCGCGGAACCGGGTGTAGCCGCGGGCGAGGTCGACCGAGCCGCGGATCGCGCGGAGGAACATCACCCCGACGACGCACAGCACGTAGACCGCTCCCGCCCGTGGCGACACGAGAGGCACGACGAACACGAGGAGGATCGCGGAGATGCTCACCGCGCCGGGGAGGATCTCGAACGCCCGGTAGAGCCGGCTGCGGGCCCCGAGCGGGATCTCCAGGTCGGCGGGCCCCACCCGCGAGCGGGGTGCGGTGGGGAATCCGGTCCGGGCGTGCGGCGGCAGGACGGTCATGGGACCAGGGTCGGACCGGCAGCGGTGCACGCGGTGGCGCGGACCTGCCGAACAGATGAAATCTGCTTGTACGACCGGTGCGCCGGGCCGGGGAGTGGTGATGCGGATCACTGCTCAGTAGGGTGGGCACATGGTGAACTCCCAACGGCGCGACCTCATCCGCCGACTGTCCAAGCGCGTCGAATCCGTCCACTCGGCCACGTACTTCGCCCGCCCCGTCGGCGAGGCGATCGCCGGCACCGGGGTGACGCACCCCTCGGCGATCTACTTCGCCGGGCGCGCAGCCCCGCTCGGCCGGGTCCCGGCCTCCGTGGTCGCGGCGACCTTCTACAGCTTCAACCCGGCCTACATCCGCCGGTTCGTTCCGGAGTGCTGGGACACCGCCGCCCCGGAGACAGTGCACGCCGCGCGCCTGGCCGGGGTGGAGCAGTTCCTCGCCGGCGCCTTCGGACCCGAGGCGCCGGGCGGTCGCAGCCCGGAGCTGCCCGCGCTCGCCCAGCACCTCGTCGACGCACTCGACCCTGTGCTCACCGCTCTGCTACCCGACGGCCGGACGCTGTTCGCCGCCCACCAGGAGGCGCTCGCGCCGGGCGTGCAGGCCCAGGATCCCGCCGTGCAGCCGTTCCTCGACCTGTGGAGCGCGGCGACGCTGCTGCGCGAGTACCGCGGGGACGGACACATCGGCGCCCTCGTCACCCACGACCTGTCCGGGCTCGAGGCGATCGTCCTCCACTGCCTCACCGGTACCTCGTTCCGTCCGTCCGCCGCGCGCAAGAGCCGCGGCTGGTCGGAGGAGGAGTGGAACGCCGCGGTCGAGTCGCTGCGCGAGCGCGGACTCGTGCTCGGTGCCGGGGACGAGGCCCGGATCACCGACGAGGCCGCGGCGCTGCGCGAGGAGATCGAGCAGGCGACCGACGCCTCGGTCGCGCTGTCGTGGGAGGCGCTGTCGGACGAGCGCCTCGCGGAGCTCGACGGGCAGGCGAAGGACTTCGCGAAGATCCTCGTCGCCCAGGGCGCGTTCCCGCAGAAGCTGTTCGCCACCGGCTCGGGTCTCACCAGCCGGGAGCAGGCCGACCGGGCGTAGGCGCGGGTCGGCGCCTCAGCCCTGGTCGGACGACACCCGGCGGGCGGCGGCGATCGCCTCGTCGCTCGTCGGCCCCTCGGTACGGAAGACGATCTCGCGGTAGTAGGCGAGTTCGGCGATCGAGTCCTTGATGTCGCCGAGCGCACGGTGGCCGCCGGTCTTCCCCGGGGCGTTGAAGTAGGCCTTGGGGAACCAGCGCTTGGCGAGCTCCTTGATCGAGGACACGTCGATGATCCGGTAGTGCAGGTGGTCGACGAGCTCGGGCATCTGCACCGACAGGAAGGTCTTGTCGGTGCCCACGGAGTTGCCGCCGAGCGGGGCCTTCCCCGGCTCCTTGACATGGGAGCGGATGTAATCGAGGACGGTGTCCTGCGCCTCGGCGACGGTGACCCCGTCGTCGAGCAGCGGGAGCAGCCCGGAGGTCGTGTGCATCCCGGTGACGAACGCGTTCATGTTGTCGAGCGCCGCCTGCGAGGGCTTGACGACGACGTCGACGCCCTCGTCGACGATCCCGAGGTCGAAGTCCGTCACCAGACAGGCGACCTCGATGAGCTCATCGGTGCCGACCTCGAGGCCGGTCATCTCGCAGTCGATCCATACGATTCTGTCGGTAGCCACGCCTCGATCCTACGTCGTCGACCGGTGAGGACACCGGAGGCGAGCCGGTGTGAGGTGCGCCACGGGCGCTGTCATCGAAATGTCAGGCGGGGTGTGTACCGTGGACTGCCGTCCTCCGGGGCAGGGTTCCGCACGCTCGGCGGACCCGTCCTCTAGACTGAGGAACGCGCACGCGGCGGATGCCCTGCGCGGCTACGACGAAGGGGAATGCGTGCGCTACGTTGTCTCGGGACTGCTCATCGTCGCCGGTCTGATCGTCGGCGCGATCGGCATCCTGCAGCAGACCGTCTGGGCACCGGACGAGACGATCACGGCCTCCGCCTCGCTGAGCGAGCGGGGCCCGCTGCTCGTCATCGAGCCGGGGGTGCTCAACCTCTACGACACGCCGGCCACGCTCACCGTGCAGGGCGAGGGCGAGCTCACGCTGTCGCAGGCCTCGAAGGAGAACATCGACATCTGGGTGGGGGAGACCCCGCACTCGCGCATCACCGGGCTCGCCGACGAATCGACCCTGGCGGTCGAGACCGGCGGCGGCGAGGGCGAGACCGCGGACCCGGCGAACGGCGACCTGTTCGAGTCCCAGCTCAGCGGCGAGGGCGAGATCGTCCTCGACTGGGACTCCGAGCCCGCGCGCACCGCGTTCCTCATCGCCTCCGACGGCGAATCGCCCGCAGCCTCCTCCGTGGAGATCAGCTGGCCCAACCACGCCGAGACCCCGTGGGCGCTGCCGCTCATGATCATCGGCGGGATCCTCGTCGCGCTCGGCCTCGTGCTCGGCTTCATGGACCTGCGCCGCGCGCAGAAGGAGAAGCAGCGCCGGGAGGCCCGCCGCGAGCGGCGCCGCAGGCTCGCGGAGACCGGAGCCGCCTTCGCGATCGTCCCCGTCATCGCGCTCGCCGGCTGCGGCGGTCCCGTCGAGCTGCCGACGCCCGCGCCCTCGGACCCGCCGGAGACCGCGCCCGCCGTCGTCACCGATGCCCAGCTCGAGCGCGCCATCACGGAGATCGCGGACTCCGTCGCCGCCTCCGATGAGCAGCTCCATGCCGATGCCCTCGCCGCCCGCGCGGCCGGGCCGTTCCTCGAGCAGCGGCAGTCCGCCTACGCCGTCAAGGACAAGGCGGAGGACTACGAGCTGCCCCCGGCGGTCGCTGCCGAATCGATCACTGTGAACTTCACCTCGGCGACGGACCAGTGGCCGCGCGTGACGAGCGCGATCACCTCCGACAGCGGGTCCGGCCAATCGCAGCTCCTCGTGCTGTCGCAGGAGAACGCGCGCGCCGACTACAAGCTGTGGTCGCAGAGCGTGCTGCTGCCCGGTGCGGCGATCCCCGAGGTCGCCGATGCGCGCCAGGGGTCCCAGCTCCTGGCACCGGACCAGGCGGGTCTGAAGAAGACTCCGGAGGACACCGTGCGCCATTACGCCGACGTGCTCCAGAACGGCGACGACTCCCGCTTCGCCGGTGACTTCGCCGAGGACGCCTTCCGGAAGCAGGTGGAGCGCGCGCAGACCTCCCAGCGCGAGGCGCTGTCCGAGGGCAACGGCACCATCGAGTTCGAGTACGCCCCGGCCGAGGGCAACCAGCTCGCTGCCCAGCAGACCGCCGACGGCGGTGCGATCGTCACCGGGCTCATCACCGTGACGACGACGATCGCCCCGGAGTCCGTCGAGGGCCGCACCGGCTCGCTGACGATCCCCGAGCCGCAGAAGTCGATCGTCGGGGAGAGCACGACGAGCCGGAAGCTCGTGACGAAGAACCTCCAGGTCGTGTCGTTCACCGTCCCCGCCGACGGCAACGCGCAGATCGCCCTCGTCGGCGTCTCCGATGTGCTCGCCGACGCCGAGCTCGCCCGCTGATCCCACCCCGGCCCGCCGAACCATCCGCCCGCCGACACCGCCCGAAAGGACATCCCGTGACGCAGCCGCCCCAGCACCCGGATCCGCAATCTCCCGCCCAGCCGCAGCAGGGGCTCGATCTCTCCGCTGTGCGCACCCAGCACGGCGCCACCGCCCCGACGACCGGTGACGCGGCCGGCGGTGCCCTGCCGGACAACGCCGTCGAGGTCCCCGCCCTCGTCTTCGACGTCACCGAGGAGACCTTCAACGACGTCGTGCAGCTCTCCTCCGACGTCCCCGTCGTCATCGACCTGTGGGCCGACTGGTGCGGGCCGTGCAAGCAGCTCTCCCCGGTCCTCGACCGAGTGGTGGCCGACCTCGGCGGCCGGGTGGTGCTCGCCAAGGTCGATGTCGACGCGAACCCGCGCATCCAGCAGATGTTCCAGGTGCAGTCGATTCCGACCGTCGTCGCGATCGTCCAGGGCCAGCCGGTGCCGCTGTTCCAGGGCGCGCAGCCCGAGCCCCAGGTGCGCCAGGTCTTCGACCAGCTCCTCCAGGCCGCCGCACAGGCCGGGATGACGAAGATCGCGGTGCCGCGCGGCCAGACCGCGGCCGAACCCGAACCCGCCCACCCGGAGGCGCTCGCCGCGCTCGAGGCCGGCGACCTCGACACCGCCGCCGAGGTCTACCGGAAGGCCCTCGCCGAGGCACCCGCCGACGAGGACGCGAAGGTCGGGCTCGCCCGGGTCGGCCTCCTCCAGCGCACCCGCGACCTCGACCCCCAGGCCGTGCGGGATGCCGCGGCCGCCGACCCGCGCTCGGTGCCCGCCGCGCTCGACTGCGCCGACCTCGACCTCGCCGGCGGGCACGTCGACGACGCGTTCTCCCGCCTCCTCACCGTCCTCACGACGAGCGCGGGGGAGGAGAAGGAGACCGTGCGGGTCCGTCTGCTCGAGCTGTTCGAGGTCGTCGGGGGCACCGATCCGCGCGTCGTCAAGGCCCGCGCCCGCCTCATGCGGGCCCTGTTCTAGAGGGACCGGATGCTGCGCCTCATCCTGGCCGCCCTGTGCGCGGTCATCGGACTCGCGGTGACCGCGCTCGCGGTCTCCGCCGTCGCGGTGACCGGCACCGACGACGTCACCGAGACCGAGCCCTTCACCGTCGCGGACGGCACCTACGCCATCGTGCTCGACGAGCAGCAGGTGCCCTACGAGGGGACCACCGCCACGATCACGGCCGAGAGCGACACCGAGCTGTTCATCGGCACCGCGAGCGGCGTCGACACCGAGAACTACCTCACCGGCGTCGCCCACGAGACGATCACCGGCGTCGAGTTCCCCGGTGCGCTGAGCCACCGGTCCGTCCCCGGCGAGCCGCAGCCGGTGACGGCCGCGGCCACCCGCGACTGGTGGCTGGCGAGCGACACCGGCACCGCCGTGACCCATCGCTTCGACCTCGATGCCGCACCGCAGATGGTCGTCATCGCGCCGGCGGACCCGGATGTCACCCTCGACGGCACCACGGTGCGGCTGAGCATGGACGTGGAAGGGGTGTTCGGCTTCACCCTGCTCGGCTTCGCAGTCGCAGTGCTCGCCTTCGGGCTCGCCGCGTTCCTCCTGCTCCGCCGGTGGAACACCCGGCTCCGCCCGCCGCCCAAGCTCCCCAAGCGCAAGGGCACAGGCGATGGCCGGGGCACAGGCAAGGGCAGTGGCGACCGCCCGGCGCCTGCCCGGCGGCCCGGCAGGAGGCCCGGACGACTCGGTGGCACCGCGGTCGGCGCCTCGGCGATGGCCCTCGTGCTGTCCGGCTGCACCCAGCTGCCCCTGCCGATCGCCCAGCCCGCCGAGCCGGAGCTCACCCCGTACGAGCGGCCGGCGCTGCGCCCGGGCGATGCCGGGACCTTCATGACGGACTACACCGAGGCGCTCGACGCGACCCTCGCCGGGGACCAGGAGGAGCTCGACGGCATCCAGACCGGGCCGCTGCTCGGGCGCACCCGCGCCGAGGTGCTCATCGCCCGCGCCGAGGAGCAGACGCTGTCAGCGGTGGCCTTCACCGAGGTCGTCGCCGGCGGGCCGATGTTCGACGAGTACCCGATGTGGTTCATCGGGTTCGGCGACCCGGGGGAGGGCGAGTCCGTGCAGGCGATGCTCGTCACCCGCGAGTCCGCCGCCGAGGACTGGAAGGCCGCCCAGTCGCTGTTCGTCCCGCGCGAAGCCGTGCCCACCCTGCTCGCCGGCAGCGACGGCGCGGTGCCCCTCGCACCCGATGCGCACCAGGACGTGGCGGCGGCCGCCGCCGCGCAGCTCGACGGGTTCCTCGAGACCGGGACGCTGCCGGAGAGCCCGGTCGAGTTCGCCTACCCGACCGACACCTTCTCGAGCTTCCGCGAGTACGTCGACCAGTTCTCCGAGGGCGACAACGCCTTCGAGGACGTCGGGGTGACATGCGAGCCGTACACCGAGGTGCCGCTGAGCACCTACGCGCTCGAGACGGAGGCCGGTGCCGTGTCCTTCGGCGAGGTGCAGTGCACGATCACGCTCTCGGTCCCCGGGGACTTCTCGATCGACATGGGCACTGCCGTCGAAGCCGTGATGACGAACGACGGCGGCGGCAACACCGTGCAGATCGACGCCTCCCTGCCCTACCTGCTCACGAGCGCCGGCGCGGAGAACACCGTGTACGGCTCCGACTGGTTCCTTCTGTCCTCGCAGACCTCCGAGGACTGAGCGGGGCTGCGCCGCCGCGAGGACCGGACCGTCCGTGGCGGCGACCGAGCGGTCTCAGCCGCGCACCCGGTGGTCGACGCGTGCCAGCCACCACAGGCCGACGACCGGGAGCACGAGCGGGATGAATCCGTACCCGATCCCGAACCCGGACCACACGCTGGGGGCCCGGAACACCTCGGGATGGGTGAAGCTCAGCACGCCGACGACGAGCACTCCGAGAAGCTCGATGAGGCAGGACGCGATCGCGATCCGGTGGGTGGTGCGGTTGCCGATGACCAGGCACACCGTGGCGATGATGTAGACGACCGCCGCGACGGCCGACAGCGTGTAGGCGGTCGGCGCCTCGTCGAACTCGCGGATGATCTGGTACCCGGCGCGCGCGGACGCGGCGAGGGCGAACACGCCGTAGACGGCGGTGAGCGCCCGGCCGGGACCGGAGTGCATGGCCGACCAGCCCGGTCGCCCACCGGTGGCCGTGCCGGCGGTGCCGGGTGCGGAGCGGCGCGTCCTCAGAGCCAAATCTGGTCCATCCTCTCGATCATGACGAACACGGTGACCGCCGCGGCGGCGACCACGGCAGGCCCCCAGCGGCTGAGCTCCGCGAACGCCCAGAACCCGGCGAGCGGGACGAGCAGCAGCGCGGTGAAGAGGTAGCCGAAGAAGAGCAGCGGATCGGTGCCGTCGGCCCGGCCCCACAGCGCGATCGACACGACGAGCTGCACGATGAGGAGCACGAGCAGGCCGCCGGTCGCGCCGAGCAGCCCCTTGCCCGCAGCGGTGTTCCGGATCGTGAGGACGAGCGCCCACACGGTGAGGACCGCAGAGTACGCGAAGAGCAGATAGGTCAGGGCAGTGAGCACCGGACCAGTCTACCGAGGGCGCGCAGCGGATCACGAAGGGGCAACGATCGCCACCAGGTCCCCGGAGGCAGGTGTGGTCGATGTCACAATCACTGCAGGGCCGCACGTGCGGTGCAGACTCGGGGACAAGGGGCGCGGGAGATGGCGATGACGCGCACACGGTGGATCACAGCGCTGGCGGCGACGGGAGCACTCGCACTCGCGCTCGCGGGCTGCGGGCAGTCCGGCACTCCCGGCGGTGAAGGATCCGGAGAGGGCGGCGCGGCCGGCGGCGACACCCCGGAGTACACCGTCGCCGACGACTTCTCCCTCGAGGAGTCCGAGACATGGAAGGTCGCGAGCGAGCGCGGGACGATCCGGATCGGCGTCAAGTACGACCAGCCGGGGCTCGCCAACGTCGAGGTCGGCTCCGAGCTGCCCGAGGGCTTCGACGTCGAGATCGCGAAGCTCGTCGCCGCGGGGATCGGATTCGCTCCCGAGGACATCGAGTTCATCGAGACCGTCACGCCCAACCGCGAGCCGTTCCTCCAGCAGCGCACCGTCGACCTCGTCGTCGCGAGCTACACGATCAAGGACGAGCGCAAGCAGGTCATCGACTTCGCCGGCCCCTACTACATGGCGGGCCAGGACCTGCTCGTCCTCGCGGATTCGGAGATCAACGGTCCCGACGACCTCGCCGGGACCACGGTGTGCTCCGCGGACGCCTCGACCACCGCGATGCGGATCGAGACCGACTACCCCGAGGCCGACCTCGTGACCTACGACGCCTACCCCAAGTGCATCAACGACCTGCAGGCCGGCAACGTCGACGCCGTCACCACCGACGACTCGATCCTGCGCGGGTACGCCGCACAGTACGGGGACGAGATGCGGGTCGTCGGCGAACCCTTCTCCGAGGAGCCCTACGGCATCGGCATGCCCAAGGACGAGCAGGAGCTGCGGACCGCGATCAACGAGATCCTCGAGCAGGCGCGCGAGGACGGCACCTGGGTCGAGGCCTTCGAGTCGACGCTCGGCGACAGCAGCGGTGTCGAGCAGCCGGCGACCGAGGACTACTGAGCCGAAGGCCGGTGAGCCGAGGGCTGCTGGGCTGAGGACTGCAGGGCCGGGGGCTGCCCGGCAGCCTGCCCGACGGCGGGCCGCTGCATCTGTGCGATGCGGGTCCGGCCCATCGTCAGGCCGATGAGGGCGAGCAGGCCGCCGATGACGAGGTAGACCGAGATCGGCCAGGTCGCGCCGTCGGAGATCTGGAGCAGCCAGGTCGACACCGAGGGGGACAGGCCGCCGCCGAGCACCGCTCCGACCTGGAACGACACGGACACGCCCGAGTAGCGGAAGCGCGGGGCGAACAGTGCGGTGAACCAGTACGCCATGGGTCCCCACACGATGCCGGCGAACGCGTAGCCGCCGACGATCGCGATCGTGGCACCCGTCGCGGTGGCCGAGGAGAAGAACCAGAAGAACGGGAACGCCCAGGCGATGAGGAGCACGGTCCCGATCCCCATCACCCGCGTCATCCCCAGCCGGTCACCCAGATAGGCGGCGGTGAGGCAGGTGACGAGGTGGACCGCGGAGCCGATGAGCCCGGCGGCGAGGATCGTCGAGCGCTCCATCCCGAGCGCCTCCGTGCCGAATGCCATGGAGAAGGTGTTGATGATGAAGATCGTGAGGTTGAAGCCCATGTTGAGGAGGATCCCGGCGAGCACGAACATGCCGGCGGTGCGCACCACCTCGACGAGGGGCGCGGCCGCCGTCGAGTCGGTGCGCTCGAGCGCGGTGAACTCGGGCGACTCGTCGAGGCGCAGCCGGATGTAGAGACCGACGAGCACGAGGACGGCGGAGGCGAAGAACGGCAGCCGCCAGCCCCAGTCGAGGAACGCATCCCCCGTGGCCGAGGCCGCGAGCGTGAAGGACAGCGTGCCGAGGATCGAGCCGAGCGGGGAGCCGCCCGTCGCCCAGCCGCCGTAGAACGACTTCGTGCCGGCCGGGGCGTGCTCGGTCACCATGACGAAGGCGCCGCCCTGCTCCCCGCCCATGAAGAAGCCCTGGAGCAGGCGGAGCGCGAGCACGATGAACGGCGCGGCGAGACCGATCTCGGCGGTCGCCGGCACGAGGCCGATGAGGAAGGTGCACACGCCGGTCGCGGTAAGGGTGGTGACGAGCATCGACTTGCGCCCGAGGCGATCGCCGAAGTGGCCGAATACGAGCCCGCCGAGCGGGCGGGACAGGAAGCCGGCACCCATGGTGAGGAAGGCGATGAGGGTGCCGACGAGCGGGTCCTCGGTGACGAAGAAGACCTGGTTGAACACGATCGCCGAGGCGAGGCCGTAGATGATGAAGTCGTACAGCTCGATCGCGTTGCCGATGCCCGAGGCCAGCGCGACGCGCCGGACGGCCGAGCGCGGAGCGGCCTCGGCGGTCCTCGCAGGGGTGGAAGTCATGAGAGGAATGGTAGGACGAGGCCCGGCCGCGGCGTTCGGCGGGGTCGCCTGGTGGACGGGACGCCGCGTAGAATCGCCCACGATGCGCACCTACTTCGACCATGCCGCCACCTCGCCGATGCCGCCGGACGTGCTCGACGCGTACACCGCGGAGCTCCGGCGCGCAGCCAACCCCTCGTCCCTCCACGCGGAGGGCCAGGCCGCCCGGATGAGGATCGAGCAGGCCCGTGAGGACATCGCACGGGCCGTCGGCGCGAGCACCCCGGCCGAGGTCGTCCTCACCTCCGGCGGCACGGAGGCGGACAACCTCGCGATCAAGGGGCTGTGGAGGCTGCGCAACGCCGATGTCGGCAGCGCGGGTGACGCCTCCTCGGGCGAGGAGCCCAGCGGCGGCGAACACTCCTCGCCACCGCGCCCCCGCATCCTCATCTCCGCGATCGAGCACCCCGCCGTGTCCGAGGCTGCCGACTGGCTCACCGGGCTCGGTGCCGAGGTCGTGCGGATCCCCGTCGATGCCGACGGCCGCCTCGACCTCGCGGCGTACGAGGCGGCGCTCACGGCGGATCCGGATCGGACCGCGCTCGTGTCGGTGATGGCGGCGAACAACGAGATCGGCACGGTGCAGCCGATCGCGGAGGTCGCCGCGCTCGCCCGCGCTCACCGGGTGCCAGTGCACACCGACGCGGTGCAGGCATTCGGCCAGCTCCCGCTCGACTTCGCCGCAGTCGGCGTCGACGCGATGACGGTGACCGCTCACAAGATCGGCGGCCCGGTGGGCATCGGCGCGCTCGTGCTCGGCCGCGACCTGGCACCGGAGCCGGTGCTCCACGGCGGCGGGCAGGAGCGCTCCGTGCGCTCAGGGACCCTCGACGTGGCCGGGGCCGTCGCCTTCGCCGCCGCCGCGACCGCCGCGACCGCGGACCCGCCGGCCCGGGCGGGGCACATGGCCGCGCTCCGCGACCGGCTCATCGACGGGATCACCGCGGCGGTGCCCGAGGCCGAGCTGTCCGGCCCGCCCGGCGCGGGCCGGCTGCCGAACAACGTCCACTTCGTGTTCCCCGGGTGCGAGGGCGACACCCTGATCTTCGGCTTCGACGCTGCCGGCTTCGCGACCTCGGCGGGTTCGGCCTGCTCGGCCGGGGTGTCGCGGCCCTCGGAAGTGCTGCTCGCCTGCGGGCGCGACGAGCCGACCGCGCGCGCCTGCCAGCGCTTCACACTCGGCCCGGAGACGAGCGAGGCCGACGTCGATCGCCTCCTCGCCGCGCTGCCGGAGATCGTCGTGCGCGCCCGCCGGGCCGGCATGGCATCGGGGGCCCCGGCATGAGGATCCTCGCCGCGATGTCAGGTGGCGTCGACTCCGCCGTCGCCGCCGCCCGCGCGGTCGACGCCGGGCACGAGGTCGTCGGCGTGCACCTCGCGCTCTCCCGGATGCCGGGCACCCTGCGCACCGGCTCGCGCGGGTGCTGCACGATCGAGGACTCCCGCGACGCCCACCGGGTGGCGGGCCTGCTCGGCATCCCGTTCTACGTGTGGGACTTCTCCGAGCGGTTCAAGGAGGACGTCGTCGACGACTTCATCGCCGAGTACTCGCAGGGCCGCACCCCGAACCCGTGCATGCGCTGCAACGAGAAGATCAAGTTCGCCGCCCTCCTCGACCGGGCGCTCGCGCTCGGCTTCGACGCGGTCGCCACGGGCCACTACGCGGAGATCATCGAGGGGGCCGATGGCACCCCCGAGCTCCACCGCGGCCTCGATCTCAACAAGGACCAGTCCTATGTGCTCGGCGTGCTCACCGCCGAGCAGCTGCGCCACTGCTTCTTCCCGATCGGCGCGGCGACGGCGAAGGCCGAGGTCCGCGCCGAGGCCCGCGAACGCGGCTTCCCGGTGGCGGACAAGCCCGACTCCTACGACATCTGCTTCATCCCCGACGGGGACACGAAGGCGTGGCTATCCGACAAGATCCCCATGCGCCCCGGCCTCATCAAGGACACCGAGGGGGCCGTGCTCGGCGAGCACGAGGGCGCGATGACCTACACGATCGGGCAGCGCAAGGGCCTGCGGATCGAGCGGCCGGCGGCGGACGGGAAGCCGCGCTACGTCGTCGACCTCGACCCGCGGGAGAACACCGTGACGGTCGGTCCGCGCAGGGAGCTGTCCGTCGACCGCCTCGACGGGATCCGCACCTCGTGGTGCGGCGCGCCCCCGGCGGACGTCGGCTACGCGGAGTCCCAGGCGATCGACTGCGAGGTGCAGATCCGAGCCCATGCCGACCCGGTGCCGGCCCGGATGTGGCTCGGTGAGCTCATCACTGAGGTGGGGGACGGCGAGCACAGCGCTGAAGCGGAGGACGCCGAGGCGGAGGCGACCGCCACCGTGACGGGGGCAGGGGAACCCTCCGACCCCGCGGCCATCACCGTGCCCCGCTCCCGCCCGCCCGGCCGGCTCATGCACGTCGTCACCGAACGCCCCCTGTCCGGGGTGGCCCCGGGGCAGACCATGGTCGTCTACCGCGGCACCCGGGTGCTCGGCCAGTCGACGATCGATCGCGCGCACCGCAGCACCGCGGCGGTCTGAGGCCCCGCGCCGGCGGGTTGCCGGGGACGCCGCACCCTCACCGATGCCGAGGTCCAGATCGTCATGACCGACGGCGGTCGGCGGCCCCCCTGTTCTGCACCGCGGTCCCCGGTGACGGACCCCGCCCGGCCCCCGGCAGTGCCCCGGGGGCATGACGTCCGTCCCACTCGCTACTGTGGTGCCATGAGCACCGCACCGTTCGGATCCTGGGATTCCCCGATCACCGCCGCGCACGTGGCCGCAGGGTCCGAGCCGATCCAGCGCGCCCGGTTCGCCGGCGACGCGATCTGGTACTCCCAACGCATCTCCGACGAGGAGGGGCGGACCGGGATCTTCGTGTCCCGCACCGGCCGGTTCGGCGACGGGGAACTCGTCCTCCCGTGCGGCCACAACGCCCGCAGTCGCGTCCACGAGTACGGCGGCGGGGCCTGGGAGATCGACGGGCCCTCGGGCACGCTCTACTTCGTCAACGCGACCGACCAGCGCGTCCACGCACTCGACACCACCGACCCGGGCGCCCGTCCCGTCCCGCTCACCCCGGCCACCCGGTCGACCGTGCGCTACGGCGACCTCGTGCTCAGCGGCGGCCGGCTCCTCGCAGTCCGGGAGAGCCACCGCGCCCCCGGCGAGGTGCACCGCTCCATCGTGGCCATCGAGACCGGCGAGCCCGACGCCGGCGCGCTCGTCACCCTGGCCGAGGGGCCGCACTTCCTCGCCTGGCCGCGGATCTCACCGGACGGTCGCTGCCTCTCCTTCATCGGCTGGGACCACCCGCACATGCCCTGGGACGAGACCCGGGTGTACATCCAGGAGCTCTCCGAGGGGCGCCCGGTCGGGCCCGCGGTTGCGATCTTCGGACGTGCCGAGGAGTCGGTGCTGCAGCCGGAATGGCTCGGCAGCAGCACGCTCGTCGTCAGCGCCGACCGGACCGGCTGGTGGGAGCTCTATCGGCTCGACGTGCCGACCTTTCTCGCCCGCTGCCGGGGCGAGGCCGGGGCCCGACCGGCCGAGGAGGTCCCCCTGCTGAGCACCGATGGGGAGATCGGCGGCCCGCTGTGGTCGCTCGGCGACCGCTGGCACCTGCCGGTGGAGCACGGCAATCGGATCCTCGCCGAGAGCCGGTACGGCACCTCCTCCCTCGTCTGGTCCGATGTCCGCACCGGCGAGCACCGGATCATCGACTGCGGGCTGACGAGCTTCTCGATCCAGGACTATCGCGAGGGCACAGCCCTGCTCGTCGGGGGCAGTGCGCACCGGGTGAGCGGTCTCTACACCTTCGAGCTCGCGAGCGGCGAGCTGTCGCCGGTGGCACTGTCGAACGCGCGCCTCGCGCACGCCGACCACTATCCCACCGCGGAGCTGCGGGAGTTCGACGGCGTCCCCGCCGTCGTGTACCCGCCGCGCAGCCCGGGGTTCTCCGGACCCGTCGGTGAGGTGCCGCCCTATGTCGCGTTCGTCCACGGCGGGCCCACCGGGCAGGCGGTGCCGATGGTGTCGGCGCACCACGCCTTCTTCACCTCGCGCGGGATCGGCGTCGTCGACGTCAACTACGGCGGCTCGACCGGCTACGGGCGGGCCTACCGCAACCGGCTGCGCGGGCAGTGGGGGATCGTCGACGTGCAGGACACCGTCACCGTGCTCCGCGGACTTGCCGCCGCCGGGGAGGCGGACCCGGACCGACTGGCGATCAGCGGCGGCTCCGCCGGCGGGTGGACCGTGCTCAACGCGCTGACCACGACCACCGATTTCGCCTGCGGGGCCTCCTACTACGGGGTCGCGGAGCTCACCCGGTTCGTCACCGAGACCCACGATTTCGAATCGCACTACATCGGCACGCTCGTCGGCCCGCTGCCGGAATCTGCGGAGATCTACGAGGAGCGCGCCCCGCTCAACCGGCTCGACGCGCTGTCCGCCCCGGTGGCGGTGTTCCACGGCGCGCTCGACACCGTGGTTCCGCAGAGCCAGACGCGCCGGCTCGTCGCGGCACTCGAACGACTCGACCTGCCCTTCGTCGCGAAGGTCTACCCACGCGAATCGCACGGCTTCGTGCGGCCCGAGAACCTCATCGACTCCCTCGAGACCGAGCTCGGCTTCTACGGCCGCATCATGGGCTTCGACACCCCGGGCATCCGCCGGGTCCACCTGCGCGGACGCGGCCGATGAGCGGGGATCCCACGTCCGGCGGCGGACAGCCGGTGATCGGCGGCGAACGGACGACGGCCACCGCGCCCCAGCGTGCTTTCTCGACCACCGGGGTGTGGCCGGGGGAGGACCCGCGGCAGGGTGCCTCGGCGTCGTTCGACGACCTCGCCGCCGGCTACCCGGCGATCCCGCTCACCGGTGCCCCGGCCCAGGGCGGGAGCCGCTGGGCCGTCGACGGGACGGGTGCGGCGGTGCGGCTGCTCGCGGAGCTGCCCGTCGACCTCGGCTCCTACGGTTGGCGGCTGAGCCGCGGCGAGGGACGGGACCAGCGCGTCGAGGAGTCGCGGTTCGGCCGCACCTTCGATGCCGTGGGCGAATACGGCGAGGGCTATGGCGGCCGCACCCTGCTCACGCTGCCCGGGCCGTGGACGCTGATCCGGGCGCTCAGCCTGCCGGGCGGCACGCCGGTGCTCGGCGATCGCGGAGCGGTGCGCGACGTCGTCCAGGACTATGCCGCCGGCATCACCGCGGAGCTCGACCGCTGCGAGCGGCTGCTCGGCGCCCGGCCGCGGGTGCGGCTGTGGGAGCCGTCGCTCGATGCGATCCTCACCGGTTCGGTGCCCACGGTCTCCGGATTCCGCACGCTGCCCGCGCTCGCCGAGCAGTCGGTCACGGCGGCGCTCGCGTCGTTCCTCCGCCGGACCGGGCCGGACACGATCCTCGGACTGCCGGAGCTCGGCCACGTGCGGATCAGCGGCAAGGCCGTCGCCCACCGGCGGCTCCTCGCCGATGCCGAGGTCGGGGCGCTGAGCATCCCGCTCGAATCTCTCGAGTCGTTCGACGGGCGTCGCTGGGAGGCGGTCGCCGAGGCCGTCGATGCCGGGACCGAGGTGTGGCTGCGGCTGCCGGCGCGGGCCGGTGAGCGGCCGAGCGAGGTCACCCGCTGGGTGGATGCGCTCGCCGAACCCTGGGAGCGCATCGGGATGAACCGGGCGAGCCTGTCCGGATTCGGTATCCTCACCGGGTGGGAGCTGCCGGTCCGGCTCCCGCCGCTGCTCCCGGCCGACGCCTCGGTGCGGACCGCGCTCGGGAACATCGCGCTCGCGCGGCGCCTCGCCGATGCGCTCGCGGAGGAGTCGTGACCGGGACCGGAGCGGTGAGCGTGCGGGCGGCGTGGGTTCGGCCGGGGCGGACGGGCGCGAGACACCAGAACGACGGGGAGGCAGCATGACACGCTCGACGAAGCCGGCGGGCGACGAATCGACCGCCGAGGAGCCGATGGCAGCGGCTCAGGACGGTGCGGCCAAGGCCGCGGATGAGACTCCGGTGAGCAGCGCCTCGACCAGCGACGCCTCGGTCAGCGACGCCTCGGTCAGCGATGCCTCGGTCAGCGACGCCTCGGTCAGCGATGCCTCGGTCAGCGACGCCTCCGACGACACCTCGGACAGCAGCTCTGCTGATGTCGACCTCACCGACGCCTCGGCCCGTGCCCGGTACGCGCAGGAGCTCACGGCCGCGATCGAGGCGCATCGCGAGGCCTACTTCAAGCACGATGCGCCGACCGTGTCGGACGCGGAGTACGACGCGCTCATGGTGGCCCTGCGGGACCTCGAGGAGCGGTTCCCCGAGCTCGTCGACGACGCCTCGCCCACGCAGACCGTCGGCGGCGCCGTCGACACCTCGACCTTCGCGGAGGTCGAGCACCTGTCGCGCATGTACAGCCTCGACAACGTGTTCTCCCTCGAGGAGCTGCGGGCCTGGCGGGCGCGCACGGACAAGGCGGTGCCGGCCGGCACCCGGTTCCTGTGCGAGCTCAAGATCGACGGCCTCGCGGTCAACCTCCTCTACCGCGACGGCGAGCTCGTGCGGGCCGCGACCCGCGGCGACGGCCGCACGGGCGAGGACATCACCGCGAACGTGCGGACGATCGCCGACATCCCGACCCGGCTCGACACGGAGTTCCCGCCGGCGGAGGTCGAGATCCGCGGCGAGGTGTTCTTCCCCGTCGAGCGATTCACCGAGCTCAACGCCGCGCTCGTCGAGGCGGGGAAGGCGCCCTTCGCCAACCCGCGCAATGCCGCGGCGGGTTCGCTGCGCCAGAAGGATCCGCAGGTCACCGCTGCGCGCCCGCTCCACATGCTCGTCCATGGGATCGCCGCCTGGACCCCGGCGGGGCCGGATCATCCGGAGCCCGCCGCACAGTCGGAGGTCTACGAGCAGCTGCGGTCCTGGGGTCTGCCGATCAGCGAGTACTACCGGGTGCTCGGTGCCGAGTCGGAGGTCGAGGAGTACATCGACCACTACGGCGAGCACCGCCACGACGTGCTCCACGAGATCGACGGAGTGGTCGTCAAGGTCGACGACATCGGGACGCAGGAGGAGCTCGGATACACCTCGCGCGCCCCGCGCTGGGCGATCGCATACAAGTACCCGCCGGAGGAGGTCACCACCCGGCTGCTCGACATCCAGGTGCAGGTCGGCCGGACCGGACGGGTGACCCCGTTCGCGGTGATGGAGCCGGTGACCGTCGCGGGGTCCACGGTGAGCAAGGCGACCCTCCACAACGCGCACGAAGTCAAGCGCAAGGGCGTGCTCATCGGCGACACGGTGACGATCCGGAAGGCCGGGGACGTCATCCCCGAGGTGCTCGGCCCGGTGGTCGCGGCACGCACCGGGGACGAGCGGGAGTTCGTCATGCCCGCGGTGTGCCCGTCCTGCGGAACCGCGCTGCGGGAGATGCGCGAGGGCGACAAGGACATCCGGTGCCCGAACTCCCGGTCGTGCCCGGCGCAGGTCGCGAACCGGCTGTTCTACCTCGCGTCCCGGGCCGCTCTCGACATCGAGGCGCTGGGGGAGGAGGCCGCGCTCGCGCTCACGCAGCCGGTCGCCCCGGAGGTGCCTCCGCTGACGAGCGAGGCACACCTGTTCGATCTCACCGTCGAGGACCTCGCCGAGGTCGAGATCGAGCGGGAGAAGCGGGTCAAGGGCGAGCCGACCGGCGAGATCGAGCGCGTCAAGTACTTCTACACCAAGGAGGAGCGGTACGTCCGCGGGGAGAAGGCGGGCGAGCTCAAGAAGCCCTCGGTGCCGCGGGCGAACACCGTGAAGATGCTCGAGGAGATCGCTGCGGCGAAGGAGCGCCCACTGTGGCGCGTGCTCGTGGCGCTCTCGATCCGGCACGTCGGCCCGACCGCGGCGCGGGCGCTCGCGGAGCGCTTCCGCACGATGGAGGCGCTGCGCGGTGCCTCGTTGGAGGAGCTCGCCGAGGTCGAGGGTGTGGGTCCGACGATCGCGGAGAGCGTCGTCGAGTGGTTCGGCGTGGACTGGCACCGGGAGATCGTCGACACGTGGAAGGACGATGGGGTGGTCATGGCCGACCCGGAGCCCGTGGACTCCGACGTGCCGCAGACGCTCGCGGGGCTGACGATCGTGGCGACCGGGAGCCTCGAGGGTTTCACCCGCGACGGGATCAAGGAGGCGATCACCGGTGCGGGCGGGAAGGCCGCGAGCTCCGTGTCGAAGAAGACCGATTACGTGGTCGCCGGGGAGAACGCCGGCTCGAAGCTCGAGAAGGCGGAATCCCTCGGTGTGCCCGTGCTCGACGAGGCGGCATTCGCCAAGCTCCTCGCCGAGGGGCCGGCCAGCGGCGATGGCGACACCGCGGACGAGGACAGCGATGCCGCCGATCTGGATGCCGAAACCGGCAGCTGAGCCGGTTCGAACGTCATGAGCTGAGAGCACTGTGAACGGCCCCCACAATCCCCGCCACCCCGACAACCCCCAGCATGTCCCCGGTCCCCACCAGGGCTCTGGTCCCGAGCAAGCCTTCGGGCTCCACCGGAGCTCCGGTCTCGAGCCCGGGGGCAGGCACCAGCTCTCACCGGAAGCAGGGTCTGCTGCCATGCCCGGTGGGCCCGTCCCGGTGCAGCAGCCGACCGGGGCGCTGGGCAGGTGGCTCGGGCTCATCAGTCTGTGTGGGCTCGCCCTGCTGGGGAATATCTTCGGGATCATCGCGACGTCGATCGTCCACGCGAAGAGCAGGCACAAGCCGATGCTCGCGCGGCACAACGCCCGGAACGCCCTCAACTGGTCGATCAGCTTCGGCGCGTACACGGCGCTGCTCTTCACCATCCACTTCATCGTGCTCTACGTGGTGACGGCGGATGAGCCGTACACCGGCGGGTTCTTCCCCATCGCCACCGCGATCGCGATCTGGATGGCCGTCGGTGTCTATCACGTCATCGGCTCGATCGTCTGCGCCGTCAAGGCGGCGAACGGCTCGGTCGCCTGGCTGCCCGGAACACTGCCCTGGGTCGGCAGCCCCCGCTGACGGGGAGCATCCACTGAACGCCAGATCCACTGAACGCCGGCATCCGCTGAACGCCAGTCGCCCTGCTGAGGAGTGGTGTCTGTTGACCGGTGACCTCCGGTGATCGGTCGCCTCCAGCTGATCAGCGGGCTCAGTTGATCAGCGGCGTCAGTCGATCGTCAGCCCCCCCCCCAGATTGAAAGCCTTCTGACCGGCAGCCTTCTGATCGGCAGCCTCTGCTGGTTGGAGCAGCAGCGGATCTGCACATCTCAGGGTCGGATCGGTCTGGGGTGCGGGAGAGGTGCCGTCCCGTGTCGATTCAGAGGGGCGGCGGGTCGTCGTCGGCGTGCCACCAGGAGTCGCCGTCGTCGGCGGGAGATGCGGTCGATGTCTCCTCCGTGCTCCTGTCGTCGGACGTGCCGCTGAACAACGTAACGGAGTCCGTGAGGCGCGTGTCCTCTCGGCTGGCCGCGGGCGCGCGGTCGATCGTCGTGTCGGGTTGCGGCGCGGTGGCGTGCGGACGGTTATCCTCCGTCTCGGAGGCGTCGGAGGCGTCGGAGGCGTCGGGGTCCGGTTTCGGGACCTTCTCCCAGTACGCCCACGGATCGATGACCACGGCAGCGGCGGAACTGCCCGCGTGCTGTCATCCGGATCTTGGTGCGGCGGACTGGCAGCTGGGCATACTCCGGGCGGTTGATCGGGCGGCCCGTTGCCGGGGCCGTGTGGTGGTCCGGTGTTCGGGGTGTCCGGCGGGTCGTCGTCATCAAAGTCACGCGGCGGTCCGCCATCGGGAGGACTCCGTAGGTCGTCGTCGCCGTCCGACAGTTGGGTGCCCGGGGTGTCCGGGTTGTCGTCGGGTTCGTTCGGCGGCGGATCGGGCTCGTCGGGGTCTTCGGGGTCGGTTAGGCCGAGGAGGCGGCGGGTGATGCGCGCGGCTTCGCGATCGGCGGGCCTGTCGGCCGGTGTGGTGGTGTGGGTGATGCCGTGGGCGAATTGCCAGCAGATGAGTCCGTCGGTGGTGCGGTGCAGGCGCAGGATCCGTTCGGTCTTCATGTGGTGGTGCTGCTTGCACAGGGGGTGGAGGTTGTCGAAGTCCGTCCGCCCGCCACGGGAGGGATTCGCGTGGTCGAAGGGGGTGATGTGGTCGGCTTCGCTGGTCTCGGCCCGCCGCGTGCAGCCCGGGGCGGTGCACCAGGCCCAGGTCTGGTTCAGCGTGGTGCGCATTCCGGCCGGCAGCGTGTAGGACTGTGCGATCTCGGGGCAGATGGCGCCGGTGGTGGGGTCGGTGAGGATGCGGGTGAATTTCTCCGACCCGGCGGCGAGTCTGCGGGCGAGGTCGGCGGGGATGGGGGTGCCGTCGGACCAGGTGCCGGGCAGTGTGGTGTGTCCGGTGAGGGTGAGGAAGGGGACGGTGATGACGACGGTGGCCTGTCTGCGCAGCCAGTCCTGATTCGACGGACACGTCACCGTGACATGTTGCCGCACTCGCTCGTCCGGGCCTGCTTCACCTGCATCGGTATCACCGGTGGAGGGGAAGAGTCCTGGATTCGGATCTGCGGTACTCCCCTCAGCAGTGAACGCGCCTGCGTCCTGACTGCAGGCGTCGTCGGAACCGGCGGTGTCGTTCGGGGTGGTGATCTCGACGTGGGTGCTCGGGGCGGTGGCGGAGAGGAGGTCGAACATCAGCTGCGGGATGGTGCGATCGTCTGCGATCTGCGCCCCGGCCGGCAGCTGCTCGCCGAAGGTCGAGGTGTGGGCGGCCCGGATCGCGCGGGCGGTGGCCTCGAGGCGGCGGTGCAGGGCGTGCAGGGGCTCGAGGGGACCGGTGAGGAGTAGACGTCCTTCCCGGGCATCGCTGCGCCAGAAATCGACCCGCCGGTTCTCCCGCACTTGCTCCTCCTGCTCCTCGTCATCGGTGAGCATCCGGATGAGCTCGTTGACCGCTCGGCAATAGGCTTCCCACGACAGATCGGGACGCAGTGCGGTGATCCCCGCATCGAGCGCTGCGAGTTTCTCATCCCCGAGTCGGTGAGCGCGGCGGGCGGCGTACTGCAGGCGCTCGTAGCGCAGGATTCCGGTGGTGGCGCGGTCGTGGCAGGCCCGCAGGCTGAACGTCGCGATGAGTGCTTCGCGGGCGGCGGTGTAGGCGCGTGTGATGGTGGTGTCGAGGACCGCGGCGAGACAGGTGAGGTGTTCGCCGGTGACGCGTTCGAGCACCCAGTGGGCGAGCGACCCATCGGCAGGCAGGCCGTAGCGGTCCCGCCCGCACCCCGGGCAGCCGGTTCCGGTGCAGGTGGTGCAGTCGGGGGTGGGGGTGAGGTCGAGGCATTCCTCGATGATGGTCTCGGCGATGAGCTGCATCCGGGCGAGCATCACCCGATCATGGGCGGCCACCGAGTCCCGCAGCCGCAGGAGAGCAGGCCGCTCACCGAACGGATGACCGGCAGGGTCGCGGGGATCGGAGTCGCCGGGGTCGGTGCTGACGGGGTGGACGGTGGGTGCGGTCATCGGAGGTCACCTCCCTCGGAACGGAACGATCAGAGTGGATACTGGGACTGGATCGGGTGTGCTGTGCGAGTGGTTCCAGGCTATCGGGACCCACGGACACGGGATGCGCGTAAAGCACCGAAAAACCGTGTTATCCACAGGGTGTTCGATATTGATCTGAATATTCTTTCGTCTGCACCATCGATTGGGGAAATCTACCCCGCTCTGCGCAGGGATGGGTTTCCGCGCCCCGTGCGCGTACCGCCTCTCTCGCATCTCTCCACGACTGCAGCTCGAGCCCTGCCGACCCCCTGCCAGCCCCCTGCCGGCCACCTGCCGGTCGCCACCCATCCGCAGGATGTGACCGTGCCTCGGCGCAATCGGTTCCTGCGCCGGCGCGAGGCAGACCCGCGGCTCGGGGGTCACTGATCTCTGTACCGGGCCTCGCTCAGGTAGGGCCCGCCTCTGCCGTGACGCAGTCCGTTCCAGCACCGCTCAGTCATTCACTTTGACACTGTCCGTTCCAGCGCCACCCAGCCGTTCGCCGCGGTTGCTCATGCGGCTCGTTCCTGCTGGCGCTGCTCCGCCCTGCTCACTCGGCTTCGTCTTGCTCAACCACCCCCGTCTCGCCTGCTCAACCACCCCCGCCCGTCTCGCTTGCGCAACTCACCCTGTTCGCCCCGCTCGCCCCGCTCGCCCCGCTCACCCCGCTCGCGCAGCTCGCCCTGCTCACCCAACTCACACTGCCCACGCACCCCGCTCAACTCACGCGGCTGCGCCCGGGCGGCGGTGCTCGGACGACTGTGTCAGGGCCAGACACTAGACTGACCGACGTAGACCGACCGCTGCCGCGCACACTGCCACAGGCGCTGCCACCAGCACTGCCGAACGCACCGACGCAGGCACGGCGCGGAACATTGCCACCGAACACCGTCAACGAAAGGGTGAAGATGTCGGAGAAATCCGCTCTCACGTCCGCGGAGGTCGCCCACCTGGCCGACCTCGCCCGGATCGCCATGAGCGAGGAGGAACTCGCTCGTACGGCCGGCGACCTCAGCTCGATCCTCGCCAACGTGGCCCGTGTGGCCGAGGTCGCCACGGACGAGGTCCCCGCGACGTCCCACCCCATCCCGCTCTCCAACGTCATGCGTGAGGACGTCGTCGGTGAGACCCTGACGAACGAGCAGGCGCTGTCCGGCGCCCCCCAGTCCGAGGATGCCAAGTTCCTCGTCCCGCAGATCCTGGGGGAGGACTGACATGACCGACACTCCGCAGAATCGGGGCACCTCGCAGTACGCCGACGCACCGCAGAACACCGACACTCCCCAGAGCTCCAGCGCTCAGCAGACCTCCGACCTCACCCGGCTCACCGCCGTCGAGCTCTCCGCCGGCCTGCGCGCCGGCGACTTCTCCGCGACCGAGGTCACGCGTGCCCACCTCGATCGGATCGAGCAGGTCGAGGGCACGGTCAACGCCTTCATCACCGTGACCGGTGACGTCGCGCTGGCGACCGCTGCCGAGGTGGACCGCAAGCGGGCTGCCGGCGAGGACCTCCACCCGTTCGCCGGTGTCCCCGTCACCCACAAGGACCTCGTCGTCACCTCCGGCATCACCACGACCGCCGGCTCGAAGATCCTCGCCGACTGGGTCCCGCCCTACGACGGCACGGTCTACCGCCGGACGAAGGCCGCCGGACTTCCGCTCCTGGGCAAGACCAATCTCGACGAGTTCGCCATGGGCTCCTCGACGGAGCACTCCGCGTTCGGCAATACGACGAACCCCTGGGACACGACCAAGGTGCCCGGCGGTTCGTCCGGCGGTGCCGCCGCCTCGGTCGCGGCGTTCGAGAGCCCGTTCTCCGTCGGCACGGACACCGGCGGATCGGTCCGCCAGCCCGCCGCCTTCACCGGTACGGTGGGCGTCAAGCCGACCTACGGCTCGGTCTCCCGCTACGGCGTCATCGCAATGGCCTCGAGCCTCGACCAGGTCGGACCCGTCGCCCGCTCCGTCATCGATGCCGCGGCCCTCCACCAGATCCTCGCCGGCCACGACCCGCACGACTCGACCTCGCTGCCCGGTGAGGTGCCCGACTTCCTCGCCGCCGCCCAGCAGGGCGCGTCCGGCGGCGCGCTCGAGGGCGTCCGCCTGGGAGTCGTCAAGCAGCTCGCGGGGGAGGGCTACGAGGACGGCGTGAGCGCCGCCTTCCGCTCCGCTCTCGACCTCGCGGCCGCCCAGGGCGCGGAGATCGTCGAGGTCGACTGCCCGTCGCTCGGCTACGCGCTCGACGCGTACTACCTCATCATGCCCTCCGAGGTGTCCTCGAACCTCGCACGCTACGACGGCATGCGGTTCGGCCTGCGGGTCGAACCGGAGGACGGTCCCGTCACCGCGGAGACCGTCATGGCCGCCACCCGCGCCGCCGGCTTCGGCGCGGAGGTCAAGCGCCGCATCATCCTCGGCACCTACGCGCTGTCGGCCGGCTACTACGACGCCTACTACGGCTCGGCGCAGAAGGTCCGCACCCTCGTGCAGCGCGACTTCGCCGCCGCCTTCGAACAGGCCGACGTCCTGGTCTCGCCCACCGCCCCCACCACGGCGTTCGGGTTCGGCGCGGAGAAGAGCTCCGACCCGATGGCGCTCTACCTGGGCGACGTCGCCACGATCCCGGCCAACCTCGCCGGCATCCCCGGGATGTCGCTGCCCGCCGGACTGTCCGAGGGCCTGCCCGTGGGCTTCCAGCTGCTCGCCCCGGCCCATGAGGACGCGCGCCTCTATCGGATCGGCGCCGGCCTCGAATCCGCACTCGACTCCGCCCGCGGCCACTCGCTGCTCGCGCAGGCACCGGAACTGTGAGGAACACGATGAAGTACGAAGACGCAATCGCGAAGTATGATCCGGTCATCGGCATCGAGGTGCACGTCGAGCTCGGCACCGCCACGAAGATGTTCGACGCCGCGCCCAACACCTTCGGCGGCGGTCCGAACACCAACGTCACCCCGGTCTCGCTCGGACTCCCCGGGGCGCTGCCGGCCGTCAACGGGAAGGCCGTGGAATATGCGGTGAAGATCGGTCTCGCACTCGGCTGCGAGATCGCCGAATCCTGCCGCTTCGCCCGGAAGAACTACTTTTACCCGGACGTGCCGAAGAACTTCCAGACATCCCAGTACGACGAGCCGATCGCCTTCGACGGCTCCGTCGAGGTCGAGCTCGCGGACGGCGAGATCGTCACCGTCCCGATCGAGCGCGCCCACATGGAGGAGGACGCCGGCAAGAACACTCACGTGGGAGGCTCGGACGGGCGCATCCACGGCGCCCAGCACTCGCTCGTCGACTACAACCGGGCCGGCGTGCCGCTCGTCGAGATCGTCACCCACCCGATCGTCGGCACCGGGGAGCGCGCTCCCGAGGTGGCCTCCGCCTACGTCCGCACGCTCCGTGACATCTTCAAGGCCCTCGACGTGTCGGAGGCGCGCATGGAGCAGGGCAACGTCCGCGCCGACATCAACGTCTCCCTGCGCACCTCGCCCGAGGCGCCGCTGGGCACCCGCACGGAGACGAAGAACGTCAACTCCTTCCGCTCGATCGAGCGCGCCGTCCGCTTCGAGATCAGCCGCCAGGCCGCGATCCTCGAAGCCGGCGGGTCGGTCCTGCAGGAGACCCGCCACTTCCACGAGGACACGGGGGAGACCTCGTCCGGGCGTGTGAAGTCCGACGCCGACGACTACCGGTACTTCCCCGAGCCCGACCTCGTTCCGGTCGAGCCCGCCCGCGCCTGGGTCGAGGAGATCCGCAGCACTCTGCCGGAGCTCCCCGCCCAGCGCCGCCGCCGGCTGCTCGGCGAATGGGGCTTCTCCGAGCTCGAGATGCGCGATGTCATCAATGCCGGCCTGCTCGACCCGATCGAGGAGACCGTCACCCTGGGCGCCTCGCCGGCCGCCGCGCGCAAGTGGTGGACCGGGGAGATCGCTCGTCTGGCCAAGCAGGACGAGGCCGAGCCGACGCAGCTCGCCACCCCGGCGCAGGTCGCCGAGCTCGCCGGTCTCGTCGAGGCCGGGAAGCTCAACGACAAGCTCGCCCGGAAGGTGCTCGCCGGCGTCGCCGCGGGCGAGGGCTCCCCGAGCGACGTCATGTCCGCGCGCGGACTCGAGATCGTCGAGGATACCGGCGCGCTCGAGGCCGCTGTGGACCAGGCGCTCGCCGACAACCCGGATGTGGTCGAGAAGATCAAGGGCGGCAAGATGCAGGCGATCGGCGCGCTCATGGGGCCGATCATGAAGGCCACCCGCGGTCAGGCCGACGCAGGCAAGGCGCGCGAGATGATCATGGCGAAGATCGGCGGCTGACACCGCTGGTTGTCTGACACCGTCGAACGGCTGCCGCCCTGTCGGCGGACAGTCGGGGCCGCGGAACGGCGGTTGGTCGCGCATCGGATCGCCCGCCGGTCGCACCGCGCACACGGCTCCCGGGACGAGGTGGGGAAAACCCCCGACTTCTTCCCGGGAGGCGTCTGCATCCCCGGATACACAGCGATGTGTCAGTTCCCGGTCCTACACTGGAGGCCACGATCCGGTGCCGCCGCCATGCCTGCGGGTGGTTTCCTGCCGCGCGACGCGGCCGGGCCGGACAGCAGTGGTGAGACCCGGACAGCAGTGGTGAGACGCGGAAGGTGGACGGTGAGCAGAACCTGGAAATCGCTGTGGCGCGAGGAGTGCGGTGCGACCCCGCCGGTGTACCGGATCCTCGTCCCCGACAGCGTGCCCTCGAGCGTCGTGAGTACCTGGCTGGCCCGCGGGTACCGCGTCTCGGTCGGCTCCCCGGCCCCGACCTTCGTGTCCCCGGCCATGAACCGCAACCTCATCCGCTCGAACTTCGTCTACCGCACGACCGCCGGCGCCGGTCTCACCGCGACCGGGCTCGCCGCGTTCCCCACCGCCGTTATCGCGCTCGCCGGTGATGTCGTCGCCGCCGGGGTCGTCACCACGGGAGTGTTCGGCGCGATCACCGCGGTGGCCGCCGGCTGGACCGGGCTCAAGTACCGCCGCGACCCCAAGCGCCTGTCGAAGAAGGACAAGGAGGCCGCAGCCGCCGCCCGCTGGATCACCCCCACCGACCTCGGTTGGATTCCCGGGCTCACCTCCGGCCAGGACACCGACGAGCAGCGCCTCTTCCACCTCGCTGTCATCACCGCCCGCCGGATCGCGCAGACGCGGGCGTGGACCCACCCGATCCTGCAGGACCACGTGGCCCGCGTCGACCTCGACCACGCCGTCGCCTCGATCGGCACCCGCCTGCAGGAGCTCGTCGAGCTCCGCAGCGAGCTCGAATCGGTGCGCGAACCGCAGACGAGCGCCCGCATCGACACCTACCTGACCAAGCTCGCGACCGCATTCCGCTCGATGGCCGACCGCGTGGTCGCGATGCACGAGTACTACGAGCACCTCCTCGATCTCGACCGCCAGCTCACCGTCCTCGCCCACACCGAGCAGTCCAAGGTGCTCGGCGACCGGGTGCTCGACGTGCTCTCCCGCACCGCCGACGACGAATCCGCCGACTGGCGCTTCCGCGAGCTCAACATCGAGGCCGAATCCCACGCCGACGTCATCAAGGGACTGCTGTCCGAGCTCGAGGAGACCGCCGAGGAGTTCGACGACCTCGACGACCTCGACCGCAGGCTCGCCCAGGCGCAGAAGTCCGGGGCGCAGCAGTCCGAGGCGGCCCCGGCCGGCGCCGGGCCGGCGCGGGGGAGCGGGTCGTCCACCGCCGAGGCGCGGGCCGCCGACCGTGACCACGTCGGCCGGGACCACGCCGACGGGGTCGACGGCGGCCGGCATAGCTCTGTCCAGCACACCGCCGATCGCTCCGACCGCGGCCCGGCCGCGCTCGAACCGGGTGCGGAACCGGTGTTCGATCTCAGTGCCGAGCTGCGGCGCCAGGCCGGCGACCTCCATCGCGAGCGGCGCGACTGAGGTCGGCGGCCGCGCGACCGGCGCGGATGCCCGATCGGCCGCGGAGGCCGGCCCCGGCCCGGCTGCTCGCCCCGGGTTTCGATCGGGGCTCAGCGTGTGATCAGTGCCCGAAGGGGTCCGGGTCGGTGCCCGGCATCCAGGAGATGCCCGGCTCGTCGTAGCCGTATTCCTCCTGGGCCCGCTTCCACTTCTTCGACCAGCGCTTGTCGAGCTTGTCGACGTAGAGCGTGCCCTGCAGGTGGTCGAACTCGTGCTGCATGATGCGCGCGAACCAGCCCTCGACGGTGAGGCTGATCGGTTGCCCGTCTGCGTCCTTCCCGCTCACCGTGACCCGGTGGGCGCGCTTGATCGGGAAGTCGAGACCGGGCACGGACAGGCAGCCCTCCGACTCGGTGTCCGGATCGGGCCTGACGTCCTCGATCTTCGAGGCGACGAGCACGGGATTGACGAACACGCCGCGCCGGCGCACCTCGGCGACCTCGTCGTCGGCGTCGTAGACGAAGATCTGCTGCCCGACGCCGATCTGCGGCGCGGCGAGACCGACGCCCTTCGATGCGGCGAGGGTCTCGAACATGTCGTCGATGAGGGTGTGCAGGGCGGAGTCGAACTCGGCGACGGGCTCGGCCCGGCGGTGGAGGACCGGCTCGCCGTACACGACGATGGGATGGATGGTCATGCCCAGGAGTCTAATCGAGCCGGCGTTCCCGGAGGTCGGACCGGGTGCGCGCACCCTGTGACGGTTTGGAATAATGTCCTCACGACTGTCGTTGAACGAGACATCGTGATACCCGTGCGGCTGCTGCGGCAGCGCCGGGTACCAGCAGCTGAAGCCATTGGCTGGTGTGTGGGCGAAGAGCACGGCCCTCCCATACCCCAGGTCCGAGCTCTTCGTGCAGCGGACCCCCGTCTCCCTGTGTACGAATGGAAGGACACACTGTGAAGATCTACAACAACGTCTCCGAGCTCGTCGGCCGGACGCCGCTGGTCAAGCTGGGCCGTGCGAGCGAGCGCACCGGCGCGGAGATCGTCGGCAAGCTCGAGTTCTACAACCCGGCCAACTCGGTCAAGGACCGGATCGGCGTGGCGATGATCGACGCCGCCGAGGCCTCCGGCGAACTCAAGCCCGGCGGCACCATCGTCGAGGCGACCTCGGGCAACACCGGTATCGCGCTGGCGATGATCGGCGCCTCGCGCGGCTACAGGGTCGTCCTCACCATGCCGGAGTCGATGTCGAAGGAGCGCCGGGCGCTGCTCCGCGCGTTCGGCGCCGAACTCCTCCTCACCCCCAAGGCCGAGGGCATGAAGGGCGCGGTCGCGAAGGCCGAGGAGATCGGCGCGCAGGACGACGCCGTCCTCGTCCGCCAGTTCTCCAACGCCGCGAACCCGCAGGTCCACCGCGAGACCACCGGTGAGGAGATCCTCGCCGACACCGACGGCCAGGTCGACGTGTTCGTCGCCGGGATCGGCACCGGCGGCACCATCACCGGTGCCGGCCGCCTCCTCAAGGAGAAGAACCCGGGCGTCCACATCGTCGCCGTCGAGCCCGAGGCATCCGCCCTGCTCAGCACCGGCGAGGCCGGCCCGCACATGATCCAGGGCATCGGCGCGAACTTCGTCCCCGACATCCTCGACACGGACGTCTACGACGAGGTCGTCGCGGTGTCGAACGACGACTCCTTCGCCAAGGCGCGGCAGGTCGCCACCGAGGAGGGCCTGCTCGTGGGCATCTCCTCGGGTGCCGCGATCACCGCAGCGGAGAAGGTCGCCGCGCGGCCGGAGTTCCAGGGCAAGCGCGTCGTCGTCATCATCCCGAGCTTCGGCGAGCGCTACCTCACCACGCCCCTGTTCGCCGAGTACATGGACTGATCGAGTTGGCCCTCCTCACCCGAATCGCCGCCGGGACCGCCGTCGCGGCCGCAGCCTTCGTCGCGACCCGGCCGGCGGTGCGCGCCGCGGTGCGCGAGGACCTCGAGACCGCCCGCCGCCGCGATCCCGCGGTGCACAGCGACCTCGTCACTCTCGTCAGCTATCCGGGACTGCATGCGATCTGGGCGCACCGCGGGCTGCACAAGCTGTGGCAGCGCCCGTCCGGGAAGGTGCCCGCACGGCTGCTGTCCCAGATCGTGCGGACGCTCACCGGGGTGGAGATCCACCCGGGGGCGACGATCGGCCGCCGCTTCTTCATCGATCACGCCAACGGCATCGTCGTCGGTGAGACCGCGGAGATCGGCGACGACGTCATGCTCTACCAGCAGGTCACCCTCGGCGGCACCTCGATGGAGCAGGAGAAGCGCCACCCCACGATCGGCAACGACGTGCTCATCGGCGCCGGCGCCAAGGTCATCGGCCCGGTGACGGTGGGGGACGGCGCCTCGGTCGGGGCGAACGCGGTCGTCGTCAAGGACGTGCCGCCGGACTCGATCGCGGTCGGCGTGCCCGCGACGATCAAGCGCCCCGCCGGGGTGGCTCACCCGCACGGCGGGGAGTACGAGCTCGTCGACCCTGCGATCTGGATCTGAGGGATCCGCCGAGCACGGGGCGCGCGATGAGCCGCAACTGGTTCGAGGCCGGAGCCGAGGGATACTCTCGGTTCCGGCCTTCGTACCCTCCCGCCCTCGCATCCCACCTCGCCGAGGCGACCCGCCGCTCCGTCGCCGCCGCAGGCACCTCGTCCGCAGGTTCCGCAGGTGCGGGGGAGTGCAGTGCGGGTTCCGCCGACACCCGTGGGCTCTGCGCGCTCGACGTCGGCTGCGGGACCGGCCAGCTCACCGTCGCCCTCGCCGCGCACCTGCCGCGCGTCATCGGTGCGGACCCGAGCGCCGATCAGCTCTCCCGGGCCGCAGGCCACCCGCGCATCGATTACGTGCAGGCGCCCGCCGAGCGGCTCCCGGCTGCGGACGCCTCCGTCCACCTCGTCACCGCCGCCCAGGCCGCCCACTGGTTCGACCTCCCGGCCTTCTACGCCGAGGTGCGCCGCATCGCCGCGCCCGGGGCGCTCCTCGCGCTCATCACCTACGGCGTCATTGAGACCGATCCGGACATCGCCGCCCGGGTCGACCGCTTCTACTCCGCGGAGATCGGCCCCTTCTGGCCGCCGGAGCGGCACCACGTCGACGCAGGCTACCGGACCCTGGACTTCCCCTTCGCCGAGGCGCCCCTGCCGCCGCTCGCGATCACCGGCGAGCTCACCTGCGCGGAGCTGCTCGGCTACGTGTCGACGTGGTCAGCGGTGCGCGCCGCGCACGAGGCCGGCCGCGAGGCGCTCCTCCGCGACTTCGCCGCAGACCTGCGTGTGCTCTGGGGCGACCCTGCACGCACCCGCACCGTGCGCTGGCCGATCAGCGGCCGCCTCGGGACCGTCTGAAACCCTGTAACCGGACCGCACCTCTCCTGCGCGTCCGGCCCCTCCCAACGGCGTGCCCCCCGGCGCGGCTGCGCCGACTGTCGGCACCTCTCACCGCACCGGGAATACCTGCACCCGGAAGCATGTTAAAGTTTTAACTAAGTAATTGAGGCTTCAATGAAAAGAGGCATCATGGAGATCGGAATCTTCACGATCGGCGACGTCACCACTGATCCGACCACCGGCACCACCCCGACCGAGCACGAGCGCATCAAGTCCACCCTGCGGATCGCGCAGAAGGCCGAAGAGGTCGGCTTCGACGTGTTCGCCACCGGCGAGCACCACAACCCGCCCTTCGTCGCCCCCGCCGACCCGCCGGTCCTGCTCTCGCACATCGCGGCGACCACCGAGCGCCTGCGCCTGTCGACGGCGACCACTCTCATCACGACGAACGACCCGGTGCGGATCGCGGAGGACTACAGCTACCTCCAGCACCTGTCCGACGGCCGCGTGTCGCTCATGATGGGCCGCGGCAACACCGGCCCGGTCTACCCGTGGTTCGGCAAGGACATCCGCCAGGGCATCCCGCTCGCGATCGAGAACTACAACCTCCTCCACCGCCTGTGGCGGGAGAAGAACATCGACTGGGAGGGCAATCTGCGGACCCCGCTCAACGGGTTCACCGTCACCCCCTTCCCGCTCGACGAGGTGCCCCCGTTCGTGTGGCACGGCTCGATCCGCAGCCCCGAGATCGCCGAGCAGGCCGCCTACTACGGCGACGGCTTCTTCCACAACAACATCTTCTGGCCGGCCTCCCACACCGCGCGGATGGTCAAGCTCTACCGCCAGCGCTACGAGTACTACGGCCACGGCCGCGCCGACCAGGCCTTCGTGGGCCTCGGCGGGCAGGTATTCATGGCGAAGAACTCGCAGGACGCCGTCAAGCAGTTCCGCCCGTACTTCGACAACGCCCCGGTCTACGGCCACGGGCCGAGCCTCGAGGACTTCACCGCGCAGACGCCGCTCACCGTCGGCAGCCCGCAACAGGTCATCGAGCGCTACCTGTCGATGCGCGACTGGGCCGGTGACTACCAGCGGCTGATGTTCCTCATCGACCACGCCGGACTGCCCACCGACACCGTGCTCGAGCAGATGGATATCTTCGGTGCCGAGGTGCTGCCCGTCCTCCGCAAGGAGATGGACGTCCTCCGCCCGGCCGATGTGCCCGACGCCCCCACCCACGAGTGGCTCGTCGAGCGCCACCGTGCCGGACTCGACCCGGTGGCCGGGGGCAGCCCGGAGTCCCGCGCCTTCCAGGACCGGGCCGCGCGCGCCGAGCGGGAGTCCGCGGAGAGCGCGTCCACCGGCGCCGCAAGCAGTGCAGGAGGTGCGCGATGACCTACCGCATCATCGCCGTCTCCGGCGGCATCGGCGACCCGTCGAACTCGACCGCGCTCGCCGAGCGCATCCTCGCCGCCGCGCGCGAACAGCTGCGGCTCGGCGGCGTGGACGCCGAGGTCGAGGTGATCGAGCTCCGCCCGCTCGCCCACGACCTCGTCGACATGACGCTCACCGGCATCGCGTCCGAGGCACTCGAGACGGCATTCGACCGGATCCGCACCTCGCACGGGCTCGTCGTCGCCGCCCAGCCGGCGGAGACCCGCAGCGTCTTCGACGACCTCGACCCGGAGGCGGTGACCCCCTTTGACCAGCTCCTCGGTGCCTGAACCCGGCGCGCCTCCCGGCACGCCGGCCGGCGGCGCCCCATCCGCCGGTGAGGTCCCCGGGGCGGGGCCGAACCTGCTCGCGGAGGCCGGGGTGCTCGACGCCTGGCGCAGCTACCTCGAGACCTCGCAGCGGCTCATCGGCCACCTCGACACCGAGCTCCGCTCCGCCACCGGGCTCGGGCTCAGCGACTACAACCTCCTGCTCCTCCTCGTCGAGGCGCCCGCCCGCACCCTGCGGATGAGCGTCCTCGCCGAGCGCCTCGTGTTCTCCGCCCCCCGGCTCAACTACCGGATCGGGGTGCTCGAGAAGAAGGGGTGGGTGGTCAAGAGCGCCTGCCCGCAGGACGGCCGTGCGCACCTCATCACCCTGACCGATGCCGGCTGGGACGAGTTCCGGGCCGCCGGCCGGGTGCACCGCGCCCACATCGGCGAGGTGTTCGAGGACGCTCTCGCCCCCGGCGATGCGGCGGTCCTCCTCCGGATCACCCGCGCGATCGCGGACCGGCTGCCCTGAGACCGGGCGCCGGGGCATCTGCCAGAATGAGGGCATGACGACTCTCGACATCCGCACCATCGCCTTTCCCGACGCCGAGCTGCGCGACCGCGTCGACTCCCGGATCCCCAACCACCAGCGCGCCGATCTCAAGCTCGTCGTGTGGTCCGCGGAGGACCAGGAGGCCGGGGTGAGCCGCGAATCGATCGACGCGATCGTCCTGCCCTACATCGACGCCGGACCGACCGTGGAGCTCCTCGACGAGCTCCCGAACCTCAAGCTCATCCAGCTCCAGACCACCGGCTACGACATCGTCGCCGACCGGGTCGGCACCGACGTCGCCATCGCCACGGCCTCCGGGGTGCATGCCGCGGCCACCGCGGAGATGGCGATCGCGCTCACCCTGGGCAGCCTGCGCGGCATCGACGACGCCGCCCGGGACATGGTGTCGCGGACGTGGAACCACCGTCGCCGGCGCTCGCTCGCCGACCGGCGGGTGCTCGTCGTCGGCGTCGGCGGGATCGGCGCGGAGATCTGCCGGCGCCTGGCCCCGTTCGAGGTCGAGATCACCCGGGTCGGCACCCGGGCCCGGACCGACGAGTTCGGGCAGGTGCACGCCACCGAGGAGCTGCCGAAGCTCCTCCCGCACGCCGAGGTCGTCATCCTCATCACGCCGCTGACCGAATCGACCCACCACCTCGTCGACGCGGAGTTCCTCGCCCAGCTGCCCGACAACGCCCTCGTCGTCAACGTCGCGCGCGGGCCGGTCGTCGACACCGCGGCCCTCGTCGAGGAGCTGCGCTCCGGTCGCCTCCACGCCGCCCTCGACGTCGTCGACCCCGAGCCGTTGCCGGAGAACCACTCGCTGTGGGGCACCCCGAACACGCTGCTGACGCCGCACGTCGGCGGGGACACGACGGCATTCGTGCCGCGCATCGAAGTGCTGCTCGCCGAGCAGCTGCGCCACATCCAGGCCGGCGAGACGCCCGCCAATATCATCACCGAATGACCGCCGCTTCCGGGTGACTTCCGTCGCCGGATGACCGCTGCCCCCGGGTGGCGGTTACCCGGGGGCAGCGGAACGGCGGCTGAAACGACTCGGGCCGGGCGGCTCAGACCGGGCTCGTGGCGTCGCGCACCTCGCCGACGAGCTCCTCGAGCACGTCCTCGAGCGCGACCACGGCGACCTCGTCCGCGGAGCGCGGCCCGCCGTCGATGAGCGCCATGTGGGAGTTCGTCCGCTGCATGGCCACCATGACGCGGCGCAGCTTGGCGTCGCCGGGCACCGCGCCGAGCTCGCGGATCACCGTGTCCGGGAGTGCTGCGAGACGTTCCTCCGGGCCCAGGACGAGCAGATCCTTCGCGTGCACGTAGCCCACGAGCCCGCCCGATCCGTCGGTGACCGGGAACCGGGAGAACCCGGTCTCGATGCACAGCTGCTCGACCTCGGCGACCGTCGCGGTGCGCGGGATCGTGCGGACGGTGCCCGGTGCCAGGGCGACATCGGCGGCGGTGAGCTCCTCGAACTTCAGCGCGCCGGTGAGGAGTCGGATCTCCTCCTCGCCGAGCAGGCCCTCGCGGCCCGACTCCGCGACGAACTCGAGCACCTCGCCGGAGGAGAAGGACGAGGACACCTCGTCCTTCGGCTCGGCCCGGAGCACGTGCGTGACGACGAGGTTCGCCGCAGTGTTCATGAGCCAGATGAAGGGCCGGAACACGACGACGAACACCCGCAGCACCGGCCCGAGCAGGAGTGCTGCGGCGGCGGGCTTCGCGATCGCCATGTTCTTCGGCACCATCTCGCCGAGCACCATGTGGAGGAAGGTGACGATGAGCAGCGCGATGACGAGGGCGATCGGATGGACGAGCCCCCCGGGCACGCCCCAGGACTCGAGCGGACCCTCGATGAGGTGGGCGATCGCCGGTTCGCCGACCGCGCCGATGAGGAGCGAGCAGGCGGTGATGCCGAGCTGGGTGGCGGCGAGCGAGACCGAGACGTCGGTGATGCCGCGCAGCGTCCACCGGGCGGACTGGCTGCCCTCGGCGGCCTTGGGCTCGATCTGATCGCGGCGCGCGGACACCATGGCGAACTCCGCGCCGACGAAGAACGCGTTGCCGGCGAGCAGGAGGATCAGGACGAGGATCGCGACTCCGTCGCTCATGGGCGGTCTCCTTCTGCTGCGGTGGAGCCGGTGCGGTCTGCCGCACGGTCGGCCGGCTCCTCGGCTCCGGTGCGGTCATCGGATCCGCCGTCGGCGTCATCGCTGTCGTCATCGTCGTCATCGTCGTCCGGCACCGTGAGGCGATGGACGACGACCTCGTCGACGCGCTGGCCGTCCATCGCCCCCACGGTGAGGGCGATCCTGGCCGGGGTGGGCAGGTCGTCCTCGTCGGTGACCGCGAGATCGGCGCCGTCGACCTCGATCCGGTCCCCGGCCTCGGGCATCTGGTTGAGCCGTTCGGCGATGAGCCCGCCGAGCGTGTCGGACTCCTCGCCCTCGGGCATCCGCAGGCGCATGATCTCGCCGAGCTCGTCGGGGCGGAGCAGCCCGGACACGGCGAGCCCGCCGTCGGGGAGCCTGCGGTGCTTGTCCTCGCCGGAGTCCTGCTCGTCGTCGATCTCGCCGACGATCTCCTCGAGCAGGTCCTCGAGCGTGACGATGCCGGCCGTGCCGCCGTACTCGTCGGCGACGATCGCGATCTGGAGGCCCGGCTCGCGGAGCTGTGCGAGCAGCGGATCGAGCGTCATCGACTCGACGACGTGGGGCGCCTCGACGGCGATGTCGCGGACCGGGGTGGAGGCCCGCTCCTCGAACGACACAGCGAGGGCGTGCTTGAAGTGGACGACGCCGACGACCTCGTCGACGGTCTCGCCGATGACGGGGAAGCGCGAGTGCCCGGTGTCGGCGACGAGGTCGAGGAGGTCCTGGGCGGACTCGTCCTCGAGGAAGGTCACCTGCGGCCGGGGCTGCATGACGTCGGCGGCGGTGCGCTGCCCGAACTCGATCGAGCGGGCGGCGAGCTCCGCCGTGGTCCGGTCGAGCGTGCCCTGCCGCCCCGACTGCGACACGACGGCGCGCAGCTCCTGGGCGGTGCGGGCGCTCGCGACCTCCTCCTCGGGAGTGAACCCGAGGAGTCGGAGGACGACGTTGGCCGCGGAGTTGAGCACCCAGACGAGCCAGCCGAAGACCGTCATGAAGACCTTCTGCGGGTACACGACGAGCCGCGAGACGAGCGCGGGCTCGGCGATCGCCCAGTTCTTCGGGACGAGCTCTCCGAACACCATCTGCGAGAAGGTCGCGATGATGAAGGCCGCGGTGGTGGCGATCCCGGTCGCGGCGGCCGGCGCCAGCCCGGCCCAGCCGAGGCCCTCGGTGAGGAGGACGCCCAGGGACGGGCCGGTGAGGAACCCGACGACGAGGCTCGTCACCGTGATGCCGAGCTGCGCCCCGGACAGATTGCTCGAGGTCTTCGTGAGCGAGTCGGACACCGCCTGCATCGTGCGGTCCCCGTCGGATGCGGCGCGGCGCACCTCGGTCTTGTTGACCGTGAGATAGGCGAACTCGACCGCCACGAAGAGGGCGTTGGCGAGGATGAGGACGACGACGGCGAGGAGGACCAGCCAGGCGGCCGTCATGTGGTAATCAGCATGCGGGAATCCTACCCAGCTCGCCCTGTCGTGAACGAGTCGAGCACCGGCCGCCCGGGCCGGGGACGCCGGTGGCCCCGGTCAAGGTGCCGGGAGTCCATCATGTGTCGGGTGGAGACAGAACCGACCCCCGGTCCTAGACTGCGAGCATGAGCACAGAATCGGATGTCAAGCCCGGGATCGATATCAAGCCGCGCTCGCGCGACGTGACCGACGGACTGGAGAAGGCCGCCGCGCGCGGCATGCTCCGCGCCGTCGGCATGGACGACGGCGACTGGGTCAAGCCGCAGATCGGCGTGGCCTCCTCGTGGAACGAGATCACGCCCTGCAACCTCACGCTCGAGAAGCTCGCCGCGTTCGCCAAGGAAGGCGTCCACAACGCCGGCGGCTACCCGCTCGAGTTCGGGACGATCTCCGTGTCCGACGGCATCTCCATGGGGCACGAGGGCATGCACTATTCGCTCGTGTCGCGCGAGATCATCACCGACTCGGTGGAGACCGTGATGAATGCCGAGCGCCTCGACGGCTCCGTGCTGCTCGCCGGCTGCGACAAGTCCATCCCCGGCATGCTCATGGCCGCCGCCCGCCTGGGCCTGTCCAGCGTGTTCCTCTACAACGGCTCGATCATGCCCGGCACCGCGAAGCTCTCCGACGGCACGGAGAAGGAGGTCACCCTCATCGACGCCTTCGAGGCGGTCGGCGCCTGCCGCGCCGGCAAGATGACGGAGGCCGATGTCGACGCGATCGAGCGCGCGGTGTGCCCGGGCGAGGGCGCCTGCGGCGGCATGTACACCGCGAACACCATGGCCTCGGCCGCAGAGGCGATGGGCATGTCCCTGCCCGGCTCCGCCGCCCCGCCGGCGATCCACCGCAATCGCACGCTCTACGCCCGCCGGTCCGGCGAAGCCGTGGTCGAACTCCTCAAGCAGGGCATCACCGCCCGCGACATCATCACCCGCGAGTCGCTGCTCAACGCGATCGCCGTGGTGATGGCGTTCGGCGGGTCGACGAACGCCGTCCTCCACCTCATGGCGATCGCCCACGAGGCCGAGGTCGAGCTCACCCTCGACGACTTCAACCGGGTCGGCGACCGGGTCCCGCACCTCGGCAACGTCAAGCCCTTCGGCGACTACGTCATGAATGACGTGTTCAAGATCGGCGGCGTGCCGGTGGTCATGAAGGCGCTCCTCGACGCCGGGCTGCTCAACGGCGACTGCCTCACCGTGACGGGGAAGACCGTCGCGGAGAACCTCGAGAAGATCAACCCGCCGGACCCCGACGGCAAGATCCTGCGCGCGCTCGACAACCCGATCCACGCCACCGGCGGGCTCACCGTGCTCCACGGCTCGCTCGCCCCGGAGGGCGCGGTCGTCAAGTCCGCCGGCTTCGACGCCGACGTGTTCGAGGGCACCGCGCGGGTGTTCGACCAGGAGCAGCCGGCGATGGATGCCGTGCTCGGCGGCGAGCTCAAGCCCGGCGACGTCGTCGTCATCCGCTACGAGGGCCCCAAGGGCGGACCGGGCATGCGCGAGATGCTCGCGATCACCGGCGCGATCAAGGGCGCCGGGATCGGCAAGGACGTGCTCCTCATCACCGACGGCCGGTTCTCCGGCGGCTCGACCGGCCTGTGCATCGGCCACGTCGCGCCCGAGGCCGTCGACGGCGGGCCGATCGCGCTCGTCGAGGACGGCGACCGGATCCGCGTGGACATCGCCGGTCGCTCGATCGACCTCGACGTCCCCGCCGAGGTGCTCGAGGAGCGCCGGAGGAACTGGACCGTGCCGGAGAACCACCGCCTGCACGGCACCCTGGGCAAGTACGCCAAGCTCGTCGGCTCGGCGTCGACCGGTGCGGTGACGACGGACTGAGGCGCGGACCGAGGAGACACGGACCGAGGCGCCGGCCGAGCCGCGCGCTGACGGTGCAGCGACGATGACGGTGACCCATGTGCGCGGGGAGTCCCGCGCCCTCGATGCGCAGGTGCACCGGTGGCAGGCGCCACCGGTGCACCTGCGCGTGTTCACCGAGGCGATCCCCACCTGGACCGCGCTCACCCCGCCGGGCACGTCGATCGAGATCCGCCTGCGGGTGGGCCGCAGTGCCGAGGCGGAGCCCTCGGGCGGCTCGCGCTGGTCGGACTGGGCGGTGCTCGCGCGCTGGTCGACCGATCCCGGGTTCTGCTCGACCACCGTGCCCGGGCAGGCCCTGCACGGCATCCGGGTCGATGCCGACACCGCTGTCGTCGACACCGCGGTGCTCGGCGGTGCGGCGGACCTCGTCGAGGCCGAGGCGCTCCTCCACGCAGCACCGTCGGGAGCGGTCCCCGTGCTCGAGCGCGTCTCCGTGCTCACCCGCGGCCCGGCGCCCCGGCGCCCCGAGCTCGCGCACTCGGTGCCGCGCGGCACGAACCTCGAACTGCTCCTGCCGCCGATCTCGCAGCGGCAGCAGGGGGAGCTGCCCGGCTACGGCGCCGGTGACGTGTGGTGCTCGCCGACCTCGCTCACCATGCTGCTGGACTTCCTCGACCGGGCGGACCGACGGTCGGGGCCGGCGGACCCGGGAGCGGACGATGCGGCCGCTGCTGCTCCTGCGACCTCAGCGTCGGGTCCGGAGGACGAGGGCGGCTCGCCCGCGGTCCGCACCACCCTGCGCGGGGTGTGGGACCACGCCTACGACGGGGCGGGCAACTGGGCCTTCAACACCGCATGGGCCGCCGCCCGGGGCTACGACGCCTTCCTCGACACCCTGCCGGATCTGCGCGCCGGCGAGGAGCTCCTCGCCGCCGGCGAACCCTTCATCGCCTCGGTGACCTTCGACGCCGCCGAGCTGCCGGAGGCCGGCTACGAGACCGGCGGCCATCTGCTCGTCGTCTCCGGGGTCACCGCGGGCGGCGACGTGCGCGTGCACGACCCCGCGGCTCCGACCGCCGCCGCAGTGCGGCGCATCTATCCGCGCGCTGCCTTCGAGCGCGCCTGGCTGTCCCGCGAGGGCAGCGGGGGCCTGGTCTACCGGGTCCGCCGGCGGCGCTGACGAGGTGGGACGGCGGAGGCTCAGTCCTCGTCCTCAGCGGCCTGCTCGCGCTTCCTGATCGAGCGGCTCGTGAGCTTGAACGCCACGATCACCGCGGCGATGCCGCCCGCACCGCCGACGAGGGCGCCGGCCACAGTCGCGAAGCCGTTGTCCGAGGGTCCGGGGAACCCGAGGTCGACGGGGACGAGCGGTGCCCCGGTGAGCACGTGGAACAGCATGGCCGCGACCCAGAGGACGGAGAGCACCGCCATCGAGGAGTAGGTCACCCTCCTGCGACGCCCGGTCGTCCGCTCGGTCATCGCGGGGAGGTCGACATCGTTGCGCGCGCAGTACCAGATCGCACCCCAGCCGGTCAGGCCGGCGGCGAGGACGACGAGGACCGACCACAGGCCCGCGCCGATGACGGCGAGGAGGATCGCGACGGCGAACGCGGCATACGTCGCGACGACGGAGGAGAAGGTGTAGGCGCGGAGGATGACGTCGCGCTCGCGCTCGTCGCCCATCGAGGGGTCTCTCACGCCGCTGATGGAATCGGCGATCTCGGTGAAGCGGGACTGCGGGCGGGAGGTGCTCATGAGTGGTCCTTCCGGTCGAGTGGGAACAGCTCCTCGACAGTCGTGTCGAGGGCGCGGGCGATCCGCAGGGCGAGGTAGACGCTGGGCGAGTAGTCGCCGCGCTCGATCGCGATGATCGTCTGGCGGGACACCTCGACGAGTCCGGCGAGCTGCGCCTGGGTGAGCCCGGCGCGCTTCCGGCGGTCCTTGAGGGTGACCTCGCCGACGTCGAGTTCGGGCATCGGTCCTCCTTCCGGGGCGGTGCCATCGGTATGTGAAGTTCTCTTGACACTTTAAGTCAAATATCCTTGACATCTCGTGTCAAGCATCTTCGACATCTTCTGTGTCGGCCCCGGCAGGTGGTCAGAGATCCACGGAATATCCGGCGGAATCATGGATCCCCGACCACCTGAGGCCCTCCTGCCGAACTTCAGGCGGCAGGGCCGGGGGCGTGAGCGGGTAGCGTTCTCCTCGGAAGCGCGATCGGCGGGCGCCGCGCGCCGCCGGGCGATCGATCGGAAGGCGTCGAACCGGAAGGCATGCATGAGCACTGAAGAGATCACCATCCCGACAGCCCGCGGCACGGAGCTCCGCGGCTTCCTCGACCGGCCCGCGGGGACCCCGCTCGCCTACGCGGTGTTCGCCCACTGCTTCACCTGCTCGGCGAAGTCCCCGGCCGCCTCGCGCGTCTCCCGGGCGCTCACCGACGAGGGGTTCGCCGTCCTCCGCTTCGACTTCGCAGGCCTCGGCGGTTCGGAGGGGGACTTCGCGGAGTCGACCTTCTCCTCCGATCGCGCGGATCTGCTCGAGGTCATCGCCTGGCTCGGCGCGCACCACGCCGCGCCGCGGCTGCTCATCGGGCACTCGCTCGGCGGGGCCGCGGTGCTGTCCGTCGCCGCCGAGGTCGAGGGCCTCGATGCGGTCGCGACGATCGCCGCTCCCTTCGACCCCGGCCACGTCACCGGGCTGTTCGCCTCCGAGATCGAGACCATCCGGCAGGAGGGCTCGGCGGAGGTGATGATCGGCGGGCGCCCGGTCGTCATCGGCGAGGCGCTCGTCGACGACATCTGCGGCGTCGAGCAGACCCGGCGCATCGAGGCGCTGCGCACCCCGCTGCTCATCCTGCACTCGCCGACGGACGAGATCGTCGACGTCCACAACGCGCAGGCGATCTACCGCACCGCGCACCAGCCCAAGAGCTTCATCGCCCTCGACGGTGCGGACCACCTGCTCACCGGGCCCGGGCAGGGAACCTACACGGCCGGGGTCATCGCCGCATGGGCCGCACGGTACATCGATGCCCCCGAGGACGCCGAGGCGCCCCACGCCGACCTGCCGCCGGGGAGGGTGCGCGTCCACCCCGACGGCCGGACCGACTTCGGCACCGTGCTCGCGACCGCCTCCCACACCTGGCTCGCCGACGAGCCGCGCTCGGTGGACGGCGGCCACGACGCCGGCCCCAACCCCTTCGACCTGCTGCTCGCCGCGCTCGGTGCCTGCACCTCGATGACCATGGGGATGTACGCCCGCCGCAAGGGCTACGAACTCGGGGACACCCGCACCGACCTCACCTTCCGGCAGGTCAAGCGCGACGGCGACCTCGTCACCCGGATCGAGCGGAGCATCGTCTTCGACGCGGAGCTGAGCACCGATCAGCGCCGCGCACTGCTGCGGATCGCGGACCGCTGCCCGGTGCACCGGGCGCTCGAGGGGCGCTTCGAGATCTCGACGGCGGAGGCCTGACCCGACCACCGGGGCGACCCGGGGGCCGGTGGGGCGGCGCGGGCAGATCTGCCCGCTGTCGCCGGCGTCGCTTCGGCAGGACCTGCCGACGGCTGCCCGGGGTGGGTTCTCTAGGATTGTGATCCAGGGCACAGTGCAGGGCCGCATCTGCACGCCGGAGCCGCTGGGCGCAGGCCCGGAGGGGAGTGGATCCTATGACCGGAGAACGAGAGACCGCACCGCAGCCGCCGAGCGCGAACCGACCCCCGCCGGAAGGTGTGACACCGCGCTACGGCATCGACGAGATGCCGCCGCTCGGGACCGCGATCGTGCTGGGCATCCAGCACGTCCTCGTGATGATGGCGAGCAATGTCACGATCCCGATCATCCTCGCCACGGCGATCGGCGCGACGACCGGGGAGACCGCCTTCCTCGTCCAGGTCGCCCTCCTCGTCGCCGGGATCACCACCCTCATGCAGACCATCGGCTTCGGGCCGGTCGGTTCGCGCCTGCCGATCGTCCAGGGCACGAGCTTCGGGTTCCTCGTCGTCGCCATCCCCCTGGCCCAGCAGTACGGGATCGCCGCGGTGCTCGGAGGAGCGATCTTCGCAGGCCTGGTCCAGGTCGTCCTCGGGTTCAGCCTGAGATGGCTGCGAGCGCTGTTCCCGCCGCTCGTGTCCGGCATCGTCGTCCTCGTCATCGGGATCGGGCTGCTCCCCACCGGGATGGCGCTCTACGCCGGGGGCAACGGAGCCGAGGACTTCGGATCCTGGACGAACCTCGGCCTCGCGACGCTCGTGCTCGTCGTCATGCTCGTCCTGTACCGGTTCGGCAAGGGGATCATCGGCGCGGCCTCCGTGCTCATCGCACTCGTCGTCGGATACCTCGTGGCCATCCCCCTCGGCCTCGTGGACTTCTCGCAGGTGGCCGAGGCGGACTGGTTCGCGATCCCGATGCCTCTCCGGTTCGGTCTCGACTTCCCGTCCGCCGCGATCATCGGCATGGGAGCGATGGCGATCGCCACCTCCGTGGAGACGATCGGCGACCTGTCCGCCATCACCAAGAGCGGCGCGGGCCGAGAGGTCACCGACCGCGAGCTGTCCGGGGGAGTCATCGCCGACGGCGTCGCCACCGCCTTCGCATCGATCTTCAGCGCCCTGCCGAACACGTCGTTCGGTCAGAACGTCGGTCTCGTCGCGTTCACCGGTGTGATGAGCCGGCATGTCGTGTCGATCGGAGCGGGGTTCCTCATCCTCCTCGGCCTGCTGCCCAAGTTCGCCGCAGTCATCGCCGTCATGCCCTCGGCAGTCATCGGCGGTGCCGCCGTCGTGATGTTCGGGATGCTCATCGGCGCCGGGATCAAGCTCCTCGCCGAGACCGCGCTCGACCGCCACGACATGCTCGTCATCGCGGTGTCGATCGGGGTCGGCCAGGGATTCGCCGCGGTGCCCGCGGCGGTCGGCGGGATGCCCGAGACCCTCGAGGTCCTCCTCGTCTCCGGAATCGTGCCGGCGGCCCTCTTCGCCGTCGTCATGAACCTCTCCCGGCCCGGCCCTGCACAGGGCGCGGTCCTCGATATCGATGTGCCGCTCGAGCAGCCCCTCGCCGAGCCCGGGCGCCCCGCCGAGCCCGGGCATCCTGACGAGCCCGGGCACCCCGACGCGCGGCAGCCCGGTCGCCGGGGGCACGGCGATCCGGGCTGAGGATTCCGGCGGGCGGCGCGCGACGGCCGGGCGACAGGAGATCGCCCGGCCGTCGCGTCGTGCGGCGCTGCCCTCAGCCGCTGAAGGTGTATCCGGTCGGATCCTCGCCGAGGTCGACGATCGCGGCCACCGGGCCGCCGCCGTCCGGCCCCTGGTGGGCGGCGGAGACGGAGACGAAGACGGCGGGATCGCCGGTCACCTGGGCGGTGACCCCGCCGACGGCCGCCTTGATCTGCCGGTGCCAGTGCACGTCGGAATCGTCGAGCATGGCGTTGCGCCGGCCGAGCACGGAGCCATCCTGGCTCGTCTCGCACTTGAGGAAGACATTGACGAGCCGACCGGCGAGATCGTCGCGGTGCGGGCGCTCGGGCAGGTCGAGGCCGGCGTCGGCGATCGCCTCCCAGATCCCGTCGGCGTCGAGGGCGTGGCGCATGACGGAATGGCCGATCCGGTACCGGCCGCCGATCCCGCTCGCATTCCCGACGACGACGACCTGCGCCCGGTCGAGCTCGACCCCGGAGGAGCACGAGGCCACGGCGGAGTACTTCGACCGGTCGGCCATGATGTCCTCGTCGCGGATCTCGGCGACCTCGCCGAGCGCCTTCGCGATCCCGAGCCCGGTGGTGCCGTTCGAGACGTCCATCGACGCCAGGGTGTCCTCGGTGACGACGTCGTTGCCGCGGGAGCGGGCGTCGCGGATCGTGTCGATGGTGAGCAGCGGGGTCTTCGTCTGCACGTAGTGGACGTCCGCGTCGTCGGTGATCCCGGCCCGCTCCTTCGCCTCCTGCACGGCGACGGCGACCTTGTCGACCATGCCCATCCGGCCGATCTCCTCGGGCAGGATCGGCTCGCTCAGCGCGAATCCCACCGACAGGCGCTTCTCCTCCGTCGGCTCCACCTCGGACGGGTCGACGGTGGCGAAGATCGTCGCGTGCGGGCTGATCACCCCGTCCGTGCCGCCGGACCACACGATCGGGATCCGGCTCACCTGATCGGCGGGCGCCCCGGCGGCGACGAGTGCTTCACGGAAGGCGCGGTCGGCGATGATCCGGGTGTAGTCGTTGACCCCGCCGTTGCCCTCGGTCTTGCCGATGATGGCGATCACGCGGTCGGCGGACAGGGTGCCGGCGTCGATGAGTGCGGTGAGCTCGGAGGCGTCGGTGACGCTGTGGAGAGGGACCTTGCGGACTTCGATCGGATCGGGCATGTTCGGCTCCTTCGGCCTCGGTGGCTGAGTGTCGCCGTGCCGGACGCGCACGGTGCGTTCACTCTACGGACCGGACTGTGATCAGCGACACGTCAAGAACTGCTGATCGGCACCGAAGGGAAGTGGCACATCTGGCCGGAAGGGCGCGGGGCGCCCGCCCTCAGCGGCGCCCGGCGAGGACGCCGACGATCACCCCGGCCAGCGCGATCCCGGCCCCGGCGAGCAGACCGGTGAGGAGATCACCGCCGCCCCGCGGAGCCGGACCCGAGGCGGCCGCCGGTGGGCTGCGACGCTCCGCCGGGACCGTCGCCGGCGCCGGTGCGGCGTCGGCGAGCGCGTCCCCGGGCGCGGTCCCGGCGGGGGAGGCCTCCTGGGCGGCGCCGCCGGCTGCGATGTCGGCATCGATGTCGGCGAAGAACTTCGTGGCGATGCGCTTGGCGACCCCGGAGAGCATGCGCTGTCCGACGCCGCCGATCGGGCCGCCGAGCACTGCGGAGGCCTCCCACGCGATGTCGGTCCCGGATTCGGCTCCCGGAGCCAGGTGCACGGTGATGTCCGCGCCGATCGTGCCCGGTCCTCCGCTGCCGGTGGCGGTGAGGACGAAGGACTCGTTCTCGACCTCCTGGGAGAACGCCACCGTGCCCTTGTACGTCCCCTTGATCGCCGCGACCCCCATGGTGAGGACCACCGCATAGGTGCCCGGGGCGGTGGGGGTCAGCGACTCGACGCCCGGGATCGTGCGGGACAGGACCCCGGTGTCGTGGAACGCCTGCCAGGCGGTCGCGGAATCCGCCTGCATATGGGCCGTCGATGAGATCTGCACGTGGTGTCCTCCGTGGTCGGGTGGATGGTCGGGTGGATGGTCCGGGGTGTCAGCGGGCGGCGGGCGCGGGTGCGTCGGCGGTCTCGCGCCGCAGCTGCCAGAGCTCGGAGGGTGAGATCGGCATCCGGCGGATCGGGATGCCCTCGGCGTCCTCGATCGCCGCGGCGATCACCGCGGTGCCCGGGATCGTGCCCGCCTCGCCGGCGCCCTTGATGCCGAGCGGGTTCAGCGGGCTCGGGGTCTCCAGGTGGTCGGTCTCGATGTGGGGCACCTCGGAGGCGAAGGGCATGAGGAAGTCCATGAAGGAGGCATTGAGGAGCTGCCCCATGTCGTCGTAGGCCATCCGCTCGTACAGGGCGCCGCCGACTCCCTGCGCGACTCCGCCGTGCACCTGGCCCTCGACGACGAGCGGGTTGATCATCGGCCCGCAGTCGTGGACGACGCAGTAGCGCAGGATCCGGATGTCGGCGGTGTCCGGGTCGGTCTCGACGATCGCCGCGTGCATCCCGGAGGCAAAGGTCGAGCGCACCGGGGAGAAGAAGTCCTGGTCCTCGAGACCCGGGGCACGGCCCGGGGTGACCGGCGGGGCCCCGGGAGCGGGCGGCCGAGCGAACTGGGTCGCGGCCTTCGCCGATTCGTCGAAGGCGTAGCGCAGCGGGTTCGACAGCACGGACACGGCCGACAGCGGCATGGAGGCGCTCGGGTCGCCCTTGACGCGGACGGTCCCGTCGACGATCTCGAGGTCGCCGGGGTCCACCTCGAGGTTGTCGCCGGCGATCGCGAGCGCCTTCTCCTTGACCTTCCGCGCCGCGAGATGCACGGCGTTGCCGCTCATCACCGCTCCGCGGGAGCCCCAGGTGCCCACCGAGTACGCCATCTTCCGCGTGTCCCCGGTCGTCACATGCACCTGGTCGATGGGCACGCCGAGCTCGTCGGCGACGATCTGGGCGAACACCGTGGCGTGGGCCTGGCCCTGCGTCGTGAGCCCCGTGAAGACGTTGACCCGGCCGGAGGTCTCGACCTCGATGTGACCGCCCTCGTACGGGCCGGCACCGGTGGATTCGACGTAGCAGGCCACGCCGATCCCGACCCTGCGGCCCTCGGCCCGTGCCTGCTCACGGAACTCGACGAAGTCCTCCCAGCCGACGAGCGCGCGCAGCTTGTCCATCGAGGCGACGTAGTCGCCGGAGTCGAGCACGCCCTCGGCGCCGTCCTGCATGATGACGCCGAGCGGATGCGGGAACTCGCGGACGAAGTTGTTCATCCGCACCTCGGTGCGGTCCATCCCGAGGCGTTCGGCGATCGCATCCATGGTGCGTTCCATGATGTACACGCCCTGCGGGCGGCCGGCACCCCGGTACGGGGTGACGATGACGGTGTTCGTGTACATCGACCAGAACTCCACCCGGTAGTCCGGCACCAGGTAGGGCCCGAGGACGTGGGTCGAGGTGTTGAGCGGGCAGATGACGCCGTAGGGGAGATAGGCGCCGTTGTCGTGCCAGAACTGCACATCGAGCCCGCGGATGCGACCGGAGTCGTCGAATCCGACCCGCACCCGCTGGAGCTGCCCGCGCTCGTGGGCGGAGGAGATGAAGTGCTCGCGCCGGTCCTCGGTCCATTTCACCGTCGTCGACAGCGCCCGGGCGGCGCAGGCCACCGCGACCTCCTCCGGCCAGGGGTGGTTGATCTTCACCCCGAAGGCGCCGCCGACGTCCGGGGTGATGACCTCGATGTCGGTGAGCGCCAAGCCGAGCTTGGCGGCCAGAGCCGCCCGCAGGCCGGTGCTCGTCTGGGTGGAGGAGTGGACGACCATCGTCCGGTCCTCGGAGTTCCACCGCGCGATGACGCCCTTGCCCTCCATCGGGATGCACGCGCTGCGCTCGATCTCGAGCTCGAGATCGAGCACGTACGGGGCGGAGTCGATCGCCGCGGCGGCGTCGCCGACGGTCTGCACGTGGTGGGCGGCGACGTTGTCCGGGGTCTCGTCGTGGACGGCCCGGGCGGCCTCCCGTGCGGCGGGGAGCCCGACGACCGGCGGGAGGAGCTCGTAGTCGACCTCGATGCGCCCGCACGCGTCCTCGGCGATGTACCGGTTCTCGGCGACGACCATCGCCACGGGCTCGCCCACGTGGTTGACGTGATCGCGCGCGAGCGCGAACCCGGTGTGGGGAGAGCTGATCGAGGGGTGCGGCAGGAGCATGGGCAGGCGCTCCGCCGCCGCGCCGGGCAGGTCCTCGTGCGTCCACACCGCGACGACCCCGGGGACTTCGAGGGTGCCGGCGACGTCGATGTCGCGGATCCGGGCATGGGCGTGCGGGCTGCGGACGAACGCAGCGGCGAGGACTCCGGGGGCGAGGTCGTCGAGGTAGGCTCCGGCGCCGGTGACGAGGCGGGGGTCCTCCCGTCGGGTGATCGACTGTCCGAACATCCGCGTCGTCATGCGTCCTCCTCCCGCTCGCGCACGAGCTCGGCGGCCCGGCACACCGAGCGCACGATGTTCTGGTACCCGGTGCACCGGCACAGGTTGCCGGAGATCGCCTCGCGTGCCTCCTCCTCGCTCGGATCGGGGTTCTCGCGGACGTAGGCATCGATGGTCGTGACGAAGCCCGGGGTGCAGAAGCCGCACTGGAGGCCGTGGCAGTCGATGAAGGCCTGCTGCACCGGCCCGGGGTCGTCCGGGCCGTTGCCCAGCCCTTCGACGGTGGTGATCTCATGGCCCTCCGCCGAGGCGGCGAACATCAGGCACGAGCGCACCGGCCGACCGTCGAGCTGGACGGTGCACGCTCCGCACACGCCGTGCTCGCAGCCCACGTGCGTGCCGGTGAGCCCGAGGGTGTGGCGGAGGGCGTCGGAGAGGAGCTGCCGGTCGGGGACGTCGACCGTGCGGTCCACGCCGTTGACGCTCAGTCTCACGGTGCTCGTCGGTTCGCTGCTCATGCGTGCGCCTCCTGGGTCCGGGGCCGGTCGTTCGTGCGGGCCAGCCGGGTGAACGTGCGGCGGGCGATGACGCCGGCGAGGTGCCGGCGGTAGTCGGAGGTGGCGTGGATGTCGTCGATCGGGTCGATGTGCTCGCGCACGGCGGCGGCGACCGCCTCGGCGACCTCCCGGGCCTCGGCGGTGGGGGTGCCAGCCACGTGCTCGTCGAGCACGAGCCGCTCGGGGAGGTCGGTCACGGAGACGAATCCGGCGCTGAGCCCGGTGATCGTCTCCGCGGCGCCGTCCCCGTCGGTCGCGAGCACCATCCCGACCCCGGCGAGCGCGTAGTCGCCGGATCGGCGTGCCAGCTCGTCGAAGCCCGTGCGCGCCCCGGCCCCGGCTGCGCCGAAGGTCGCCGAGACGAGGATCTCGTCGGGCTCCAGGCAGGTCTCGAGCGGGCCGACGAACAGCTCTGCGGCCGGGATCTCGCGCTCGCCGCGGCTGCTCACGGCGCGCACGTGCCCCTCGGTCAGCGCGAGGATCATCGGCATCTCGCCGTTGGGGTCGGCGTGGGCGAGCGATCCGACGACGGTGCCGCGATTGCGGATCGCCGGGTGGGCGACGTGGGTGAGGGCCTGGCGGAGGAGCGGCTGGTGCTCGTGCGCGCCGGCATCGTGCTCCACGGCGCGATGGGTGGCGAGCGCGCCGACCGTCACGCCGGCCCCGCTCGACTCGACGCGGTCGACGTCGGGCAGCGCGGTGATGTCGACGAGGTGGGCGGGTGCCGCCAGGCGCATGTTGAGCACCGGTACGAGGCTCTGTCCGCCGGCGAGCACCTTGGCGTCGGGGCCGAGCTCGGCCAGCAGCTCGAGCGCGGCCGCGAGGGTGCGCGGACGGTGCAGAGTGAAGGGGGCGGGCTTCACGTATCGGTCCTCTTCTCGCGTGCCCGACGGGCACCGTAGTCCTCGGTGAGCTCCTCGCCGATCCGGCCCTCCGATCCGGTGGACCCGATGGTGATCGCCGTGCCGCCGGGCTCGACGGCCTCTGCGGCCGCGGCATCGCGCATCGAGCGCGGGGCGACGAGTCGGGCGAGGTGGTACATGACCAGGGTGACGATGGTACCGAACGCGATGCCGGAGAGGGTGAAGTTCTCGGTCACCGTCAGACCGACGTCGCCGATCGCGATGATGATGCCCGCCGCGACCGGGGCGAGGTTGAGCGGATTGGCGAAGTCGACCCGGTTCTCCTTCCAGATCTTCGCGCCGAGCATGCCGATCATGCCGTAGAGCACGACCGTGATGCCGGCGAGGACGCCGCCGGGGACCGCTGCGATGACCGCGCCGAACTTGGGGGAGAGGCCGAACCCGATCGCGACGAGCGCGGCGACGTAGTAGGCCGCGGTCGAATACACGCGGGTGGCTGCCATGACGCCGATGTTCTCCGCGTAGGTGGTGGTCGGCGAGCCGCCGACGCTCGAGGCCATCGCGGTGGCGACGCCGTCGGCGAACACCGCGCGTCCCACATAGGGGTCGAGATCGACGCGCGTCATCTCCTCGACGGCCTTGACGTGGCCGACGTTCTCCGCGACGAGCGCGATGACCGCGGGGAGCATGAGGACGATGAACCCGGCGTTGAAGGCGGGCAGGTGGATGCCGACGACGCCGGCGGCCTCGTCGGTGAAGGGCGGGAAGCCGATCCATGCGGCGGCCTCGACGCCGGACCAGTCGACGCGGAAGCGGGTGGTGATGTCGTCGACCGCGGAGTCGTAGGACGTGATCTGGCCGAACACGAGGTCGAAGACCCAGGAGAGCACGTAGCCGAAGACGAGTCCGATGAACACGGAGACGCGGCCGAGGAACCCGCGCAGGCCCACCGACATGAGGATGACGGCGACCATGACGATGAGGGCGACCCACTGGTCCTGCGGCCAGTAGACGTTCGCCACGACCGGGGCGAGGTTGAACCCGATGAGCATGACGACGGCGCCGGTGACCACGGGCGGGAGGATCCGGGTGAGGATGCGTGCGCCGATGAAGTGGATGAAGACGCCGGCGACCGCGAGGACGAGTCCGGCGACGAGGATCGATCCCGACACCTCCTGGATGGTGCCGCCCTGGGCGGTGACGGCGGCGACGCCTCCGACGAACGCGGCAGAGGTGCCGAGGTAGCTCGGCACCTTCCCGTTGACGATGAGGAGGAAGATGATCGTCGAGAACCCGCTGACCATGACGGCGAGCTGCGGGTTGAGACCCATGACGATGGGGAAGACGAAGGTCGCGCCGAACATCGCGACGACGTGCTGGGCGCCGAGCCCCACGGTGCGCCCCCAGCTCAAGCGCTCGTCCGGGGCGACGGCGCGACCGGGCAGGACGTCCTTGCCGTCGCCGTGGAGTTTCCATCCGAATGCCGACATGACTGCTCCTCGGGTCGCGGGCGGTGGCGATGGTGCTCGGGAACCGCTCCCGGTCACTCGCCGCTGTGTACACCCTAGAAGGGCGATGAGGCGCAGGTCACGTCAGCATCTGACGAACCGGATCGGTGTGCACTGGAGGTTTCCGCCAGTCGGCCGGGCCGGGGTCGCGCGCCGTCGTCACGGGAGCCGGACGATCTGCAGAGCCAGGGTGATCGCGAGGCGCAGGTGCGGGTCCGTGGTGAAGGGCCCGAGCATCCGCTCGAGCTTCGTGATCCGGTAGCGCAGCGAGTTGTAGTGGAAGAACAGCGCGCGGGCGGTCTCGGCGACGTTGAGATTGTGGTCGAGGAGCACCTGCAGGGTCTCCCGCAGGTCGGCGTACTCGGTCTTCGCGTCCCCGGCCAGCGGGCCGAGGGTGTCTTCGGCGAAGGCGCGCAGCTCCTCGGTGTCGGCCACCTGGAGGAGGAGCCGGTGGACCCCGAGGGTGTCGAAGTGGCTCAGTGCGCTGCCGCCGTGGATCCGGCGGCCGATCTCGACCGCCCGGGTGGCCTCGACGTAGGCGGTCGGCAGATCGTGGACGGTCGCCGCCGGGCGGGAGATCCCGGTGGAGAAGGCCCGTCTGCCGCCGCCGCCCATGCCCCGGACCTCCCGAATGCACTCCTCCACCGCCGCGGTCTGGCGTTCGGTGTCGGCCGCGGGCAGCAGCACGATGACCTCGTCGCCGGCCCCCACCACGGCGGCCTTCTCGTCGAGCCGCTTCACCGCGGCGGTCCACGCGGTGGCGAACAGCTCCTGGAGCGTGCGCTTCTCGTCTCCCTCGGAGGCGTCGGCATCGGCGTCGACCTCGGCCACGACGACGGACAGCGGCCGGTCGAGGTCCCAGCCGAGCGACTCCGCATGGGACAGGATCCGGTCCGTCGAGGTGATGCGGCCGCGCATGACCTCGTGGACGAAATCGGTCCGGTACTTGCTCTCCACCGCGGAGATCGCCTGCTGCTTGGTGATGACGAGGGCGGCGGCCGCGGCCGCCTGCTCGAGGACTCCCAGGTGGGCCGGGCCCAGCCCCCGCTCGGAGAACACGACGAGCCGACCGAGATCGCGGGACCCGCCGAGGATCCTGGTGCTCATCCGGTGCATCCCGTCCTGCGCGAGGTCGACGCCCGTGGGCTCGCTCTCCACGCGGAAGCGGCCCGTCGGATCGAAGCACGGCAGCTCGCGCGGCCGCGGGGGGTCCGCGACCGCGCGGGGATCGGGGACCTCGGCGCGGACCCGGCCGTCCATCGTGGTGACGACGACGTGGATCCCGATCTCGTGGGCGAGGCGCGCGCACACGTCGTCGAGGTCGCCTCCGGTGACGACGGCATCGACGAGCTCGCGCATCACCCGTTCGCTGCGATGGAGGGAGTCGGCGCTGCGGCCGAGCACCTCGGCGAGGACCTCGTTGATGATGTCGTCGAACCCGGTGTCCGCGGGCAGCGCGATGATCGGCAGGCCGAGGTCGTCGGCGCGTGCGATCGCCTCCTCCGGGATCTCCTCGAGGTACCGGCTCATCTTGATGCCGAGGCCGGAGAGTCCGTGCGCGGAGAACTCGGAGACGAGCTCCGTCAGCCGCCCGGGGTCGTCGCGGAGCGGGTACCCGGTGGTGAGCAGGAGCTCGTGCGGGCGCACCCAGGGGAGGATGTCCGGCACCTCCATGATGTTCACCCGCCGCACCGTCCGGTCGAGCCGGTTGCCGCCGGCGACGAGCCGGGAGCCGAGCAAGGAGGGGAGGGTGAGGACCTCGGAGAGCGGGAGAGCGGCGGGGTCGAGCTCGGTGATCGCGGGCTCCTCTCGGGATGCGGCATGAGCCGTAGCATGTTCTGCCGGATCGCACCGGCTGGTTCGGCATGATTCGCCGTGACCTGCACCATACCAGCCGGGCATAGGCTGAGTGGATGACCACAGCGCCCGTCGCATCGACCGATCCTCCCCGGGACCCGACGACTGCGCGCCGGCCCGCGCCCGCACAGCTGGCGGCCGCCGCTTCGACCCTGACGCCGGCGGCCGGGCCGGGCCCCTGGCAGGTCGTCGGCATCATGCGCCACGGCTTCTACGCGGCCTCGGAGACCGGCGCGGTGCTGCCGGTGCTCGGCCCCACGGCGCTGCGCCTGCCGACGGCCGTCCTCGTCCCCGAGCTCACCGGCGATCGACTGGCCTCCCTGCAGATGGGCGGAGCCCTCCGGGTGGAGTCGGGACGCATTATGACCGAGCACTTCCACTGCGCGGTCCGCCGCCGCTGGAATCCCACGCGCATCCGGCCGTGCGATCCCGCACGCCGTGCCTCGGCCGCATCCGTCTCCGCCTCGATCGCCCACCCCGCGTGGCCGGAGCCGGGCATCGAGGATCTGGCCCACCGTGCCGCACGACTCGTCCATGCCGGACGCGCCCTCGACCCCGGGGCCGTCGACTCCGCGCTCGCCGCGCTGCTCGGCCTCGGCCCCGGCTCCACCCCGTCCGGCGACGACGCCGTCTGCGGCGTGCTGCTCGCGCTCCGGCAGGTCCGCGCCGTGCCCGCGCTCGACCTCCTCCGGAACCGGCTCCGCGCGGCCCTCGCCGCCCGACCTGCCCCCACCGGCGGGCTGTCGGCCTCGCTCCTCGACGCCGCCGCCGCCGGCGCCTGCGTGCCCGAGGTGCGCGCGGCCCTGGAACTCCTCGTCTCCGGCGCGCCGGCCGGCCCGATCGCACGCGCCGTCGCCGCGGTCGGGACGAGCTCGGGAGCCGACATCCTGTGCGGCGCCGCAGCCGTCCACCTCACCGACGCGACCGCACCCGACAGCGGTCCCGCAGCTGTCCCGCCGTCCGCCTCGCCCGTCGCACCGTCCTCCTGAAAGGAACCCCGATGACCGATTCGATCGAGATCCGCAGCGGAGTCTACTTCGACTCCGTGGCCCTCATGCAGGTGTCCGCACGGGTGAAGAGCACCCCGGGGATCAGCGATGCCCTCATCGGCATGGGCACCCCGCTCAACCTCGACCTCATGCGGGAGGTCGGGTTCGTCGTCGCGGACGGAGCGGCACCCACCGACCTCGTCATCGCCGTGCGCGGCGAGACCGAGGAGGCGCTGGAGGCCGCGCGATCCGCACTCGATGCGGCGTTCGCCGAGCTCGCGGCCGCCGCGGCGGCCGCCGGTGGGCCGCTCGGCGGGGACAGCCCGCCGCTCACGCTGGGTTCGGCCGCGCGCCGGACCGGAGCGGGCCTCGCCGTCGTCTCCGTGCCCGGCGAGTACGCTGCCGTCGAGGTCCACGATGCGCTCGAGGCCGGCTGCTCGGTGATGCTCTTCAGCGACAACGTCCCGGTCGAGACGGAGATCGCGCTCAAGGACGCCGCCGCCGCCCGCGACCTCCTCGTCATGGGCCCCGACTGCGGGACCGCCGCGATCGGCGGGGTCGGACTCGGTTTCGCCAACACCGTGCGGTCGGGGACCTTCGGGATCGTCGCCGCCTCGGGCACCGGCGCGCAGCAGGTCATGACGCTGCTCGACGAGGCCGGGGCCGGGGTGAGCCACGTCCTCGGCACCGGCGGCCGCGACCTCGGGTCCGCCGTGGCCGGACGGACGACGAAGCAGGCGCTGCGCGCGCTCGCCGCGGACCCGGGCACCGAGCACGTCATCATCGTGTCGAAGCCCGCGGACCCCGCGGTTGTGCGCGAGGTCGAATCGCTCGCCGGCGAGCTCGGCCTGCCGGTCTCCTGGGCGGTCCTCGGACCGGACAGCCCGGATCTCACCGCCGGGGTCGAGGCCGCCCTCGCCGCCACCGGGCGCACCGTCCCCCAGTGGCGGTCCTGGGGAGCGGGGGAGCCGCCGGCCGCGGCTACCGCCGCCGGCGGGGACCTGCACGGACTGTACGTGGGCGGGACGCTCGCCGACGAGGCGATGCTCATCGCCTCGTCGGTGCTCGGACCGATCCCGTCGAACATCCCGCTCGACGGAGCACCGGAGATCGACGGCCACAGCCTGCCGGCCTCCGGCCACCGCGTGCTCGACTTCGGCGACGATGCGATGACCCGCGGCCGTGCCCACCCGATGATCGACCCGGAGCTGCGCCAGAGGGCGATCCGGAGCGCGGGCGGGACGGCAGGGGTGCTCCTCCTCGATCTCGTCCTCGGACACGCCTCCCACCCGGACCCGGCCGCCGAACTCGCAGCGGCGATCGCGGAGGCCCGCGAGACGGCGGCGGCCGCCGGTCGCACCCTGCCCGTCGTCGTCGGCCTCGTCGGCACCGACGCGGACCCCCAGGGGCGCGCGGCCGCCGCCGAGGCGCTCGTCGCCGCCGGGGCCGAGGTCTTCAGCTCCCATGCCCGAGCGGTGGGGCGGGCGCTCGCCCACCTCGGCCACGCGGTGCCCACGGCGTCGCCGGTGCGCTCCGCGGACGGGACCGGGGGCGCCGGCGCCGGGCGCGCGGCTGCGTCCGATCCCGCGAGCAGCCCGCTGCGCGGACTCCTCGACCGCGACCCGGTGGTCGTCACCTCCGGGGTGTCCCTGTTCGCCGAGGCCCTGCACGCCCAGGCCGTCGCCGTCACGGAAGTGGCCTGGCAGCCGCCGGCCGGCGACATCCGCGCGCTCACCGCCGTCATGGCCGATGAGCGGCGGGAGGCCGCCAATGCGCAGGCCCTGGAGCGGATGCTCGCCGCCGGCGCCGAGCTCGTCGGCCTGCGGCCGGCGCGCGAGTGCCTGGGACTGGCCGAGACCGAGCTGCTCCACTCCGGCCCGCCGCTGGACTGGGAGCGCGCCTCCGGCCCGATGCGCGGAGCGCTCGCCGGCGCGGTCGTGTTCGAGGGCCTGGCGGATTCCCTCGACGAGGCGGAGGAGGGTCTCGCCGCCGGTCGCTTCTCGTTCGCGCCCTGCCACAGCCGGGACGCGGTGGGTCCGATGGCCGGTGTGGTCTCTCCGAGCATGTGGATGATGGAGTTCGTCGACCCGGTCCACGGCAACCGCGCCTACTGCTCGCTCAACGAGGGTCTGGGCAAGGTGCTGCGCTACGGGGCGAACGGCCCGGAGGTGCTCGAGCGGCTGCGCTGGATGCGCGACGTGCTCGGGCCGGTGCTCGCCGCGGTGCTCGCCGCGCACGGACCGATCGACACGAAGAACTACGTCTCCCAGATGCTCCAGTCCGGCGACGAAGGGCACAACCGCAACCGCACCGGCACGCTGCTCTTCCTCCGGGACATCATGCCCGACCTCCTCTCCCTCGACGGCTGGTCGCGCGAGGACCTCGCCGAGTGCGCGCGGTTCCTCGGCTCGAACGACTACTTCGCGCTCAACATCGTCATGCCCACGTGCAAGCTCGCGCTCGCCGCGGCGAAGGACGTCCCCGGCTCGACCCTCGTGGTGACGATGGCCCGCAACGGCACGGACTTCGGCATCCAGCTCTCCGGCACCGGGGACCGCTGGTACACCGGCCCCGCCCAGCTCCCGCAGGGGCTGTTCCTCGGCTCCTACGGGCCCGACGACGCCAACCCGGACATCGGGGACTCCGCCATCACCGAGACCGCGGGGATCGGGGGGCTCGCGATGGCGGCCGCCCCGGCGATCGTGCGCCTCGTCGGCAGCGATGTCGCGTTCGCGGTGGAGACCACTCTGCGGATGTACGAGATCACGCTCGGCGAGCACCCCGTGCACCAGGTCCCGGTGCTCGAGTTCCGCGGCGTGCCCAGCGGCATCGACGCGACCAAGGTGGTCCGGACCGGGGTGCTCCCGCAGATCAACACCGGCATGGCCGGGAAGATCGCAGGGGTGGGGCAGGTCGGTGCCGGGCTCGTCACCCCGCCGGCGGAGTGCTTCACCGCCGCGCTCGCCGCGCTCGAGGAGACCGTCCCCGGGTGACCGCCGCTCAGCGGTGGATGGGGCCTGCGCCGGATGTCAGCGGCAGACCGGTGGCCCCGGAGGCGTCGCGGAGCACCTCGGCGAAGATCGAGACCGCGGTGGCCTCCGGGGTGCGCGCCCCGAGGTCGAGGCCGATCGGCGCGCGGAGCCTGCCGAGCTCCTCCTCGCTCAGCCCCGCCTCCCGCAGCCCGGCGAGCCGGAGCGCATGCGTGCGTCGGCTGCCGAGCGCCCCGACGTAGCCGACATCGGCCCGGAGCGCGGCGGCGAGGACGGGGACGTCGAACTTGAGATCGTGGGTGAGCACGGCGACGACCGTCGAGGGGTCCACCCGCCCCGCGGAGATCTCCGCCGCGAGGTGATCGTGCGGCCACCGGGCGATGACCTCGTGCGCCTCCGGGAACCGGGCCGCCGTGGCGAACACCGGGCGGGCATCGCACACCGTCACCCGGTAACCCAGGAAGCGGCCGAGCCCTGCGAGCGCCCGCGCATAGTCGATCGCCCCGTAGACGAGCAGCCGGGGCGGGGCGGCGGAGACGACGATGAGCACCCGGGTCCCGCCGCCGAGGCGCCGGCCGGTCGAATCGTACTCCCGCACCCGGGTGCTCCCTGCGGTGAGCAGGCCGCGGGCGTCCTCGGCGACATGCGCGTCGAGGCGCGGATGGCCGAGGCCGCCGACCGTCGCATCCTCGACGGGGATGGCGAGCCACGGGGAGCCCCCGCCGAGCGCGTCGCCGGGCGCGGACCCCGCCGGATCCGCGGGCAGACGCAGGGCGAGGGCCGCCGGTGATTCCGCGCGCACCGCGTGGAGGAATGCGATGAGCGCGGCGGGGTCGGTGACCGGGACGACGCACACGTCGAGCGTCCCCCCGCAGGCCAGCCCCACACCGAACGCCTCGTCGTCGCTGATGCCGTAGTGGGCGATCTGCGCCGAGCGGGATTCCATGACCTCGAGCGCAAGGGCGTGCACGGCGCCCTCGATGCAGCCGCCCGACAGGCTGCCGATCGCCTCGCCGGCGCGGTCGACGGCCATCATGGTGCCGGCCGGGCGGGGCGCGGAGGACCACGTGTCGACGACGACGGCGACCGCGCACTCCCGCCCCTCCTCGAGCCACGCGAGCAGGGGTTCGCAGATGTCACGCACGGGCAGGCTCCCGTCCCGGGGAGGGAGCCCGTCCGATGGTCGCGGCGACCTGCTCCCAATCGGCGACGGTCGTTCCCGGCAGGGTCCGCTCGGCGTGGGCGGCGGCGATCCCCATCGCGCGGGTGGCCGGCTCCCAGCCCGGGCGGCCGGCCCGTGGGTTCACCCAGAGGAAGCGTCGCGACAGCCGGGCGAGCCGCTCGCAGGCGTGGTCCAGCGAGTCCATCGACCCCGTCTCCCAGCCGTCGGACACGAGCACGCAGACGCTGCCGCGCACCGCGAGGGCATTCGAATCGAGCAGGGTCCCCAGCGAATCCCCCAGCCGTGTCCCGCCGACGGCATCGGGCACGTGGTCGAGCATCCGCTCCAGGGCGGCCCCGGCATCCGCCTCGCCGAGCTCAGCGGTGACATGCGTGAGCCGGGTGCCGACGGTGAACACCCGGGCATCCGCCTCGATCCGCCAGCGTCGGGCGAAGCGGATGATCGCGTCGAGCCAGGGGCGCATCGAGGCCGAGACGTCGAGGACGAGGACGACCCGGCGCGGCCGGGGGAGCGGGCGTCGACGCGGCAGCCGGGGGAGGTCGTCGGCGCGCGCCAGAGCGCGCAGCGTGCGCTCGAGATCGACCGGCCCGTGCACCGCGCGGCGGGTGCGCGCACCGATGCGCACGGGCCGCTGCACCGTGAGGCCGTCGATGAGTCGGGCCGCCGCCTCCCGGTCGGCGCCGTCGCCGAGGTCGGTGCGGCGCAGCAGCTCCGTGCGGCTCGCGGCGGCCTCGGGCACCCCGGTCTCCGTGCCCGGGGCCTCGCCGGCACCGGAGCTGTCCGGGGTCCGCACCGGGACGGGGGCAGGGGGCTCGACGCGCGACGGACGCAGCCCGAAATAGCGGGCGAACACCGCATCGTGGACGGCGATCTGCGATTCCTCCCGGCAGCAGATGGCCCGTGAGGCCGCGCGCACCTGCCGGGGGTCGAGCGGGTCGAGCCGCGCCGCGGCCGCGACGAGCAGGTGCATCTCCGGCGGGGTCACGGGGAGCCCGGCCCGCCGCAGGGCGCCGCCCAGACCGAGCAGCACCCCGCTGAGGTCCTGCGTCGTCCCGGCGGCCGGTGTGCGCGGCGTCATGATCCGGGCTCCCGGTCGGCGCCCTCTGCGAGCACTGCGCCGTCGCCGAGTGCTGTACCGTCGCCGAGCACCGCGGCCGGGTCGAACCCGCGGACGTCCGCGGCGTCCTTGAGCACCGTCGACAGCGTCGCCCGCACCGTCGGCTCGGTGAGCTCGACGACGCCGAGCCGGTCGAGGGCACGCAGCCAGTCGAGGGTCTCCGCGGTGCCGGGCGGCCGCACGAGCGGCAGCTCGCGCAGCCGTGCGGCGGCCGCGACGACGGCGGCGCGGAGATCTGCGGACGCTTCGGGTGCGCGCGCCGCCAGGATGCGCTCCTCGAGGGCCCGGCTCGGCTGCTCGAACCAGTGGTAGAGGCAGCGGCGGCGCAGCGCATCGTGGATCTCGCGCGTGCGGTTCGAGGTGAGGACGACGATCGGGGGCCTGGATGTGCCGATCGTCGATTCGGTGCGCCCGAGCTCGGGCACCGACACCGTCCACTCGGAGAGCACCTCGAGGAGCACCGCTTCGAACTCGTCGTCCGTGCGGTCGAGCTCATCGATGAGGAGCACGGCGGGGGTGTCCGCGGTCGACGCCTCGAGCGCGCGGAGGACCGGCCGGGTGAGCAGGAACCGGCGGGAGTGGAGCGCGTCCTCGACCGAATCCGAGGCGAGCACGGTGCCCGTGGTGCGGGCCTCGGCCTCGAGGGAGCGCAGATGGAGGATCTGGCCGGCGAAGTCCCAGTCGTACAGGGCGTGGGCGGCCGTGATCCCCTCGTGGCACTGGAGCCGGAACAGGGGACCGCCGTACACCTCGGCGAGGGCCGCCGCGAGACTCGTCTTGCCCACGCCCGGCACGCCCTCGCACAGGAGCGGGCGCCCGAGCTCGCCTGCGAGCCAGGCCGCGGTCGCGAGGTCGTCCGAGGCGAGATAGCCGGTGCGCGCCAGGGCTGCGGCGAGGGCGGCCGGGGTGTCCGGCGGATCGGGCGGGAGCCGGAGCCCGGCCGCCGCGCAGTCCTCCGGGGTGTCGACGTCGGCTCCGCGATGCGGATCACCGCCGTCGACGAGGGTGAGCTTCCCGCTCGCGGCCGCGTGCTCCAGGAGGCCCCGGGCGCCCGTGTCCCCGGTGGCCGCGGCGCGTGCCGCCGGAACGTGCGCGGCGCCGATGAGCACGGGGTGACCGGGCGCCCCGTCCCACTGCACACGGGCGAGGACGTCGGGACGGGCGTGCTCGAGGAGGCGGGCGCACACCTCGGTCGGGAGCTCGGCGAGATCGACGAGGGAGACGAGCACCGCGGTGAGGCCCGGAGCGTCCGCGGCATCGAGCCCGGCCCGCAGGGAGGTGCCCATGCCGGAGCGCCAGTCGTCGGCGACCACCGCCTCGGCACCGGGCGGAACGAGGTGGCGCGCCCGGTCGGCGGCGCATCCGAGCACGACGACCACCCGGTCGCATCCGGCCGCGCGGAGCCGGTCGACCTGGAGGGCGAGCAGCGGTGCGCCCTCGGAGGTGCGCAGGAGGGCCTTGGGCCCGCCCAGGCGGGTGCCGGCCCCTGCGGCCAGGAGCACGCCGGTGACCTGCACGTCCACTGTTCTCCTCCTCCTCGGAGCCGGCCGGGTCGCTCGTCCCCGCGCGGTCCGGGGGAGCGCGGGGGCGAATCCCGAGTCTACGCGGGACCGGCAGAGGTGACGACGGTGCCCACAGCGCCCTCGGCCGCGGCCCCGAGGGAGGACAGCGCGGTGATCACGCCGCGCCGCCCGCCGCCCTCGACGAAGCGCAGGACCGCTTCGATCTTCGGGCCCATGGACCCGGAGCCGAACTCGCCGGACCGGTGCATCTCGCGCAGCTCGGCGACGGACACCGCGCCGATGTCGCATGCCTCCGGGGTGCCGTACCCGGATACCGCATGGGGCACGTCGGTGGCGATGAGGAGGCAGTCTGCACCGACGCTCGCCGCCAGCCGAGCGGCCGTGAGGTCCTTGTCGATCACCGCGGAGACCCCGTTGTGGCCGTGCCCGTCGGGGACCACGGGGATGCCGCCGCCGCCGGCGGCGACGACGATCCAGCCGGCGTCGACGAGGTGGACGATCGTCCGGGTCTCGAGCACCTCGACGGGGTCGGGGCTCGCGACGACCCGGCGCCAGCCCTTCTCCCCGAAATCGTGCCAGACCTGCCCGTGGCGCTCCATCCGAGCGGCGTGCGCGCGCGGGTGGTAGGCCCCGATCGGCTTGACCGGGTGGGTGAAGGCGGGGTCGTCGGGGTCGACCGCCGTGCGCGTGACGAGCGCGACGACCGGCCGGGCGAGGCCCCTGTCGCCGAGCTCCTTCTCGATCCGGTCGACGATCGTGAAGCCGAGGGTGCCCTGGGTCTGCGCCCCGCACCAGTCGAGCGAGACGGGAGGCAGCTCGCCGGCCGCGATCTCGTTCTTCCGCAGGATGTTGCCCACCTGGGGGCCGTTGCCGTGGGTGACGATGACCTCGTGGCCGGCGGCGACGAGGTCGGCCAGATGGACGGCCGCCCCGGCGATCGCTCGGCGCTGATCGTCCGGTGCGGCCGAGCCGTCCGGTGCGGTCATCGCGTTGCCGCCGAGGGCGACGAGGATCCTCACAGCCAGTCCACCTGCGCGGCCCGGGTGCCGTCCCCGGCGAGCCGGGCGTATCCCGGTCCGCGATCGAAGAACGGCTCGTCCCCGTCGCGCGCGGAGCGCAGCCGCTCCCGCTCGGCGTCGGAGGCCGCGGAGTCCACCGCGAGCTCGTCGCCGGATCCGGTGACGACGATCCCGTAGTCCGCGCGGGCGCCCTCGACGCTGACCTTGCCCCAGGAGACGTCGCGGAGGACCTCCTCGGCGGGCCGGTCGAGGGGATCGCCCCAGCCGCCGCCGCCGGTGGTGCGGATGCGCACCACCTCGCCGGCGGCGATCGGCTCGGCATCGGCGAGCGCGTCGATCTCCCGCTCGTTCGGACCGCCCGGATCGATCGTGACCTGGAACGGACGTCCCGCCTTCCCGCCGCGCACGCCCCAGCAGGCGAGGATCGAGCGGTCGGCGATCGACATGAAGTGGCCTTCGCGCAGCATCCTGATGTGCTTCTCGTAGCCGAGCCCGCCGCGGTAGCGGCCGGCCCCACCGGAGTCGACGGCGAGCCCGAGCCGCTCGACCCGGAAGGGGAACCGGGACTCGGTGAACTCCGTGGGGAGGTTGCGGGAGTCGGGCACGACGTGGATCGTGTCCTCGCCGTCGGCGTAGTAGCGCCCGCCCGAGCCGCCGCCGAGCACTTCGCGCATGAGGTAGTCGTTGCCGTCGGTGTCCTTGCCGTAGACGCCGGTGTAGCGGATCGTCTCCTGGTCGGCCGGCATCTGTCCGTCGACCGCCTTCGCGACGACCCCGGCGAGCACTCCGAGCAGACGCAGGATGACGAAGGTGCGGGCGTTCGTCGGGCCGGGGAAGATCGGGGTGAGCAGGGTGCCCTTCTCCGGGAAGCGCATCTCGATGAGCGGGACGATGCCCTCGTTGACGTCGAGCTCGGCCATCCGCTCGGGCCCGTCGGCGAGGTTGCGGAGGATCGGGGCGAGCCACTTCTTGAGGAAGTTGCCGCCGACGTAGTCCCCGCAGTGGTTGATCGGCCCGGCCGCCTGGGCGGCGGTGCCGGTGAAGTCGATGATGAGGCGCGGTCCGCCGTCGCCCGGACCCGGGCCGCCGGTCGAGGTCTTCGTCAGCGTGATCCGCTGCGTGTGGAGCTGCGGCTCGGCGACCCCGTCGTGCTCGGCGTAGTCCTCCCACACGTACTGCCCGTCGGGGATCTTCGCGAGGATCTCACGGCGGTAGATGTCGGTGGTGTTGTCGAGGATCGTGTCGAAGGCGCCCTCGACGGTCTCGACCCCGTAGCGGGTGAAGAGCTCCGCGAGCCGCCGGGCTCCCATGAGGCAGGCCGAGCACTCGGCGTCGAGGTCGGCGGCGAGCGAGTCGGGCATGCGGGAGTTCCGGGTCATGATGCGCAGCGCGGCTCGGTTCGGCACACCGGCGTCCCACAGCTTGATCGGCGGGATCATGAGACCCTCCTCGAAGACGCTCGTCGCTCCCGAGGGCATGGAGCCCGGGCAGGCCCCGCCGATGTCGTCGTGGTGGCCGAAGGCCTGGACGAAGCACACGACCTCGCCGTCGGCGAACACCGGGACGGTGACGCACATGTCCGGCAGGTGTCCGATCCCGCCCTCGGAGGCGTAGACGTCGTTGTGGAAGAACACGTCCCCCTCGCGCATCTCCTCGATGGGGAAGTCGCGGACGACCGGGTGGACGAGTGCGGAGTACGAGCGTCCGGTGAGCTTGCGGAGCTGCCGGTCGTGGATGCCGGCCCGGAAGTCGTGGGCGTCGCGGATCATCGGCGAGCGCGAGGTGCGGGCGATCGCCGTCTCGACCTCCATCTCCACGCTCGCCAGCGTCCCCTCGACGATCTCGACGATGATGGGGTCGACGGCGGTGCCGTCCGGGGTGAGCCGACCTCCGTGGGAGTACGCGGTCGGGAGCCCGGCCGGGTTGATCGGGGAGGCGGCGATGTAGTCCGCGAGCTCCTGTCCGGTGAGCGGCGCGAGGCCGAGCATCGAACCGGAGTCCTGAGCGGGCGTCTGCCGGGTGGGTGTGGAGTCGGTGGTGGTCACTGCGCTGCCTCCGTGGTGGTGCGGGTGATGACGAGGTTGCCGGCGGAATCGACGTCGGCGCGGAATCCGGGATGGACGGGGACGGTGGAGCCGAACTCCTCGATGATCGCCGGACCGGTGATCCGGTCGCCGGAGAGCAGCTCGGGCCGCCAGTAGACACCGGCCTCGACGAACCCGGCGTCGGCGTCGAAGCACACCTCGCGGACGGAGGTGCGGGCGCGCTCGTCGATGTCGGGGGCGCCGGCTGCGGCGGCGATCTGCGGGATCTCCGGACGGGTGATGGGGCCGATGCCCGACACCCGGAGGTTGACCCACTCGACCTGCTGCTCGGCGTCGCCGGCGAAGTCGTAGCCGTAGAGGCTGCGGTGCTCGGCATGGAAGGCGGCGGTGACGGAGTCGGCCCATTCCCGGGTCACCGGACCGGCCGGGGCGGGCACCCGGACCTCGAAGGCCTGACCGAAGTAGCGGAGGTCGACCGAGCGCTGGAACTCGTGGTCGGCGGCTTCGAAGCCCTCGTCGGTGAGCGCGGACGCGGCCTGCGCGGTGAGCGCGTCGAAGATCGAGGTGATCGCCTCGAGGTCGAGACCGATGTCCTTCGCGACGTTGGTCTGCACGTAGTCGTTGCGGACGTCGACGGTGAGGAGTCCGAAGGCGGAGACGTTGCCGGGGTTGGGCGGGACGAGCACCCCGGCGAGGTCGAGGATGTCGACGAGCCGGCAGGCGAGCAGCGAGCCCGAGCCGCCGAAGGTCGCGAGCATGAAGTCGCGCACGTCGAGCCCGCGCTTGACCGAGATCTGCCGCAGCGCGTTCGCCTGGTTCCAGGCGCTGATCTCGAGGATGCCGGCCGCGGCGTGCTCCGGGCTCAGACCCAGGCGCTCGGCGAGCGCGGCGATCCCGGTGCGCGCCGCCTCGACGTCGAGGGGGATCTCCCCGCCGAGGAGGTGCGCCGGGATGCGCCCGAGGAACACGTGCGCATCGGTGATCGTGGGTTCGGTGCCGCCCTTCGCGTAGCACAGCGGACCCGGATCCGCTCCTGCCGACTGGGGGCCGACCTTGAGCTGGCCCTCGGGGGTGGTCCACGCGATCGAGCCGCCGCCGGCGCCGACGGTGACGACATCGATCATCGGGATCTTCGACGGGTAGGCGCCGACGGTTCCCTCGGTGGTGAGCGCCGGCTCTCCGTCGAGGACGACGGTGACGTCGGTCGAGGTCCCGCCGCCGTCGCAGGTGAGGACCTTCTCGAAGCCGGCCTCCCGGGCGATGAGTCCGGCCCCCAGGGCGCCGGCGGCGGGGCCGGAGAGGACCGTGGTGATGGGCTGGTGGACGACCTCGTCGGCGGACAGCACTCCGCCGTTGGACTTCATGATGTAGAACGGGATCGAGCCGCGGTCGCCGTGCTCTGCACCGGTGTAGGCGTCGAGGCGCTCGTGGATGTTCGTCACATAGCGCGACACCTTGGGCTTGACGGCCGCGTCGACGAGCGTCGTCATCGACCGCTCGTACTCGCGGTACTCCCGGAGCACCTCGGAGCTCAGGGACACGACGGCGTCCGGGTGCTCCTCGGCGAGGATCGCGCGCATGCGCTGCTCGTGATCGGGGTTCGCATAGGCGTGGAGGAAGTTGACCCCGAGGGTGTTGACGTCGTGCTCCCGGAACCACCGGGCGGCGGCGCGGGCCCCCTCCTCGTCGAAGGGGCGGACCTCGTTGCCCTCGAAGTCCATCCGGCCGGCGACCGTCTTGACGAGGTCGGCGGGCACGATGCGCCCGGGCTTGACCCAGAAGTAGGAGTTGCCGTAGCCGTCGGGGACGGCCTGGCGGGCGATCTCGAGGATGAACTCGTAGCCCTCCGTGGTGATGAATCCGAGGCGGTCGAGCTTGCCCTCGAGGAGCTGGTTCGTCGCCACCGTCGTGCCGTGGCTCACCGCGGCGATGTCCGCGCCGGTGGCCGAGAGCTCCGCGAGCACCTTGTCGATCCCGGTGATGAAGCCGTCGGCGGGGTTCGCCGGGGTCGACGGGGTCTTCGTCGTCGTCAGAGTTCCCGAGTCCTCGTCGAAGGCGACGATGTCGGTGAAGGTTCCGCCGGTGTCGATGCCGATGCGGATGCGCCGCTGCGCTGTCGTCATGGGAGTCCTTCCGGATGCGTTCGCTCGAGTGCTGAGCGGCCGGACCGCCCATGGCACGGAAGGGGTCCGTGCCTGCTCGCGCTCTCATTCTCCCGGGTGATGCACGCCACACCTTCGGCAACTTCTGCCGAATCAGCACCGCTTTCTTGGGAACCGGGGCGGCTGCTCGCCGGCCTCCCGGATCAGTCCCCGGCCTCCCGCCTCAGGCCAGGGAGTCGCGCCAGGCGCGGTGGAGGGCGGCGAACCGCCCGGTGCCCGCGATGAGCGCGGCGGGCTCGCCGTCCTCGATGATCCGGCCCGCCTCCATGACGAGCACCCGGTCGGCGATCTCCACCGTGGACAGGCGGTGGGCGATGATGATCGCGGTGCGGCCGGCGAGCACGGTCTCGAGCGCGGACTGCACGAGCCGTTCGGAGGGGATGTCGAGGTGCGCCGTCGCCTCGTCGAGCACGATGACGCCGGGATCGGCGAGGAACGCCCGGGCGAAGGACACGAGCTGGCGCTGCCCGGAGCTCAGCCGGCCCCCGCGGGAGCGGACGTCGGTGGCGTAGCCGGCGGGCAGGCGGGCGACGTAGGCATCGAGGCCCACGGCCCGACCCGCCGCCTCGACCTCGGCGTCGGTGGCCTCCGGGCGGCCGATCCGGATGTTGTCCGCGATCGTGCCGCTGAGCAGGAACGACTCCTGGGTCACCATGACGATGGACCGGCGCAGCGCGGCGTCGGCGAGATCGCGCAGATCGACGCCGTCGACGGCCACGGTGCCGGCGGACGGATCGTAGAAGCGGGTGACGAGCTTGACGAGCGTGGACTTCCCGGCGCCGGTCGCCCCGACGAGCGCGACGGTCTGGCCGGCCGGGATCCTCAGGTCGAAGGTCGGGAGGATGTCCGGGCCCTCGCCGTAGGAGAACCGGACGGCGGAGAACGCGAGCTCCCGCCCGGCCGCGTCCGCGCTCCGGCGCGCGGGCAGGGCGACGGGGTGGTCCGGCTCCTCGACCGTGGGCTCGGTGTCGAGGACCGCCGCGATCTTCTCCAGGGCGGCCGATGCCGACTGGTAGAGGTTGAAGGTCTGCACGAGCTCGTCGAGCGGGCCGTAGAACCGGCGCAGGTAGAGGACGAACGCGGCGAGCACACCGATCTGCGTCCAGTCCTCGATGACGAACCACGCGCCGACGGCCATCACCGCGGCCTGCGTGACGTTGCCGATGAGCCGGGTCGAGCCGGCGAACCACGCGACCCCGCGCAGCGCCCGGACGTTGGCGTCGCGGTACTGCTCGTCCTCGCTCTCGAGCCGCTGCCGGCCGTGCGGCTGGCGGCGGAACGCCTGCACCGCGCGGATCCCGCCCATCGTCTCGACGAAGTGGACGATGACCTTCGCGATCGAGGTGCGCGTGCGGCGGAAGGCCGCCCGCTGGGTGCGCTGGGCGGCGCGGGTGGTGAAGACGAGCGGGATGAACCCGGCGAACACGACGAGCGCGAGCCGCCAGTCGAGGACCACGAGGATGACGGCGATGCACGTCATCTGCCCGAGCGCGGAGAGCGCGTCCATGAGCGAGTAGCCGAGGAACTGCTGCACCGATTCCATGTCCGAGGTCTGCCGGGACACGAGCCGGCCCGAGGTCGACTTCTCGTGGTAGCCGAGGTCGAGGCGCTGGGTGTGGACGAACAGGCGCGTGCGGAGGTCGAACATGATCTTCTGCGCGAGCACGCCGACGAGCCGGTTCGCCAGGCCCATCCCGAGCCCGCCGAGCAGGGTGACACCGACGAAGCCGCCGATCGCCCAGGCGAGCGCGCCGAAGTCCCCGTCCGCGGCGCGGGGGAGGCCCTCGTCGAGCGCGAGCGCGACGAACACCGGGTCGAGCACCGAGGCGAGGATCGTCAGCGCGACGATGACGGCGAAGGCGATGATGCCGCCGCGGTAGGGGCGGGCGAGGGAGCCGAGCAGCCGGCGGGCGCGGCGCGCGATGTCCGGCGGCAGCACCTCGGTGTCGTGCGCCTCGTCCGGGCGGGTGGCTGTCACCGGTGCACCTCCTCGGGGGCGGAGGCGCCCATGAGGTCGCGGTAGGTGCGGCTCGTGCGGAGCAGCTCCTCGTGCGTGCCGGTCGCGACGATCCGGCCGTCGTCGAGCACCGCGACCCGGTCGGCAAGCGCGGTCGTCGAGGGCCGATGGGCGATGATGAGCGTCGTCGAGGCGTGGAGCACCTCGCGCAGGGCGCGCTGCACCCGCTCCTCGGTGTCGACGTCGACGGCGGAGAGCGGATCGTCGAGGACGAGCAGCCGGGGGCGGCCGATCACCGCGCGGGCGAGCGCGAGGCGCTGGCGCTGGCCGCCGGACAACGACAGCCCCTGCTCGCCGACCTCGGTGTCGAGGCCCGCGGGCAGGGCGCGCACGAAATCGGCGGCCCGCGCGATCTCCAGGGCCTCCCACACCTCGGCCTCGCCTGCGCCCGGCGAGCCCATGCGGACGTTGTCGGCCACGGTGGCGGAGAACAGGATGGGCTCCTCGAAGCTCACCGAGACGAGCCGGCGGAGCTCGTTGAGGGGGAGCTCGCGGATGTCGGTGCCGTCGATCCGGATCGCCCCCGAGCTCACGTCGTAGAGGCGCGGGACGAGCGAGGCGAGCGCTGTCTTGCCGCTGCCGGTGGCACCGACGAGCGCCAGCGTCTCACCGGGGGCCACCCGCAGGCTCACCCCGCGCAGGGTGAGGAGGTCCGTGTCGGGGAAGCCGAAGGCGACGTCGTCGAACTCGAGGACGCCGGTGAATGCGCGGGACGGGGGAGCGTCATCGATGCCGCCGTCGGTGTCGGTGATGTCGAAGGCGGTGTCCATGACCTCCCAGTAGCGGGCGGCGGCGGTGACGGACATGATCGCGTCGGACAGCAGGAAGCCGAGCATCTCCACCGGGATGCGGAGCACCATGACCAGGGTGACGCCGGCGACGACGGTGCCCACCGTGGTCCAGCCGGCGAGCACGCCCCAGGAGCCCACCGCGATGACCGCGGCCATCGCGAGGCGCGGCAGGGTCATCGTGCCCGCCCACATCCACGAGTCGAGGTAGGCCTTCCGCACCTCGATGGCGCGGAGGTGGGCGGAGATCGCCTCGAACCGCTCGGTCACCCAGGGTGCACGGCCGAACGCCTTGATCACCCGGATGCCCTGGACGGACTCCTCGACCTGGGTGGAGATCACGCCCATGGTGTCCTGGGAGGCGCGGGACTCCCGCTGGTAGCGGGCGTTGAAGACGATGACGCCGGCGAGCATGGGGATCGCCATGAGCACCGCGATGAGCCCGAACGCCGGCTCCATCACCGTGAGGACGATGATGCCGGTGACGATGACGAACGGGGTGGAGACGATGAACGGGGCGCCGAACGCGAAGAACCGGCGCAGCTGGGTCATGTCGTTGATCGCGCGCGACAGCAGCTGCCCGGACTCCCAGAAGCCGTGCACGCCGATCGACAGGTACTGGAGGCGGTCGTAGATCCGGGCCCGCCAGGTGATCTCCCACTGCGAGACGACCTTCGCCGCGATCATCCGCCGTCCCCACAGGGCCACCGCCTCGACGACGCCGATGCCGAGCACCGCCGCGATCGGCAGCCACAGGGCGGACAGGTCCTGCTCCGCGATCGGCCCGTCGACGATCCGCCCCATGAGTGCGGGCACGAGCAGCGAGATCGCGTTCGCCGCGAAGGTCAGCGCGATGATCGTGAGGTAGACATGGAGCTTGCGCCGGATGTCGGGCCAGAAGCGGAGGAGGGAGCGCACGGCAGTCAAGCCTACTCCGCGGGCCCGCCGCTGTCGCCGGGTAGCAGCCGGGTGCGCGGCCTGCGGCGGCGGTGACCGGAGCGGCGGCGAGCGCGGACACGGAATCCACGATGCGAGACGGAGTGGCCGCCATTTGACATGCACCACCGGGGCGCGGGTAAGGTCGCTCACATGCAGAACCTTGTCGTCGTCATTACGCAGCGCGCGGTGAACCCGTAGAGCTGTCGCTTCGACGACGTCCCGCGCGCCCCTCCCGGAAACCGGACAGGGGCGTTTCTCATGCGGGGACCAGTTCAGTACACGATGAAGGAGTCAAGTTGGCAGCCTCAGCATCGTCCGGCGGACCGGGAGGGCCCGTGAAGCCGGGCCCCGCCCCGGCGTCCCGCCGGACAGCCAAGCCGACCGGTCCCGCCTCCGCGGGCGCCCCCGTCCCCACCGCCGCGCCCCCGGCGCACCGCCAGGACCGCTCGACCGCGGAGGTCCTCAGCGGCGCGCAGGCCGTCATCCGCAGCCTCGAGCTGCTCGGCATCGACACCGTCTTCGGGCTCCCCGGCGGCACCATCCTGCCGACCTACGACCCGCTCCTCGACTCCGAGAAGATCACGCACATCCTCGTCCGCCACGAGCAGGGCGCCGGCCACGCCGCTGAGGGCTATGCCGCGGCGACCGGGAAGCTCGGCGTGTGCTTGGCGACCTCCGGCCCGGGCGCGACGAACCTCGTCACCGCGATCGCCGACGCCCACATGGATTCGGTGCCGCTGCTCGCGATCACCGGTCAGCAGTCCTCGAAGCTGCTCGGCACGGATGCCTTCCAGGAGGCCGACATCGTCGGCATGACGATGCCGATCACCAAGCACAGCTTCCTCGTCACCCGCGCCGAGGACATCCCGCAGGCGCTGATGAGCGCCCACCGGATCGCCACCACCGGACGGCCCGGCCCGGTGCTCGTCGACATCACCAAGGACGCGCAGCAGGCCGAGGCGCCCTTCGTCTGGCCCGAGGAGCCCTACCTGCCCGGCTACCGCCCGGTGCTCAAACCGCATGCCAAGCAGATCCGCGAGGCCGCCGCGCTCATCGCGCAGGCCCGCCGACCCGTGCTCTACATCGGCGGCGGCGTCATCCGCTCCGGCGCGGAGGAGGAGCTGCTCGCGCTCGCCGAGGCGACGCACATCCCGGTCGCCACCACCCTCATGGCCCGCGGCGCGTTCCCCGACTCGCACCCGCAGCACCTCGGGATGCCCGGCATGCACGGCACCGTGCCGGCGGTCGCGTCCTTCCAGAAGGCCGACCTCCTCATCGCGGTGGGGGCCCGGTTCGACGACCGCGTGACCGGCGACCTCGACTCCTTCGCCCCGCGGGCGAAGGTCATCCACGCCGACATCGACCCGGCGGAGATCGGGAAGAACCGGACCGCGGACGTGCCGATCGTCGGGGACGCCGCCGAGGTCATGGCCGAGCTCCTCACCGAGCTCCGGACGCGGCACGAGGCCGTGCTCGCCGACGAGCGCACCGCCTGGTGGCGGATGCTCGACGAGTGGAAGGAGACCTTCCCGCTCGGCTACGAGGAGAACGAGGACGGGCTGTGCGACCCGCAGTACGTCATCTCCCGGATCTCCGCCCTGACCGGGCCGGAGGGCGTGTACGCCGCCGGTGTGGGGCAGCACCAGATGTGGGCCGCGCAGTTCGTGAAGTACGAGCGCCCGCGGTCCTGGCTCAACTCCGGCGGGCTCGGCACCATGGGCTACTCGGTGCCGGCGGCGATGGGCGCGAAGGTCGGCGAACCCGACCGCGTCGTGTGGGCCATCGACGGCGACGGCTGCTTCCAGATGACCAATCAGGAGCTCGCCACCTGCGTGATCAACCGGATCCCGATCAAGGTCGCCATCATCAACAACTCCTCCCTGGGCATGGTGCGCCAGTGGCAGACGCTGTTCTACGACGGCCGCTACTCGCACTCCGATCTCAACACCGGGCACAACTCGGTGCGGGTGCCCGACTTCGTCAAGCTCGCCGAGGCCTACGGCTGCGAGGGCATCCGCGTCGAGCGCAACGAGGACGTCGATGCCGCCGTGCAGCGCGCCCTCGAGATCGACGACCGACCCGTCGTCATCGACTTCACCGTGCCGGCCGACGCCATGGTGTGGCCGATGGTCGCCGCCGGTGTGAGCAACGACGAGATCCAGTACGCACGCGACATCCGCCCGGACTTCGGCGGAGAGGAATTGGAGGAGGGCGTCTGATGAGCCGTCACACACTGTCCGTCCTGGTCGAGAACAAGCCCGGCGTGCTCGCCCGCCTCACCGGACTCATCGCGCGCCGCGGCTTCAACATCCACTCGCTCGCGGTGGGCACCACGGAGATCGAGGCGTTCTCGCGGATCACCGTGGTCGTCGACGTCGCCGACGTGCCGCTCGAGCAGGTGACCAAGCAGCTCAACAAGCTCGTCAACGTCATCAAGATCGTCGAGCTCGAACCCGAGGTGTCCGTGCGGCGCGCGCACATGATCTTCAAGGTGCGCGCCGACGCCGCGACCCGGGCGCAGATCGCGGCCGCGGTGGAGATGTTCCGCGGCCACATCATCGACGTCGCCCCCGATGCGGTGTCGATCGAGGCGACCGGCGAGCAGTCGAAGCTCGACGCGCTGCGCCTCGTGCTCGAGCCGTTCGGGATCAAGGAGATCGTGCAGTCGGGCACGGTCGCGATCGCCCGCGGTCCGAAGTCCATCACCGACAAGGCGCCCCGCGCCGGCTGAGCCGCTCCCGGAGCAGGACACGATGCGGACACCGCTGTCGGCGTCCCGCATTCCCTATCTAGTATCGAGACAACCCCAATGAAGGAGAACCCCATGGCAGAGCGCTACTACGACGATGCCGCCGACCTGTCGATCATCCAGGGCAAGAAGGTCGCCGTCATCGGCTTCGGCAGCCAGGGCCACGCCCACGCCCTGAGCCTGCGCGATTCCGGAGTCGACGTCCGGATCGGCCTGGCCGAGGGCTCGAAGAGCCGCGACAAGGCCGAGGCCCAGGGCCTGCAGGTCGGCACCCCCGCAGAGGTCGCCGAGTGGGCCGACCTCATCGTCATCCTCGCCCCCGACCAGGTGCAGGCGGAGATCTACAACGAGCAGATCAAGCAGCACCTCGGCGAGGGCGACACCCTGCTGTTCGCCCACGGCTTCAACATCCGCTTCGACTACATCCAGGCTCCCGAGGGCGTCGACGTCATCATGGTCGCCCCCAAGGGCCCCGGCCACGTCGTGCGCCGCGAGTACGTCGACGGCCGCGGCGTGCCGGTGCTCGTCGCCGTGGAGAAGGACGCCTCGGGCAAGGCCTGGGACACCGTGCTGTCCTACGCGAAGGCGATCGGCGGCCTGCGCGCCGGCGGGATCAGGACGACCTTCACCGAGGAGACGGAGACCGACCTGTTCGGCGAGCAGACCGTGCTCTGCGGCGGCGTGTCCCACCTCGTGCAGTACGGCTTCGAGACGCTGACCGAGGCCGGCTACCAGCCGGAGATCGCGTACTTCGAGGTGCTCCACGAGCTCAAGCTCATCGTCGACCTCATGGTCGAGGGCGGCATCGCCAAGCAGCGCTGGTCGATCTCCGACACCGCGGAGTACGGCGACTACGTCTCCGGCCCGCGCGTCATCGGCCCGGAGGTCAAGGAGCACATGAAGGAGGTGCTCGCCGACATCCAGAACGGGAAGTTCGCGCAGCGCTTCATGGACGACCAGAAGGCCGGCGGCACCGAGTTCAAGGAGCTCCGCGCCAAGGAGGAGACGCACCCCATCGAGGCCACCGGCCGCGAGCTGCGTCAGATGTTCTCCTGGCTCAAGGACACCGACGACGACTACACCGAGGGCACTGCCGCACGGTGACCCCGTGCGCCTGAGCTGAGCCATCGCCTCCGCGGACGCGGGCAAACCGCCGAGGGGCGGGCACCGGGATCCCGGTGCCCGCCCCTCGGCGCGTGCGAGGACACGTGTGACAACACCGGCACAGCGACTGCGTCATGGGCACAGCGACTGCGTGATCGGCACAGGGGCGGGCGCCGAGGAGCCCGCATCGCGATCTACGATCGTGGACATGGCCCATCCTCCGCACCCGCACCCGCAGCGCCTCCTCCGCCCGCTCGATGCGACGCCCGACGGTGCACGCTTCGCCGTCCCCGCCCGGATCTTCCCGTGGACGGGCTTCGGCTTCGGTCTCCTCGCGGTCGGTGCTGTGCCGGCGCTCGTCTTCTTGGCCTGGGCGCTCATGCTCGCCGGCGCCGGCAGTCGTGCGGAGGCGGAGTCGACGGCCTGGGCGGCCACCGGGCTGAGCGGGATCCTGCTCCTCTGGCTCGGTGTGCACCTCGGGCGCCTCGGCGCGCTGCGGCACCGGTTGGGGACACTCGATCAGGGGGTCGCCGTGCCCCCGCCCCAGGTCGTCGCGGAGTGCATCCGCCGCGACCGGGAGCTCCACGCCCGGGACGACCGGCTCCCGCCCATCCGCTTCCTCAGCCGGATCCAGATGATCGGCACCGTCATCGGCTCATGGATCCTCGACATCTGGGCCGCACTCACGCCCCCGTTCTCCGGCGGCGGGACAGGGGTGTCGCGCGAGGACATCGATGCTGGCCCTCGGCGCGCCTTCACCACCACGATGCAGCTCGCGAGCTTCTGGTCCGTGATCGGGATCGGACTGATGATCATCGCGGCTGCGGCGGAGAGCGGCCTGGCCGCGGTGCCTGGCGCCCAGTGGTGCGCGCTCGCCGGCTGGATCCTGCTGTTCGCCGCGCTGTGGGTCAAGGCCGGTCTCATGCGCGGACTCGACCGGGGCCTGGCCAACCGCCTCGGGCGGATCAGCCGGCTCGGCGCGCGGCCCGAGGATGCCGAGCGCTGGATGCACGGGCCCGGCGGCGGGCAGCAGGTGCATTACCGCCGCGTGTGAACCGCATCACCCCTGACCTGCTATCGGATAGTGTGGACCCCGTGACTGAGTATCGATTCGAGACATTCTCCCCAGCCCTGACCGACGGCGCCCCCGACCGGCGGACCGATCACTACATGCAGGCGGTGATCGCCGGATTCCACGGGAAGCGCCCCACGGACGAGCGTCTCGTCCACCGGGTCGAGAACGCGATCACCGACGGGCGGAAGCTCACCGCCGTCTACGCCGACCGGGCACCATCCCACGCGCTGAGCGCGGAGATCCCGGTCGCGACCTTCGCCCACTTCGAGAAGCGGATGAACGTCGGCGGCGGTCGTCTCGTGCCTGCGCACCTCATCACGTGGATCACCGTGCGCCCCACCCACCGGCGGCGCGGCCTGCTCCGCTCGCTCATGACCTCCGACCTCACGCAGGCGAAGGCCGACGGCTACCCGTTCGCCGCCCTCACCGCGACCGAGGGCGGAATCTACACCCGGTTCGGGTTCGGCACCGCGACCTGGTTCACCGAGGTCGAGGTCGACACCTCGCCCGGCTTCGCACTCGCCTCCGAGGCCGACCGCCGGGTGGAGATGTGCCCGGCGTCCGCGCTCGAGGAGCTCGCCCCGGCGATCTACGCCCGTTTCCTCCAGGCCTCGCCCGGCGCGATGGAGCGCCAGCAGCTCTACACCGACGTCGCCGCCGGTTCCGTGGACCCCCGCACCGACGACGAGGACCGCTCCGTGCGCGCTGCGCTCCACTACGACGAGTCCGGCGAGCCCGACGGCTACGTGAGCTACCGGTTCCACGGCGAGACGTACTACACCGGCACCGTCGAGCTGCTCGACTTCGTCGCGGTCTCCGACGCCGCCTACTCCGCGCTGTGGGCGTTCCTCGGCGCTGTCGACCTCGTGAACACCGTGAAGTTCGGATACGCCGCCCAGAACTCCCCGCTGCCGTGGCTGCTGACCGACCCGCGCCGGGCCAAGACCGTCGGCCAGCACGACGGCGTGTGGCTGCGCATGCTCGACGTCGTCGCCGCGCTCGAGGCCCGCCCGTGGGAGGTCCCCGGCGAGCTCGTCATCAAGGTGATCGACCCCATGCACCTGGCCGAGGGCACCTACCGGGTCACCGCCGACGGCACCGATGCCGAGGTCGAGCGCGTGAGCGCCTCGGTCCCCGTCGACCTCGAGCTCGGGGTGTCCGAGCTCGGCTCGATCTACCTCGGCGGCGCGGACCCGGTGATCCTCGCCCGCGCGGGGCGGATCGTCCAGCACACCGAGGGTGCGGCCCTGCGCGCGCGTTCGATGTTCGCCCTCGAGCGCGCCCCGTACTCGCCCAACGACTTCTGAGGAGCGTGGAGACCGTGACTGCAGACCCGGAGCCCGGGGCCGGCAGCGCAGAGCAGCGGCGGACCCTCCTCGCCATGACGCTCATCCAGATCGTCGCCGGGATCGGTCTGGTAGTCGCCATGATCGTCTGGTTCCCGGAGTTCACCGGGATCTTCGCTCTGCTGGCCTGGGCCTGCGGTGCGGTCGGCGTCGTCTCCGTGCTGCATGGACTGTTCGTCCTGCTGCCGACGGTGCTGCGCGAGCGGCGGGGCCCGGTTTCCTGATCGTCGACCCGAAGGGGGCGGCCCGCCCGCCGAGGGAGTCGCTGTTCACGATGTGACCCCCTTGTGAAAGGCTTCACAAGGGGTCGATACGATGGTGTCGATCCCGTCATCGGGCGGATGCCCAGCAGCCGCCGCCCCGTGCCGTGTGCCCGTGCCACGGCCCGACATCCACCGTCGCCGCACCCGTGCGCGCATCCGTAGGAGGAACCCGTGAGCAAGCCCGCGGTGCTCATCGCCGAGAACCTGTCGCCCGCCACCATCGAGGCGCTCGGCCCCGACTTCGAGATCCGGAGGTGCAACGGCGCAGACCGTGCCGAGCTGCTCTCCGCGATCGCCGACGTCGACGCGATCCTCATCCGCTCGGCCACGCAGGTCGACGCGGAGGCCATCGCCGCGGCGCCGAACCTCAAGGTCGTCGCCCGCGCCGGCGTCGGCCTCGACAACGTCGACGTGCCGGCGGCGACGAAGGCCGGCGTCATGGTCGTCAACGCGCCGACCTCGAACATCATCTCCGCCGCCGAGCTCACGATGACCCACCTGCTCGCCGCCGCGCGGTACTTCGGCGCCGGCAACTCCTCGCTCAAGGCCGGGGAGTGGAACCGCTCGAAGCTCACCGGTGTCGAGCTCTACGAGAAGACGCTCGGCATCGTCGGCCTCGGTCGGATCGGCGGGCTCGTCGCCGAGCGCGCCAAGTCCTTCGGGATGAAGATCGTCGGCTACGACCCCTACATCTCCCAGTCGCGCGCCGCGCAGATGGGCGTCGAGGTCATGAGCCTCGACGAGCTCCTCGCGGCATCCGACTTCATCACCGTCCACATGCCCAAGACCCCGGAGACCGTCGGGATGATCGGCCGCGAGGCGTTCGCCAAGGTCAAGCCGGGCGTGCGGATCGTCAACGTCGCCCGCGGCGGGATCATCGACGAGGAGGCGCTCGCCGCCGCCGTCGACGCCGGCCAGGTCGGCGGCGCCGGGATCGACGTGTGGAGCCAGGAGCCGCCGGAGCACTCGCGGCTCATGGAGCAGGACGCCGTCAACGTCACCCCGCACCTCGGCGCGTCGACCGACGAGGCCCAGGAGAAGGCCGGCGTCGCCGTCGCGAGGTCCGTGCGCCTGGCGCTGTCCGGGGAGCTCGTGCCCGATGCCGTCAACGTCACCGGCGGTGCGATCCACGCCGACGTGCGCCCGGGCATCCCGCTGGCGGAGAAGCTCGGCCGCGTCGTCGCCGCCCTCGCCGAGGAGCCGATCAGCCACTTCCGGTTCGACGTGCGCGGCGAGATCGCCGACAAGGACGTCTCCGTGCTCCAGCTGTCCGCGCTCAAGGGCCTGTTCCGCGACTACGTGTCCCGGCCGGTGTCCTACGTCAACGCCCCGCTGCTCGCGGAGGAGCGCGGGATGACGCTCGAGCTCACCACCGACCCCTACGTCGAGTCCTTCCGCAACGTCACGACGATCGTCGCGACGACCGCCTCGGGGCGTCAGGTGTCGGTCTCCGGCACCGTCACGGGCCCGAAGCTCGTGCAGAAGCTCACCGGGGTCGACGGCTACGAGCTCGAGATCGCGCTCACCGACCACCTGCTGATCTTCAAGTACGAGGACCGCCCCGGTGTCATCGGGCAGCTCGGGCAGGCGCTCGGCCGCAGCGAGGTCAACATCGCCGGCATGCAGGTGTCCCCGGCCGGGGACGGCGGCGAGGCGCTGTCCGTCATGTCCGTCGACTCCGCCGTGACCCCCGAGGTCGTGTCCGCCCTCGCCGGTGCCGTCGGCGCCTCGCAGTTCACCGCGGTGACGCTGACGGAGGACTGAGACCCGTCACCCGGGCAGCCGTCCCGGCCTCGACGGCCGGGGCGCGCCTCAGGCGTTCCAGAGGCCGTAGGAGTCGGCGAGGCGGGCGATCTTCTTCGCACGCGCCAGACGCGGCAGATACGAGCCGTCGGTGATCTTCTCGCCGCCCGCGGCCCGGTCGAGCATCTCCCGCGCCCATCGGCGGTCGTCCTCGCTGGGGGAGAGCTCGGTGTTGAGGATGCCGATCTGCTCGAGGTCGAGCACAAGCTTGCCGGCCATGCCCATCTTCATGGTCCAGCCGCAGTCCTCGACCACCCGGTCGGCAGGTGCACCGGCCGCCGAGGGGCCGTCGATGGCACCCGGCAGCCCGCCCACCCGGGTGGCGACGACGAGCCGCGAGCGGGCGTAGGCCAGCGCCACCGGGTCGTCGGCGACGCCGGTGTCCTTGCGGAAGTCGTTGGTGCCCAGCGCCAGGCGGAAGGTGCCGGGCGCCTCGGCGATGCGGGTGGCGTTCTCGATCCCGCGCGCGGTCTCGATGAGCGCGAGCACCGGCACCCCGGCGCCGGCCCGCATCGAGGTGTAGGTCACCTGCTCCGGGTGCTCGGTGTTCGGCAGCATGATCCCGCGCAGCCCGGGCAGCGACTTGATCTCGTCGAGGTCCGGCTCCCAGTGGTCGGTGGTCGTGCCGTTGACGCGGACCCACGCCGACATCCCGCACTCGAGGGCGTGCACCACGTGCTCGCGCGCCGCGTCCTTGCCGTCCTCGGGCACCGGGGCCTCGAGGTCGAAGATCACCGAGTCCGCGTCGGAGGCCTGCGCGGCCTCGAAGGTCTCCGGCATCGCGGCGTTGACGAGCAGCCACGAGCGGGAGAGCTTCGCCGGCAGGGCGGCGGCGCGGGCGTTGCGCACCGAGTGGGTCTGCGCCTCGGCCGTGCGGGTCGCCCGCTCGGTCGTCTGCTCCGCGGTGCCGTCCGCGGCGGCAGACGGGTCGGCAGGGCGGGAGGAATCGGCAGGGCGTGCGGGGTGTTCGGCGTTCGTCGGCTGCATGGAGATCAGTCTACGGTCGCTCGGCGCCTCGGCGCGGTGCTCTCACGAGCCGGGCACGCACCGCGCAGGGATGCGGGCGGCTGGGAACCACTTCACAGGGCATTCCAGGATCCAAGACGATCCCCCGAATGGTGAGACGACTCGTAGACTGAGCCCATGACCACTTTCAGAATCGCCGTGATGCCCGGCGACGGCATCGGCACCGAAGTCATCCCCGAGGGCCTCAAGGTCCTGCAGCGCGCGATCGACGCGAGCGGGGAGCCCGTCGAGCTCGTCACCACGACCTTCGAGGCCTCTGCGAAGCGCTGGCACGAGACCGGTGAGACGCTCACCGACGCCGAGCTCGCCGACCTCCGCACCCACGATGCGATCTACTTCGGAGCCTGCGGCGACCCGAGCGTGCCCTCGGGCGTGCTCGAGCGCGGCATCATCCTCAAGATGCGATTCGGTCTCGAGCACGCGGTGAACATGCGCCCCTCGAAGTTCTTCACCGGCGCCACCTCGCCGCTGGCGGACCCGGGGGAGATCGACTTCGTCGTCGTCCGCGAGGGCACCGAGGGCTCCTACACGGGCCAGGGCGGCAGCCTGCGCACCGACACCCCGCACGAGGTCGCCACCGAGGTCTCCGTCAACACCTGGTACGGCATCGAGCGCACCGTGCGCTTCGCGTTCGAGAAGGCGCAGGCGCGGCGCCAGAAGCTCACCTACGTCCACAAGCACAACGTCATGGTCCACGCCGGGCACCTGTGGCGCCGCGTCGTCGAGCACGTCGCCCCGGAGTTCCCCGACGTCGCGGTGAACTACGAGCACACGGACGCCTGCACGATCTACATGGTGACCGACCCCGGCCGCTACGACGTCATCGTCACCGACAACCTGTTCGGCGACATCCTCACCGACCTCGCCGCCGCGGTGACCGGCGGGATCGGGCTCGCCGCCTCGGCGAACCTCAACGTCGACGGCACCGCCCCGAGCCTGTTCGAGCCGATCCACGGCTCCGCCCCGGACATCGCCGGGCAGGGGATCGCCGACCCGACCGCGACCATCCTCTCCGCCGCGCTCATGGCCGAATCGCTCGGGCTCGACGTCGTCGCGAAGACCATCCAGACCGCGGTCGAGGCGGATCTCGCCGAGCGCGGGGACGCCGAGCGCTCGACCGCCGAGGTCGGTGACGCGATCGCCGCCCGGATCGGCTGAGCACCGCCCGGCGGCCGAGTCCGCGGCACCCATTCCGGGGCGCGGCGACGGGGCCCCATACCCCGCCGATGTGACCTCCGCGCGATCTGTCCGTATCGTGGGCAGTGGACCAGCGTGTGGCGCGCGACACATTCCGTGCGTGCACGTGCCGCGCGGCCCCATCCACCCGAACACCTGACTCGTAGAAGAGACCTTTCCCATGACCGAATTCCAGCTCCTCAAGAACGCGCAGCCGACCACGGAGAACGTGCGGGAGGCGATCAAGGCCGACCCCGGTTTCGGCAACCACTTCACCGATCACATGGCGCACGTGCGCTTCACCCGTGAGCAGGGATGGCACGCGCACACCGTCAAGCCCTACGGTCCGCTCGTCCTCGACCCGGCCGCGGCGGTCTTCCACTACGGGCAGGAGATCTTCGAGGGTCTCAAGGCCTACCGGCATGCCGACGGCTCGGTGTGGACCTTCCGCCCGGAGAAGAACGCCGCCCGGATCAACATCTCCGCCGAGCGCCTCGCCCTGCCGCAGATCGATGAGGACGATTTCGTGGGCTCGCTCAAGGCCCTCGTCGAGCAGGATGCCGCCTGGGTCCCGACGCCGCAGAACGACCTCGACGAGTGCAGCCTCTACCTGCGCCCGTTCATGATCGCCTCGGAGACCTTCCTCGGGGTGCGCTCGAGCCACGAGGTCGACTACTACGTCATCGCCAGCCCTGCCGGCGCCTACTTCCCGGGCGGCGTGAAGCCGGTCTCGATCTGGCTGTCCCCGAACCTCAAGCGCGCCAGCCACGGCGGCACCGGCTTCGCCAAGTGCGGCGGCAACTACGCCGCCTCGCTCGCCGCCGGCGACCAGGCCGCGGCGAACGGCTGTGCGCAGGTGCTCTTCACCGACGCCGCGGAGTCGAAGTACCTCGAGGAGCTCGGCGGCATGAACCTCATGCTCGTGACGAAGGACGGCAGGCTCCTCACCCCGAACCTCGGCGACTCGATCCTCGACGGCGTCACCCGCCGTTCGCTCATCGAGCTCGCCCCGCAGGTCGGCCTCACCCCCGAGGAGCGGCCGATCACCCTCGAGGAGTGGCGCGAGGGTGCGGCGTCCGGCGACATCGTCGAGGCCTTCGCCTGCGGCACCGCCGCCGTCATCACCCCGATCGGGCAGCTCAAGGGCGAGGACTTCACCATCGAGCAGAGCACGGAGCCCGGTGAGAAGTCGATGCAGCTGCGCGAGACGCTCCTCGGCATCCAGTACGGCCGCGTCGAGGACACGAACGGCTGGATGGTCCGCCTCGCCTGATCTGCAGGCACTCCGGACCGCTCCCGATCCGCCTCGCCGATCCCTCGGCCCCCGTTCCCGCGGGCCGGGGGATCGGTGCGTCGGGAGGTCGCCGCCAACGGCGCGAGGGCCGCGTCCGCGCCGTCCCGCGCCCACCCATCGGGTTATTGCGCGAATCTGCTAAAAAGAAGGTACGCTACCCCCATGCCTCAGACATCTGCCCCCGCGCGCCCGGCCGCGCTGCGCGCCGACGAAGTCGTCGCCGTCCTGCCCTGGAGATGGAACACCCAGGGTGCGATCTTCCTCATCGGCGGCCTCGGCTTCATGTTCGACGCCTGGGACGTCGCCCTCAACGGCTTCCTCATCCCGCTGCTGAGCGACCACTGGGACCTCACGCTCGGCCAGGCCGCCTGGATCGCCACCGCCAATCTCATCGGCATGGCCACCGGCGCCGTGGTGTGGGGCGGGATGTCGGACCGGATCGGCCGCAAGACCGCCTTCACGCTGACCCTCCTCGTGTTCTCCCTGTTCACCGTGCTCGGCGCCTTCGCGCCGAACATCCTGCTCTTCTGCATCTTCCGGTTCTTCGCCGGCTTCGGCCTCGGCGGCTGCATCCCCGTCGACTACGCCCTCGTCGGCGAGTTCACCCCGGCCAAGCACCGCGGCCGCGTGCTCACCGCGATGGACGGCTGGTGGCCGATCGGCGTCACCCTGTGCGCCTTCGTCTCCGCCTGGCTGCTCGACTTCGGCGACTGGCGCCTCATCATGCTCATCATGGTCCTGCCCGCCCTGCTCATCGTGCTCGTGCGGATCTTCATCCCCGAATCGCCGATGTACCTGATCTCCGCCGGGCAGTACGACAAGGCCGACGCGATCCTCCGCCGCCTCGTCGCACGCACCGGCTCCGACATCACCGAATGGCACTACGAGGGGCTCGGCCCCGCGGCCGCCGCCACGGCGAGCAGCACCTCGGCCACGGCCGGGCCGGCCCCGACGACCGACCCGACCCCCGAGGCGGGCATCGGGGTGCAGCGGCGCGGGGTCCTCGGGCGCGTGGCCGCGCTGACCGGGCAGATCGCCGAGCTGTGGCGGTACTCCGCGCGCGTGACCTTCACCGCGTGGCTCCTCTTCGTCGCGGTGCTCGTCCTCTACTACGCCGCGCTCACCTGGCTGCCGAAGATCCTCCGCGAGCAGGGGCTCGGCGACCAGGCGGCATTCATCGTCACCGGGCAGATGACGGCGATCGGGATCGCCGGCGTGGTGCTGTGCGCGCTGCTCGTCGAGCTCACCGGCCGCAAGTGGATGCTCGGCACCACCTCGGTCGTCGCGGCCGTCGCCCTCGTCGGCTTCGCGATCGCCCTCGACTCCTCCGGGGCCGAGCTCAACGGCGCGGCGAAGTTCTCCATCCTCGCCTTCGGGTTCTTCATCCAGATGGCGATCCCGGCGCTCTACACCTATGTCTCCGAGCTCTACCCCACCCGCCTGCGCGGTTCCGGGTTCGGCTGGGCCTCGGCCGCCTCGCGCGTGGCCACCGGAGTCGCCCCGGTGGTGTTCGGCAGCCTCATGTGGCCGGTCCTCGGGCTCACGTGGACCTTCGTCATCACCGGCGCGTTCGTGGTCCTCGCCGCTCTCGTCATGGCGTTCGCGACGCCCGAGACCACCGGCCAGGAACTCGAGTGACGCACCGCACACCCACGACGGCGCGGCGCCGGGTAGCGTGAGGCCATGACAGTCGAGAACCTCCACGCAGAGCACAAGGTCACCGGCGGCAAGCTCGTCGTCGCCGATGTCGAGACCGACGGCACCGCGATCACCGGCGCCACGATCTCCGGGGACTTCTTCCTCGAACCCGAGGAGGCGTTCTTCGACATCGCGCCCGCGCTCGTCGGCGCCTCCGTCCGGGCCGACTCCGCCGAACTCGTCCGCCGCCTCGACGCCGCGCTCGCCTCCCACGGCTCCGGGCTGCAGATGCACGGCTTCACCACCGCCGACATCGCCACCGTGGTGCGCCGGGCGGTGACGAAGGCGGCGAACTTCTCCGACTTCGACTGGGAGGTCATCCACGGCCCGGTGCTGCCGAGCCGCATCAACGTCGCCCTCGACGAGGTGCTGCTGACCGAGGTCGACGCCGGTCGCCGCCGCCCGACCCTGCGGTTCTGGGAGTGGGAGGACCGGGCGACGGTCATCGGCTCGTTCCAGTCCTACGTCAACGAGCTGCGGCCCGAGGGTGTGGAGAAGTACGGCGTCGACGTCATCCGCCGGATCTCCGGGGGCGGGGCGATGTTCATGGAGGGCGGCAACTGCGTCACCTACTCGATGTACGTGCCGGACTCGATCATCGCCGGTCTCGACTACGCGGAGTCCTACGCCTTCCTCGACCGCTGGGTCATCGCCGCGCTCGGCGACCTCGGCGTCAACGCCTGGTACGTGCCGATCAACGACATCACCTCGAGCGACGGCAAGATCGGCGGTGCCGCCCAGCGCCGCCTGACCTCGGGCACGCTGCTCCACCACGCGACCATGAGCTACGACATCGACGCCGACAGGATGGTCGAGGTGCTGCGGATCGGGGAGGCGAAGATCTCCGACAAGGGCGTGCGGAGCGCGAAGAAGCGCGTCGACCCGCTGCGCCGGCAGACCGGGGCGGACCGGCAGGAGATCATCGCGACGATGATCGACACCTTCACCGCCCGCTACGGCGCCGCCCGCGGGGAGGTGAGCGCCGCCGAGCTCGCCCGGGCCGAGGAGCTCGTCGAGTCGAAGTTCGGCACCGAGGCCTGGACCCATCGCGTCCCCTGAGCCCTCAATTTTCGAAGGTTCCTGAGAACGAAACCGCAAGAATGTGCACGGTATCGGCCGGTCCGCCTGGCCCCGCGAACGCCCCTGCCGCGCCTCCTGCGGCCGGGCGGATGACCGACTAGGCTGGGACCGACGGCGTGCACCGCGCGGACCGTCGTAGCGGCGAACCGACCAGCTGTGCGCTCTCCGCCGAGCACCCCACCGAGAAAGAGGACCCTGTGCGCCACGTAGAACCGACCGTCGAACTCCTGGCCCGTCCGTCGATCGACTGGGACGCGATGAAGAAGTACCTCGGCGAGGTCGGCGGCCTGTCCTGGGCCGAGCGCGTCGAAACGGCCGACAGCCCCGACGGCGAGGACCTCCTCGAGTTCGCCGGCCGCATGTGCTACCGCTCCTGGGAGCCGGGTCTCAACCCCAACGTGTCGCGCGTCCGCACGGACTCCGCCTCCTACCTGGGCAACGTCGTCGCCTCGCAGCACGGCTCCGTGCTCGAGCACGCGAACTACACCTTCGTCCTCCACAACGTGTCGCGCGTCCTCACCCACGAACTCATCCGCCACCGCGCCGGCTGCGCCTACTCGCAGGAGTCCCTGCGCTACGTGCGGCTCACCGAGATCCCGTTCTGGTTCCCCGACTGGGCGCGTGAGGACGAGGAGCTCATGGAGCGCAGCCTCGCCGTGCTCGACACCCTCGAGGAGCACCAGAAGTGGATGACCGAGCACTTCGGGCTCGACGACGAGGGGACGAACTTCGCGCACAAGAAGCACATGACCTCCTTCATGCGGCGCTTCGCCCCCGAAGGGCTCGGCACCGGCATCGTCTACACGGCGAACCTGCGCTCCCTGCGCCACGTCGTGGAGATGCGCACCGCGCCGGGTGCGGAGGAGGAGATCCGCCTGGTCTTCGGCAAGGTCGCCGAGATCATGAAGGCCGAGGCGCCGGCGATCTTCGCGGACTACTCCGTGGAGGACGGCGCCTGGCTGCCCGGCACCCGCAAGGCCTGAGCGCGGGCCCGAGCCGAGGCACGAGAAGGCCCCGGGGAGATCATCTCCCCGGGGCCTCCTCGTGCCAGTGCCGAACGCGCCGGTGCTGACTGCGCCGCTCAGCGGCGCGGATCGAGCCCGCCCTCACCGCGCGGATCGCGGTAGTCGGGGTGGTTCGGATCGAGCGGGCGACCCTGCTGGTCGTAGCCCTGCTGGTCGAGGCCCTGCTGACCCTGGATCCGCCCGTCGTAGCCCTGCTGCTGCGGATCGACCGGCTGACCCTGCTGGTCGAAGCCCGGCTGACCCTGCTGGCCGTAGCCCTGCCCGCGCGGGTCCACCTGCTGATCGTGACCGCGCTGGTCATGGCCGAGGCGGTTCGGATCATGCTGGTCGCGCCCGTGCTCGTCGCGACCGAGCTGGTCGTGGCCCTGCCGGTGCTCGTCGGCTCCGGGTCCGCGCCGGCCGTCGACGAAGTCCTGCTGCTGCGGGCCTCCGGCGTCGAGGCGCGGATCGTTCTCACGGGGCCGGTCGCCGTGTCCGGCGATGCCCGCCCCGGCAGCACCGGCACCGGCAGCGCCCGCGGCGTGGGCGCCTCGGTCGTGGTGATCGTCGCGGACACCGTCGCGGTGACCGTCGTGGTCGCGCACGCCGTCGCGGACCCCGTCGTTCACGCCGTCGCGATCGCGGATCCCGTGGTCGTCGCGGTATCCGTCGTGGTCGCGGATGCCGTCGCCGGTGCGGCCGTCGCGGTCGAGGTCGTGCCGACCGTGGTCGTCGCGCAGTCCGCGGTCGTCATGGTGGCGGTCGTCGCGGTGTCCGTCGCCGGAGTGTGCGGCGGCTGCTCCGGCGCCCGCACCTGCGGCTCCGGCGGCGGCAGCGGTTCCGGCGCCCGGGCCGCGCCCGTCGTGGCGCCCGTCATGATGACCGTCGGTGCGAGTGCCGTCGGTGCTGACATCCGGGTCGAGGCGGTCGGCCTCGGCCTGGCGCCGGCGGACCTGTTCGCGCTCGGCCCGGATCTTCTCCTGCTCGCGAGCGATCTCCTGATCCTTGCGCTCGGCGTCGACGCGGGCGCGCTCGGCCTCGATCTTGCGGTTCTCCGCCTCGAGCTCGCGCTGGCGGACATCGAGGTCGGCCTCCTTGCTCTCCTGGCGCAGCTCTGCGGCCCGCTGACGATTCTCCTCGTCGCGGCGCTGCTGCTCGATGCGCTCGCGCTCCTTCCTCTTCTTCGAGGAATTCACGGCGAACACGATGATGCCGATGATCGCGAGGAGCACGACGATGGCCACGACGATCCAGATGATCGCTTGTGCGTTCATGATCTTTCTCCTTGGGTCCAGGAACCGGTGTGTTCCCTCTCACAAGGAACGTTACCGTCAACCGGGGGTGCGGTGAAGGATTGGAGGGGTCGGATCCTGTCGTCGGTCGCGGCGCAGGCGCCGTGATTCGACTGAGCGGTCATCGCGGAACCCGCCGCGGTGGACTCAGGGTCGGATGATCGTCATCCCCGGGTGCGTCCCGGCATCCATCGCCCGCAGCGCCTCCGGGGTCTCTTCGAGGGTGATCGTGCGGGTGACGAGGTTCTGCGGGCGCAGCGCGCCGCTGCGCACGAGGTCGAGGAGGGCCGGGTAGTCCGCGGCGGCCATCCCGTGGCTGCCGAGGAACGACAGCTCGTGGGAGATGACGCGCCCGATCGCGGCTTCGGGCGGGCCGGCGAACAGCCCGATCTGCACGTGGCGGCCGAGCGGGGCGAGGCAGAGCAGGGCGGCGTTCATCGTGTCCGCCCGGCCGAGCGCCTCGAGGGTGACGGCGGGGGCGGAACCGGCGGCGCGGACGACCTCGGCGGCCACCTCGGCCGGGGTCAGGCCGGTCGAGTCGACGAGCACCTCGGCGCCGTGGCGGGAGGCGAGGGCGAGCGCCTCGGCGCTGATGTCGACGGCCACGACGCGCGCGCCGAGCGCGCGGGCGATCATGATGGCCGACAGTCCGACCCCGCCGCAGCCGAACACGGCCAGCGTCTCCCCGGCGGCCAGGCGGGCGCGGTCGTGGAGTCCGCGGAAGGAGGTCGCGAAGCGGCAGCCGAGGCTGCAGGCGGCCTCGGCGGGGATCTCGTCGTCGACGGCGACGAGGTTGAGGTCGGCGTGGCGGATGACGACCTTCTCCGCCCAGGACCCGAAGTGGGTGAAGCCGGGCTGGGTCTGGTCCGGGCACACCTGGGCGTTGCCGCTCGCGCACCATTCGCACGCTCCGCAGCCGCCGACGAACGGCGTGGTCACGCGCTGTCCGAGCGTCCACTCCCGGACGTCCGCGCCGACCTCGACGATGTGCCCGACGAGTTCGTGACCGGGGACGTGGGGGAGGGCGACGGTGTCGTCGTGGCCGGACCAGGCGTGCCAGTCGCTGCGGCACAGGCCGGTGGCCTCGACGGCGATGACGACGCCGTCGGCGGGAGCAACCGGATCCGGGAGCTCGGCGATGGTCGGGGTGGTGCGGAAGGACTCGAAGCAGACGGCGCGCATGAGGTCATCGTAGGTCCGGCGCACCGGCCCGGTCGGGGCGTCTCAGGGTGCGGCGCCTCAGACGGTGATGCCCGCGGCGGCGAGCTCGGCCAGCAGGGTGCGGCGGATGTCCTGGGCGCGATGGCTGAACGCCTCCTGCCGGCGCATGTACTCCGCCTTGCCGGCGGCCGTCTCGATCCGCACCGGCGTGTACCCCCAGGCGCGGAGGTCGTAGGGGGAGGCCTCCATGTCGAGGCGACGGATCGCGCAGGCGAGGTCGAAGGCTTCGAGCACCGTCTCCGAGGCGACGATCGGCTCGAGCTTCATCGCCCACTTGTAGAGGTCCATGCCGGCGTGGAGGCAGCCGGGCTGCTCGTTCGCCCGCATGCCGGCGCGGGTGGGCTGCAGGGTGTTGCGCGGCACGGCGGCCGGCGTGAAGAACCGGAAGGCATCGAAGTGGCTGCACCGGATGCGGTGGGATTCGACGACGGCGTCGGTGTCGGCCTGCGAGAGCCGCAGCGGGACCTGATCGTGGCGGTGCTCGCCGGGGGACTGGCGGTAGACCATCGCCCATTCGTGGAGCCCGAAGCACCCGAGCGTCGCCTCGCGTCCGAGGGTCGAGTGGAGGAGGCCTGCGATGAATCGCGCCCCGTCGCCGCGCTCGGTGCGCCACGCGGGGAGGTCGACGAACGCAACCGCACCGGCACCGGCGGGGGAGGACCGGGTCGAGGCGCCGGCGGGGGCCTCCTCGATCCGGAACCAGCGCCGGTCGAAGGCCGCCCGGTCCTCATCCGTGGCGATCTCGACCGCGCGCCGCGCGCCGGGCTGCCAGCGGGCGAGCTTGCCGGGCTTGAAGGGGTAGTAGGTGAAGAGGAAGTCCTCGACCGGGTGGGTCTCCCCGCGGGAGCGCCGGGCGAGGTGCGCCGCGGTGCGTTCGCCGACGGTCGCCTCGTGCGCGGCGCGCAGCGCATGCCAGCTCGCTGCGGTGAGCACGGGGACCTCGACGGCGGTCTCCGGGCTGCGGGCCGAGGCGGGAGCGGTGGACGCGGTCATGACCCCCATTGTCCAGCGCGCGCCGGGTCCCGGACAAACGCGGGATCGGTGCGTGACCAGGTCTCCCGGCGCCCCTACCTCTCGCTGCGCTTCGTGCCGCGGGCCGGTGGGGCGTTCCACGGATCCTGAGGCCACGGGTGCTTCGCGTAGCGGTTCCGGTTCTCCGCCCGGACGTGGGCGTAGGCACCGTCCCAGAACGAGGCGAGGTCGCTCGTCACCGCGAGCGGCCGGCCCGCCGGCGACAGCAGGTGGAGGACGACGGGCACACCGCACACCTCCGGGCCGGTCGCCCAGCCGAAGCACTCCTGGAGCTTGACCGCGAGCACCGGCGGCACGATCCCGGTGCCGTCACCGGTGCTCCCCTCCCCGTCATGCGCCTCCGGCTCCGGGTAGTCCAGCCGTACGGCGCGCCCGCTCGGCACCGTGACGCGCTCGGGCACGAGCTCATCGATCCGGGCCGCCTCGGGCCACGGCAGGATCTCCTGCAGCCAGCCCACCGGCGCGCGCTCGCGCAGCCGCCCGGAGAACCGGTCGAGCAGCGCCTCCCACTTCACATCCGGCCACGGTTCCCCGAGGGCGGCATGGAGGAGGCCGAGGCGCCGGCGCAATGCCGCGAACCCCGCGCTCGGAGCGAGCATTCCGGGTCCCTGCTCAGCCACCGCGGCGGCGAGGGCGAGCTCCTCGGATGCGGGCGTCGGCTTCACCGGGGTCGAGGACAGCTCGATCGCGCCGAGGCGCTCGACCCGCCGGGCCCGGATGCGCCCCTCGTGGAAGCGGGCGTCCTCCGCCGTGCGCCGCATGCCGGATGCGGCGAACTCGGCGATCTCCCGGGTGATCGGCACCGCGGCCCGGATGAGCGCACGCTCACCGGCGAGTCCGACCTCGGCGACGGCGAGCCACGCGCTGCCGGTGAGCCGCGAGTCGCGGGGGAGCACCGCCCCCGTGCCCGAGGCGAAGAGGTACTCCCCGGGGGCATCGGACCGCTCCCGGGCGATCCGGTCCGGGCGGGCGAGCGCGGCGACGAGGCCGACGGCCGTGTCCGGGGACAGGTTCTCGACGAGCCCGGGCGGAATGTCGACCGCGAACCCGCCGCCGGCCCCCGCAGCCGGGTCTGCACCCGTCGCGTCCTCGGCGCCTCCGGGCGGACCGCACCGCGCCATCCGCTCGAACCGGTCGACCTCGGTGGACCAGGCGCGGTCGCGATCACGGCGCAGCGATCGGAGCAGAGCCGGCAGGTCACCGCCCGGAGCCCGCAGCTCGAGACCGAGGGCGGCGACGACCTCGGCAGCCCGGCGTGCTCCGGCGATCTGCGACCCGGTGAGGAGGCCGCGGGCGAGCCGGGGATCGGCCGGGATCCGAGCGAGCCGGCGCCCCGCCGCGGTCGCCCGCCTGGAGTCGTCGAGCGCACCGAGCCCGATGAGGGTCTCCTCGGCCGCCGCCCGCGCCCGGTCCGGCAGCGGGTCGGGCAGTCGCAGCCCGTCCCCGCCCGGTGCGCCCCAGCAGGCGAGGTCGAGCATGGCGGAGGTGAGATCGGCGGTGCGGACCTCCGGCGGGGTGTCCGCCGGCAGGCCGGCCCACTCGGATTCCGCCATGCACCGGATGACCCGGCCCGGGCCCTCGCGGGCGGCGCGGCCGGCGCGCTGGGTGCCCGCGGCCTTCGACTCCCGCACGGTGACGAGCCCGCTCATCCCGCGCACGGTGTCGAGGCGCGGCTGCCGGGACAGCCCGGCGTCGACGACGGTGCGCACCCCGGGCACGGTGAGGGAGGACTCGGCGACTGCGGTCGCGACGATGACGCGCGGGCCGCGCCCGGTCTCCCCAGACCCGGCCCCACCCGGGGCGCGCTCATTCGAACGGTCCGCTGCGGCGGGGGACAGGATGCGGTCCTGCTCGGCCGGCGGGGTGCCGCCGGACAGCGCGAGCACCTCGGAACCGGCGGGGAGCGCGCTCCGGAGCAGCCCGATGACGCGGTCGATCTCGCGCAGGCCCGGGAGGAACACGAGGACGTCCCCGGAGTCGGGTTCGGCGGCCGCCGCGGCGGTCTGCCGGGCGACGTGGGCGAGGAAGTCCGGATGGACGCCGCGCGCATCGAGGGGCCGCCGGGCCGCTGGGGCCCACCGGACCTCGAGCGGGTGGATGCCGGCAGCAGCGGTGAGCACCGGGGCCGAAGCGGCGGGGGCGCCGGGGGTGCCGTCGTCCTCGCCGAGGAGCTCGGCCCAGCGCCCGGCTTCGAGGGTGGCGGACATGACGACGAGGGAGAGGTCCTCGCGGAGCTCGACGAGCTCGCGGAGCATCCCGAAGGCGAGGTCGGTGTCGAGGTGCCGCTCGTGGATCTCGTCGAGCACCACCGCCGCGGCGCCGGCGAGCTCGGGATCGGCGAGCAGACGGCGCACGAGCACGCCGGAGGTGACGAACTCGACGCGCGTGCGCCGGGAGACCGACCGGTCCCCGCGGACCGTGTAGCCGACCTCCTCGCCGAGGCGCGTGCCGGTGAGCGAGGCGAGGCGCCGGGCGGCGGAGCGCGCGGCCATGCGCCGCGGCTGGGCGACGACGACCCGGCCGGCACCCGCCTCGGCCTCGGCGGCATCTGCGAGCGCGGTGGCGAGGGCCGGCGGCACGAGCGTCGTCTTGCCGGTGCCCGGCGGGGCCTCGATCACCGCGCGCACCGGACCGGCCGCGGCGAGTTCGGCGAGCCGGGGCAGGACGGCGGCCGCCGGGAGGCCGGCGGACAGGGCATCGAGGTCGAAGAGCGGCACGGAACCATCCTCGCACCCACCGCGGACACGGCCGATCCGCCCCGTGTCCGTCCCCCTGCGTAGACTGACCCCATGCGCATCGCACGATTCATCCATGAGGACGCACCCGCCTACGGAGTCGTCGAGGGCGACCTGCCCGAGGTCGACTCCGACGGAACGCTCGACACCTCGGGCCTGCAGATCGCGGTCCTCGACTCGGACCCCTTCTTCAGCCCCGCCCAGTCGACCGGCACCCGGCTGGCCTACGACGACGTCCGGCTGCTCGCCCCGATCATCCCGCGCTCCAAGGTCATCGGCGTGGGCCGCAACTTCGCCGACCACGCCAAGGAGCTCGGCAACGAGGTGCCGGTGTCGCCGCTGACCTTCTTCAAGCCGAACACCGCCGTGGCGGGCCCCGGCGACCCGATCCGGCTGCCGGCGATCAGCGAGCACGTGTCCTACGAGGCCGAGCTCGCCGTGGTGATCTCCCGTGTCGCCAAGCGGGTCCCGGCGGAGAAGGCCTACGACCACGTGCTCGGCTACACCGCCGGCAACGACGTCACCCTGCGTGACATCCAGAAGACGGACAAGCAGTGGTCCAGGGCCAAGGGCTTCGACACCTCCGCGCCGCTCGGTCCGTGGATCGAGACCGACATGGACCCCGAAGGCGTGCGCATCCGCTCCTGGGTCGACGGCGAGCTCAAACAGGACGGGAACACGAACGACTACATCTTCGACATCCCCACCCTCATCGAGCACCTGAGCGAGACGATCACCCTGCTGCCCGGCGACGTCATCCTCACCGGCACACCTGCCGGCGTCGGGGAGATCGTCGCCGGCAACCGCGTCGACATCGCGATCGACGGCCTCGGCCTGCTCTCCAACCCCGTCATGGACGCCTGAACCCGGCGCCCCGCCCGGCACCCGCACCCACCCGGTGCGCGCCGCCCCCACCGCACCTGTCGATCGAAAAGGAACCCCATTGAGCGTCAGAGTCCGCTTCTGCCCATCGCCCACCGGCACCCCGCACGTCGGGATGGTGCGCACCGCCCTGTTCAACTGGGCCTACGCCCGGCACACCGGCGGCACCTTCGTGTTCCGCATCGAGGACACCGACGCCGCCCGCGATTCCGAGGAGAGCTTCGGCCAGGTTCTCGAGGCGATGCGCTGGCTCGGCCTCGACTGGGACGAGGGCATCGACGTCGGCGGGCCGCACGGCCCCTACCGGCAGTCGCAGCGCGGTGACATCTACGCAGACGTCATCGAGAAGCTCACCGCCGGCGGTCACCTCTACGAGTCCTTCTCCACGAACGAGGAGGTCGAGGCGCGCCATCGGGCCGCCGGGCGCGACTCCAAGCTCGGGTACGACGGCTTCGACCGCGACCTCACCGAGGAGCAGAAGGCCGCCTTCCGTGCCGAGGGCCGCGAGCCGGTGCTCCGCGTGCGGATGCCGGACGAGGACATCACCTGGACCGACCTCGTGCGCGGGGAGATCACCTTCAAGGCCGGCACCGTGCCGGACTTCGTCGTCGTGCGCGCCAACGGGCAGCCGCTCTACACCCTCGTCAACCCCGTGGACGACGCCCTCATGGGCATCACCCACGTGCTCCGCGGCGAGGACCTCCTGTCCTCCACCCCGCGCCAGCTCGTCCTGTTCGAGGCGCTCAAGGCGATCGGCATCGCGGAGCAGACGCCTGAGTACGGCCACCTGCCCTACGTCATGGGCCAGGGCAACAAGAAGCTGTCGAAGCGCGACCCGGAGTCGAACCTCTTCCTCCACCGCGACAACGGATTCATCCGCGAGGGGCTCATCAACTACCTCGCGCTGCTCGGCTGGTCGATCGGCCCGGACCGCGACGTGTTCTCCGTCGAGGAGTTCGTCTCCGCCTTCGACATCCACGACGTCAACCCGAACCCCGCGCGCTTCGACGTCAAGAAGGCCACCGCGATCAACGCCGACCACATCCGGCTCCTCGACGAGGCCGACTTCACCGCGCGCCTCATCCCCTACCTGCAGGACGCCGGCGTGCTCTCCGGCGAGCCGGACGCACGCGAACGCGAGATCCTCGCCGCCGCGGCCCCGCTCGTCCAGACCCGCATGAATCTGCTCGGCGAGGCCCCGGACCTGCTGCGGTTCCTCTTCGTGTCCGACGCCGAGCTCGAACTCACCGAGGACGGGCTCAAAACGCTCAAGGACACCGCGCCGCAGGTGCTCGCCGCGTCCCTCGAGGTGCTCGAGCCGCTCGACGACTGGACGACCGCGGCGATCCAGGACGCGCTCACCGCGAAGCTCGTCGACGAGCTCGGGATCAAGCCCCGGCTGGCGTTCGGGCCGCTGCGCGTCGCCGTGTCCGGTCGCCGCGTGTCCCCGCCGCTGTTCGAGTCGATGGAGATCCTCGGCAAGGACTCCTCGCTCACCCGCCTGCGGGCGCTCGCCGCGCACCTCGCGCAGTGACCCAGGCGGCAGGCGGCGGCGCGCCGGACGGGCATCGGATCCGCACCGCGCGGCTGCCGGGCCTCGAGCTCGAGGAGCACACGGTCAGTGTGCCCCACGACCACGCCGGTTCCACCCCGGGCACGCTCGAGGTGTTCGCCCGGGTTGTCGGCCGGCCCGGCTCCGCCGAGCCCGGGGCGCAGAAGCCCTATCTCCTCTACCTCCAGGGCGGTCCCGGGGCCGAGGCGTTCCGTCCCACCCGCACCGACCCGGCCTGGCTGCCGCGTGCACTCGAGGACTACCGCGTCGTCCTCCTCGACCAGCGCGGCACCGGGCGCTCGACCCCGGTCGGGATCGTCGACGGGCGGGTCACCGGCGTGCCCGCGGAGCTCGCCGCGCCGCCGCAGACCGACCGCGCGGCCCAGGCGCTCGCCGACCACCTCGCCCACTACCGGGCCGATGCGATCGTCGAGGATGCGGAGATCCTGCGCCGTGCGCTCGGCGCCCCGCAGTGGAGCGTGCTCGGCCAGTCCTTCGGCGGGTTCTGCACGCTGCGCTACCTGTCCGCCCACCCGGACGGCGTCGCCGAGGCGTTCTTCACCGGCGGACTGCCCGCCGTCGGCGCCCCGGGCGCACCGCAGCCCGCACCGGCGGACGTCTATGCTCGGACCTGGGCGACCATGAGCGCGAGATCCCAGGCCTTCACCCAGCGCTACCCGCACGCCGGCGAACGACTCGCGGCACTCGCCGCCCGCGCCGCAGGCGCCGGCATCAGCCTGCCGGACGGCACGCTCGCCGGGCCTGCCCACGTGCGCTCGCTCGGGCACCTGCTCGGCGCCTCGGGCGGGGTCGAGCGGCTCCTCGCGCTCCTCGACCACGACATCGACACCGCAGCCTTCCGCGCCGACCTGCTCGCCGCGCTCCCGTTCGGCGCTCGCAATCCCCTCTACGCCGTGCTCCACGAGAGCTGCTGGGCCAGCGGCCATCGCACCGACTGGGCAGCGGCCCGGACGATGCCCGCATCAGCCGCCGCGGAGCCCACCCTGCTCTCCGGGGAGCACATCCTGCCGGAGCACTTCACCACCGGGCCGCTGCAGGCGTGGCAGTCCACCGCGCACGCACTCGCCGCCCGGGACTGGCCGGAGCTGTGGGACCCGGCCGCACTCGCCCGCACCTCGGTCCCGGCGGCGGCCGCCGTCTACTTCGACGACGCCTACGTGCCGCGCGAGCTCTCGCTCGCCACCGCAGAGCTCGTGCCCGGGCTGCGCACCTGGGTGACGAACGAGTACGAGCACAACGGGCTGCGCGCCTCGGGCCCGGCGGTGCTCGACCGGCTCATCCGGATGGTCCGCGACGAGGTGTGAGACGCCGTGCGCGGTGGGGATGAGATTGTCACGCCGAGCACATGCGCCGTTCAGTCCCGCGTCGTACGGTGGGAGCAGAACCACTGCACGCGGCGGAGGCTCCGCCGCGGACACCGATCGGGGAGCTCCCGGAGTCGGGAGTCTCCCCAATGAAGGGGAGAATGGAATGAGCACCGGATACCGCGTGGAGAATCCCGCCACCGGCGATGTCGTCGAGACCTTCGACACCGCCACCGACGCCCAGCTCGAGGACGTGCTGAGCACCGCAGACGCCGCACAGCGGGAATGGGCGCAGCGCCCGATCGCCGAGCGCGCCCAGATCGTCAGCAAGGTCGCCGCACTGTTCGACGAGCGCAAGGACGAGCTCGGCCGGATCATCGGCGAGGAGATGGGCAAGCGCCTCACCGAGGGCGTCGAGGAGGCCGAGTACTGCAACGAGATCTTCCAGTACTTCGCCGACAACGGGGAGAAGTTCTCCCAGGAGACCACCCTCGACGTCGACCGCGCCTCCGCGGTGCTCGAGCGGCTGCCCGTGGGCGTCCTGCTCGGTATCATGCCGTGGAACTTCCCGTACTACCAGGTGGCGCGCTTCGCCGCACCGAACCTCATGCTCGGCAACGCCATCCTCCTCAAGCACGCGGAGATCTGCCCGCGGTCGGCGGCTGCGATCCAGCAGATCATGGACGACGCCGGGGTGCCTGCCGGTGTGTACACGAACATCTACGCCAGCCACGACCAGATCGCCGCGCTCATCGGCGACCGGAGGGTGGCCGGAGTGTCGCTCACCGGGTCCGAGCGGGCAGGCGCGGTCGTCGGTGCGCTCGCGGGCCAGCACCTCAAGAAGGCCGTGCTCGAGCTCGGCGGCTCCGACCCGTACATCGTGCTCGACACCGACGACGTCAAGGCCGCCGCGGAGACCGCGTGGGGTCTGCGGATGTACAACACCGGTCAGGCCTGCGACTCCAACAAGCGGCTGATCGTCATGGACGACATCTACGACGAGTTCGTCGCCGAGCTCGAGAAGCTCGCGCAGGCCGCGAGCCCGGGCGATTTCACCGCCGAGGACGCCACGGTCTACCAGCCGCTGTCGTCCCGCGGGGCCGCTGAGCGCCTCGCCGAGCAGCTGTCCCGGGCCAAGGACTCCGGCGCGCAGATCCGCGTGGGCGGCGAGCTGTCGGACTCCGGCGCCTACGTCTCCCCGGCCGTCGTCACCGACATCCCGCGCGGCTCGGACGTGTACTACGAGGAGTTGTTCGGCCCCGTCGCCACGGTCTACAAGGTGACGAGCGACGAGGAGGCGCTCGAGCTCGCGAACGACTCGCAGTTCGGGCTCGGCGGCACCGTGTTCAGCCGTGATCCCGAGCGGGCCAAGAAGGTCGGCGCCGGCCTCGAGGTCGGTATGGCCAAGGTCAACACGACCGCGGCCGAGGGCGCCAACGTGCCCTTCGGCGGGGTCAAGCGCTCCGGGTTCGGCCGTGAGCTCGGGCCCGTGGGCATGGACGAGTTCGTCAACAAGCGCCTCTACTGGGTCGGCGAGGAGTGAGTCGACCGAGCTGAGGAGCTGCGCACGGCGCGGTCGGGGGCGCCCCGGCCGCGCCGTCGGCGTCCACGGGCGCGGTCATCCACCTCCCGTGCCGCTCAGCGGGCCGCGACCGTCACAGGGCTCGGATCATCCCGCCGTCGACGGGGATGACGCTGCCGGTGACATAGGCGGCGGCGGGGGAGAGGAGGAACGCGGCGACCCGGCCGAACTCCTCGGGCGTGCCCAGGCGGCGCAGCGGGATGTGGTCTGTGGGCACCTCGGCGCTGCCCACCCGCGGGGTGCGGATGATTCCGGGGGCCACGCCGACCACCCGGATGTCGCGCGGTCCGAGCTCGTCGGACAGCGTCTTGACCATCATGCCCAGGCCCGGGCGCAGGCCGTTGGAGATCGCGATGTCGGGCACCGGGGTCCACACCGATGACGACAGCACCATGCCGATCGCGGACCCGGGCCCGAGGTGCTCCCCGGCATACCGGGCCAGGCGCAGTGTGCCGAGCAGCACCGAATCGAGAGCAGCGCGCCAGTCGTCCTCCGTGGTCTCGAAGAAGCGGCCCTTCTTCGGGCCGCCGACGGAGATCATGAGTCCGTGCACGGGGGAGCCGGGGAAGGCCTCGGCCGCGGTGCGGAAGAGGGTCGCGGGGGCCTCGGGCGAGGCGTTGTCGAGTGCGATTCCGTGACTTCCGTCACCGAGTTCGGCGACCGCGGCGTCGACCTTCTCCTGGCTGCGGGAGGACACGAGGACGTGCGCACCCTCGGAAATCAAGGCCTGGGCGGTCGCCAGGCCCAGTCCGGAGGTGCCGCCGGTGACGATGTACGCGGAGTTCGCGAGTGAGAGATCCATGCTCTCAGTTTTGCACGGGGGTGCCGAGGTGTGTAGAGTAATCTCTCGTTGCCGATGAGATCGCAAGGCGGTCGAATCGCAGTGGGATATGGTGTAATTGGCAGCACGAGTGATTCTGGTTCACTTAGTCTAGGTTCGAGTCCTGGTATCCCAGCGCTCCGAACTCGGAGTATCAGGCCCCCGTCGTCTAGTGGCCTAGGACGCCGCCCTCTCAAGGCGGAAACGGCAGTTCGAACCTGCTCGGGGGTACACACGGAAGGCCCGGAGGATCATGAGATCCTCCGGGCCTTCGTCATCCCCGAAACATCAGAATGCGAAGGTTCCTGAGAGCCGATCCGCGATTCTTCGCAAGGTCAGCGGGCCCCAGCGGTGGAGCAGATGCGTTCCGGAGCCCCATTCCTGTCCGGCGGGTGTGTCCGGCGAGACGAGCGCGCCCCTCCGCCGGATCCCTCACCTGCGATGCGCGAGCTTCGTCGTGTTCTGCGCGGTCCGGATCGTCGCGGCGAAGAACTCGATGATGATCCTCGACAGGAGGATCTGCACGACCATGGGGATCCAGCCGAGGAAGATCGTGATGAGGACCGGCGCCGGATTGAACGAGCTGCCCCCGGACCAGATGTCGTAGCCCATTGCGAAGCCCATCATGATCGAGGCGATGATCGCCGACACCCAGGTGAGGACCGCGATCACCATTGCGATGACGTAGATCACCGAGGCGAACCGGATGGTGATGAAATGCTCGAACTTGAGGTCGAACAGCGCGCGGAGGAAGCCCGGATCCGAGGTGCCGTCGGACGTGTGCGCCGCAGTGTCGGCATGCGGTGCTCCGCCGGGGTCCCCGTACGGAGCGGCGCCGTTCTGCCCGGAGCCGAGCGACGCGGAGCCGGTGGGCACCGGGCCGGTGTGGAATGCAGGGTCCGAGGGCGCAGGCGGGTAGTACCCGGGGCCGGAGCCCGTCGGCGGCTGATCGTGCGGAGGCGGAGGCGGGTAGGTCATGCCGGGGTCCTTCGTGATGGAGGTCTTCTCCCAACGGAGCTGACTTCCACAGTACGACGTCGACCCGTGCGCCGACAGACCCGGAGCCGCCGGTGAGACTGCAGTATCCGGCGGATCCGCTCTCAGGAACCTTCGGAAATTGCTCTTTCGTCAGGCGCGGTTGAGGGCGTCGGTGAGGGCCTTCGCGGCCTCGAGCACCGCCTGCGCATGGAGCCGGCCGGGCTGGCGGGTGAGGCGATCGACGGGACCGGAGATCGACACCGCGGCGACGACGAGGTTGCTCGGCCCGCGCACGGGTGCGGACACCGAGGCCACGCCCCGCTCGCGCTCGGCGATGCTCTGCGCCCAGCCGCGGCGGCGCACGCCGGACAGGATCGTCGCGGAGAACCGCGCCCCGCGCAGCCCGGTGTGGAGGCGGTCCGGCTCCTCCCATGCGAGGAGCACCTGGGCGGCGGACCCGGCGCGCATGCTCAGCGTCGCCCCGATCGGCACCGAATCGCGCAGACCGACCGGACGCTCGGCAGCGGCGACGCACAGGCGCAGGTCGCCCTGGCGGCGGAACAGCTGAGCGCTCTCCCCGGTGCGGTCGCGGAGTTGGTTGAGCACCGGTCCGGCGGCGGCGAGCAGGCGGTCCTCGCCGGCGGCCGACGACAGCTCCGACAGCCGGGGTCCGAGGGTGAACCGGCCCTGCATGTCACGGCCGACGAAGCGATGGAACTCGAGGGCCACCGCGAGGCGGTGGGCGGTCGGTCGGGCGAGCCCGGTGAGGGTGACGAGCTCGGCCAAGGAGGCCGGTCCCGCCTCGAGCGCGGAGAGGACGAGCGCGGTCTTGTCGATGACACCCACGCCGCTGCCGTTCTGTGTGGTCATGCGCAGTATTCTGCCGTCTCATAGATCGAGATGCAAGTCCGCCATGCAGAACGCGCGTCTAGGATCCATAGGACTCATTCGAAGGAGGCAGTCATGGGCAGGACTCTGGCCGAGAAGGTCTGGGGCGACCACGTGGTCAAGGCCGGCGCGGATGGCGCACCCGATCTCATCTACATCGATCTGCACCTCGTCCACGAGGTCACGAGCCCGCAGGCCTTCGAGGGCCTCCGGCTGGCCGGGCGCCCGGTGCGGCGTCCCGACCTCACGATCGCCACCGAGGACCACAACACCCCGACGGTCGACATCGACAAGCCGATCGCCGACCTCACCTCCCGCACCCAGATCGAGACCCTGCGGAAGAACGCGGAGGAGTTCGGCATCCGGCTCCACTCGCTCGGCGACGCCGAGCAGGGCATCGTCCACGTCGTGGGACCGCAGCTGGGCCTGACCCAGCCGGGCATGACCGTGGTGTGCGGCGACTCCCACACCTCCACCCACGGCGCGTTCGGTGCGATCGCGATGGGCATCGGCACCTCCGAGGTCGAGCACGTGCTCGCCACCCAGACGCTCAGCCTCAAGCCCTTCAGGACGATGTCGATCACCGTGAACGGGGAGCTCCCGCAAGGGTCGACCTCGAAGGACATCATCCTCGCGATCATCGCGAAGATCGGCACCGGCGGCGGCCAGGGCTACGTGCTCGAGTACCGCGGCGAGGCCATCGAGAAGCTCTCGATGGAGGCCCGCATGACGATCTGCAACATGTCGATCGAGGCGGGTGCCCGCGCCGGCCTGATCGCCCCCGACCAGACGACCTTCGACTACCTCCGGGGCCGCCCCCACGCGCCGCAGGGCGCGGACTGGGACGCCGCCGTCGAGTACTGGAAGACGCTGCGCACCGACGACGACGCGCAGTTCGACGCCGAGGTGGTCCTCGAGGCCGCCGACATCGAGCCCTACGTCACCTGGGGCACCAATCCCGGCCAGGGCCTGCCGCTGAGCGGGTCGGTGCCGGACCCGGAGTCGATCGGCGACGAGAACGAGAAGTCGGCGGCGCAGAACGCGCTCGCCTACATGGGGCTCACCCCCGGGACCCCGCTGCGGGACATCGCGGTCGACACCGTGTTCCTCGGCTCGTGCACGAACAGCCGCATCGAAGACCTCCGCGGCGCGGCCGAGGTGATCCGCGGACGAACGAAGAACCCCGAGGTCCGCATGATGGTGGTCCCCGGCTCCGCTCGGGTGCGCCTCCAGGCCGAGGCGGAGGGCCTCGACCAGGTCTTCAAGGACTTCGGCGCCGAGTGGCGGTTCGCCGGCTGCTCGATGTGCCTGGGCATGAACCCCGACCAGCTGTCGGAGGGGGAGCGCTGCGCCTCGACCTCGAACCGCAACTTCGAGGGCCGCCAGGGCAAGGGCGGACGCACGCACCTCGTCAGCCCGCTCGTCGCCGCCGCGACCGCCGTGCGCGGCACCCTGTCCTCGCCCGCCGACCTCGACTGAAGCGCCACGTACCGAAAGGGGCCACCCATGGAGAAATTCACCTCCCACACCGGCGTCGGCGTGCCGTTGCGCCGCTCGAACGTCGACACCGACCAGATCATCCCCGCCGTCTACCTCAAGCGCGTCACCCGCACCGGCTTCGAGGACGCCCTGTTCGCCCGCTGGCGCAAGCAGGACGACTTCGTCCTCAACCACGAGCCCTACCGCAACGGCTCGGTGCTCGTCGCGGGCGCGGACTTCGGCACCGGCTCCTCGCGCGAGCACGCGGTCTGGGCGCTCAAGGACTACGGCTTCGCCGCGGTCCTGTCCTCCCGCTTCGCCGACATCTTCCGCGGCAACTCCGGCAAGGGCGGACTCGTCGCCGCCCAGCTCGAGCAGGAGGACATCGAGCTCATCTGGAAGATCCTCGAGAACCAGCCCGGCGCCGAGGTGACCGTCGACCTCGAGGCCCGCACGGTCACCTGCGACACCCTCACCGTGCCGTTCCAGATCGACGACTACACCCGCTGGCGGCTCCTCGAGGGGCTCGACGACATCGGTCTGACCCTCCAGCACGAGGCCGACATCACCGCCTTCGAGGCCGAGCGCCCCGCCTTCAAGCCCGCCACGCTCCCGGCCCGCACCTGAGCCGTGCGGCCCCGCGCGTCGGCTAGCATGCTTAGGGTCACTGCAGCACGCGCGAGGAGGAACATGCTCGAGGTCCACGGAGGCACGCCGCTGGCGGGTCGCGTCCGCGTCCGCGGGGCGAAGAACCTCGTCTCCAAGGCGATGGTCGCCTCGCTGCTCGGCGACACTCCCTCGGTGCTCCGCGGCGTCCCGCGGATCCGCGATGTCGAGGTCGTCACCGGGCTGCTGGACGTCCACGGGGTGAGCGTGAGCGCCGGCCCGGACTCCGGCCTCCCCGACGGCGAGCTCACCTTCGACCCGGCCGGGGCATCCCAGGGCTCGATCGTCGACATCGACGCCCACGCCGGCGCCTCGCGCATCCCGATCCTGTTCTGCGGCCCGCTGCTCCACCGCCTCGGACAGGCCTTCATCCCCGACCTCGGCGGCTGCCGGATCGGCGACCGGCCGATCGACTTCCACCTCGACGTGCTCCGGCAGTTCGGCGCCACCGTCGACAAGACCCCGGGCGGCATCCGCCTCACCGCCGCCCAGCGGCTCCGCGGCACCAAGGTCGAGCTGCCGTACCCGTCCGTCGGCGCGACCGAGCAGGTGCTCCTCACCGCGGTGCGCGCCGAGGGCATCACCGAGCTCAAGAACGCCGCGATCGAACCCGAGATCATGGACCTCGTCGCGGTCCTGCAGAAGATGGGCGCGATCATCTCGGTCGACACCGACCGGGTGGTCCGGATCGAGGGCGTCGAGTCGATGACCGGCTATACCCACCGCGCCCTGCCCGACCGCATCGAGGCGGCGTCCTGGGCATCGGCGGCCCTCGCCACCGGCGGCGACATCGTCGTCGAGGGTGCGCACCAGCAGGACATGATCACCTTCCTCAACGTGTTCCGCAAGATCGGCGGCGCCTTCGAGGTGCTCGAGGACGGCATCCGATTCAGCCACCCCGGCGGACCGCTCAACTCGATCGTCCTCGAGACCGACGTCCACCCCGGCTTCATGACCGACTGGCAGCAGCCGCTCGTCGTCGCCCTCACCCAGGCCACCGGGCTCTCGATCATCCACGAGACCGTGTACGAGAACCGGTTCGGATTCACCGATGCGCTCGGCCGGATGGGCGCGACGATCCAGCTCTACCGCGAGTGCCTGGGCGGCACCCCGTGCCGGTTCGGCCGCCGCAACTTCCGCCACTCCGCCGTGATCTCCGGGCCCACCCCGCTGCGCGGCGCGGACATCGAGGTGCCCGACCTGCGCGGCGGGTTCTCCCACCTCATCGCCGCCCTCGCCGCCGAGGGCACCTCACGGGTGCGCGGCATCGAGCTCATCAACCGCGGCTACGAGGACTTCCTCGACAAGCTCGACGGACTGGGGGCCCGGGTGAGCGCCGGATGAGCGCCCCGGAGAGGACCGACCCTGCGACCCCGGAGCCCCGCGTGCCCAAGACCGCCAAGAAGTTCCACGCCCCGAAGTACCACGTCGAGTTCGACGACCCGGCGCTGCGGAGCCAGTACCGGTCCGCTCCCTTCATCGCCGGCCCCGTGGGCCTCCTCTACCCGCTGTTCGGGCGGATCGAGGTCCTCGGCCTCGACCGGATCCCCGAGGGTCCGGCGATCATCGTGCCCTACCACGCGAGCTACCTCGACCCGATCGCGATCGGGCTGACCCTGTGGCGCAACGGCTACCTGCCGCACTACCTCGCGAAGTCCGGGCTGTTCACCGGCATCGTGGGGGCGGTGCTCAAGCGGATCGGACAGATCCCGGTGCTCCGCGGCTCCGCCCGGGCCGGCGACTCCCTCCAGTACGCGCGCGCCGCGCTCGAGGCCGGGGAGAAGGTCGTCATCTACCCGCAGGGCACCCTGACCAAGGACCCCGAGCTGTGGCCGGAGCCCTCGAAGACCGGGGCGGCCCGGCTCGCCCTGCAGACCCGCGCCCCGGTGATCCCGCTCGCGCACTGGGGCCTGCAGAAGCCGATGCCGGTGGGTTCGAAGATCCCGAAGCCGAGCCCCGGCTCGGTGTGCACGGTGCTGTTCGGCGATCCGATCGCCTATGAGGATCTCGCCTACGACCACGACGGCATCCGCGCGCTCACCGACCGCATCACCTCCCACATCGCCGCCGGCGTGGCCCGGCTGCGCGGGGAGGAGCTGCCCGAGCGGTTCCGCGCCGCGCTCACCGAGGACCCGGAGGCCGGCCGATGAGCCGCATCGCCGTGCTCGGCGCCGGATCCTGGGGCACGACCTTCGCCGGCGTGATCGCCGACGCCGGGAACGACGTCACCCTGTGGGCGCGCCGGCCCGAGGTCGCCGAGGAGATCACCGCCCACCACACCAACCGCGCCTACCTGGGCGAGCTCGTGCTCAACGAGCGGATCACCGCGACCGCGGACCCGGCGGCAGCGCTCACCGGCGCCGAGGTCGTCGTGCTCGCGGTGCCCGCCCAGTCCCTGCGGGAGAACCTCGCCGCCTGGACCCCGCTGCTCGCACCCGATGCGATCCTCGTCAGCCTGATGAAGGGCATCGAGGTCGACACCGGGAAGCGGATGAGCGAGGTCATCGCCGATGTCTCCGGGATGCCGGGGGAGCGGATCGCGATCGTGTCCGGTCCCAACCTCGCCAAGGAGATCGCCGCCCGGCAGCCCACCGCCACCGTCGTCGCCTCGCACAGCGCGCAGACCGCGGAGCGGATCGCCGCGCTCACCGCGAACCCCTACTTCCGGCCCTACACGAACACCGACGTCACCGGCGTCGAGCTCGGCGGGGCGATCAAGAACGTCATCGCGCTCGCCGTGGGGATGTGCGACGGGCAGGGGCTCGGCGACAACTCCAAGGCCTCGGTGATCACCCGCGGTCTCGCAGAGACCTCGCGGCTGGCCCTCGACATGGGTGCCGAGCTCCACACCCTGTCCGGCCTCGCCGGGCTCGGCGACCTCGTCGCGACCTGCGCCTCGCCGCTGTCGCGCAACCGCTCGTTCGGCCGGCTGCTCGGGGAGGGTCTCACCCTCGAGGAGGCCGCTGCCCGCACCCGGCAGACCGCCGAGGGCGTGAAGTCCGCCGCCGCAGTGCTCGAGCTCGGCCGCTCCCGCGGCGTCGAGCTGCCGATCACCCAGGCCGTCGTCGCGGTGCTCGGCGGGCGCCTGCGTGTTGACGAACTCGCCGGATTGCTATTGGCTCGGAAGAGGAAGACCGAAGGACCGACGCACTAGCCGACCGATACCCGAGGAGTCGCCATGACCGAATTCCACAACTCGCCGTTCGCCAACCTCAACGAGGTCCCGCGCTTCGAGCTCACCAGCGAGGACATCACCGAAGGCGGCGAGCTCGCCGCGGCGCAGCGCTCCGGGATCATGGGCGTGCCCGGCGGCGAGGACGTCTCCCCGCAGCTGTCCTGGTCCGGGTTCCCTGCGGAGACCAAGGCCTTCGCGGTGACCTGCTACGACCCCGAGGCGCCCACCGGCTCCGGCTTCTGGCACTGGGTCGTCGCCGACCTCCCCGCCGACGTCACCGCGCTCCCGACGAACGTCGGCGACCCCGACGCCGGGCTCCTGCCCGAGGCCGCGGTCACCATGCGCAACGACGCCGGGGAGCCCCGCTTCGTCGGCGCCGCCCCGCCGGAGGGCCACGGCCCGCACCGCTACTTCTTCATCGTCCACGCGCTGTCCGAGCCGCTCGGCCTCGACGACTCGGCGTCCCCGGCCTTCGTCGGCTTCAACCTGTTCTTCAAGTCCATCGGGCGCGCCTGGATCGAAACCACTTTCGAGGCGAAGTAATCTGGGGGGATGACTCCCGCAGACACCCGTCCGCTCGTCGCCGTGCTGTTCGGCGGCCGTTCGCCGGAGCACTCCGTCAGCTGCGTCACGGCTGCCGGGGTGCTCGCGGCGATCGACCCCGCGCAGTACCGGGCGCTGGCGATCGGCATCACCCAGGACGGCACGTGGAGGCTCGTCGAGGACTGGCAGGACATGCACTTCGACGCCGCGGCGATGCCGGAGGTCGCCGACGACGGCACCGCGGTGATCCCGCCGATCGCCGCCACCGGGGCCCCGCTGCTCCACCGGGACGCCGGTGGTGCGATCACCGAGCTCGGCGCGGTCGATGTCTACTTCCCCATGCTCCACGGCCCGTTCGGCGAGGACGGCACGATCCAGGGCTTCCTCGAGCTCTCCGGCACCCCCTACGTGGGTTCGGGCGTCTACGCCTCCGCAGCGAGCATGGACAAGCACTTCATGAAGATCGTGCTCCGCGCCGCCGGCCTCGAGGTGTGCCCGTGGGAGCGGGTGACCGACCGTGAATGGCAGGCCGACCCCGCCGCCGTGACGGAGCGCGTCACCGGCCTCGGCTTCCCCGTCTTCGTCAAGCCCGCGCGCGCCGGCTCGAGCGTCGGCGTGTCCAAGGTCGCCGACGCCCCAGGACTCGCCGCGGCGTTCGTCGAGGCCTTCGCCCACGACCACAAGGTCATCGTCGAGCCCATGGTCACCGGCCGGGAGATCGAGTGCGGGGTGCTCGGCTCGATCCACCGCGAGCCCGCCCGGGCGAGCGAGCTCGGGGAGATCACCGTCGTCGGCGATCACGAGTTCTACGACTTCGAGGCGAAGTACCTCGACGGCGATGCCGTCGTCCTCAGCTGCCCCGCGGACCTCGACAGCGAGGTCGCCGACCGGGTGCGAGCCGCCTCGGTCCGGGCCTTCGAAGCCTTCGACTGCACCGGACTGGCCCGCGTCGACACCTTCGTCACCCCCGCCGGCGAGGTCGTCATCAACGAGATCAACACCCTGCCCGGCATGACGCCGAGCTCGATGTTCCCCCGCATGTGGGAGGCGAGCGGCGTCGACTACCCGAGCGTCGTCGCCGAGCTCATCCGCACCGCGCTCGAGGACGTCCCCGCCGCGGCTCCCGGCATCTCCGCCTGAGCAGCAGCCGCCCGGTCGGGCGGACAGCGCTCAGCTCTCGGGCGCCTCGGGCACCTGCTCGGCGTCCTGGGCGCCCACGCACTCACCGGTCTGCTCGAGCACGGTGACCGCGGGTGACACCGTGGACAGCACCGTCGCCCCGGACACCCGGGTCGGGTCGAGGATCACCTCGACGGCGGGCGTGCGCCCGTAGGTGACGAACGTCCACGACTCCTCGGACTCCTCGGTGGAGATCCAGTCCACTCCGTCGACGGTGACGCAGCGGTCCGTCGTGGGCGCCGGCGGCTCCATCCCGCAGCGCGCGATCGCGAGCGCCGGATCCCCCCAGGCCTCGGTGCCCTGCGCCGAGGTGTCGCGGTCCGGGGTCCCGTCGATCTCATCGGGCATCCGCAGCATGACCTCCGCACAGGCCGGGTCGTGCGCCTGCGGGGCCGGCTCGAGGACGAGGGCCGGGGTGCAGGCCGCGAGCACGGGTGCGAGGACGAGGAGCGGGAGGAGGCGACGGAGCATGCCTCCCAGGGTAGTCCGCTTGGCATACTGGGGGACTATGACCCCTTCTGCCGACTCCGTGAACTCCCTTGCGAGCCCCACCCTCGAAGCGCTCGGGGAGGACGGGGTGCTCGCCCGGATCCTCACGCGGCTGCCTGCCCCGGACCCCGCCCGGGTGCCGGTGGGGCCCGGCGACGACGCCGCGGTGTCCCGGATCGAGGGCCGGCTGGTCACCACCGCGGACATGCTCGTCGAGGGGGAGGACTTCCTGCCCGCCTGGTGCGATCCGGTGCGCCTGGGCGTCAAGGCCGCCGCCCAGAATCTCGCCGACGTCCACGCGATGGGCGCCGCCCCGCACGGGCTCGTCATCTCCCTCGGCGCTCCCGGCACCACCCCGGTGGACGTGCTCACTGGGATCATGGACGGGTTCGCGGCCGAGGCGCGGCGCGCCGGGGCGAGCGTGCTCGGCGGCGACCTGTCCGGCGGCCCCTGCCTCATCGTGTCCGTCACCGCGCTCGGCACGCTGACCGGGCCCGCGGTGCTCCGCTCCGGAGCCCGGCCCGGTGATGCGGTCGTGCTCGCCGGCACCCTCGGCCGGGCGGCCGCCGGCCTCGACCTCCTCCTCGCCGGGTGCGCCCCCGAGGGCGCCCCGGCGGACCTCGCCGCTCTCATCGAGGTGCAGCGTGCCCCGCGCCCGGACTACGCCGCGGCCGCAGCGATCGCCGGGTCCGCGCACGCCCTCATCGACGCCTCCGACGGACTCGCCGGCGATCTCGGCCGGGTCGCCCGCGCCTCGGGGGTGGCCGCCGCGCTCGACCGCGACGCTCTCACCGCGCTCGCCGCGCCCCTGGTCCCGGCGGCCCGCGCGCTCGGGGATCCCGACCCCGCGGCCCGCTCCCTCCACTGGGTGCTCACCGGGGGAGAGGACCACGGGTTCATCGCCACCGTGGATCCGGGGCGCATTCCGGTAGGCTGGACGCGCATCGGCACGTGCCGGGCGGGCGATTCCGGCGTCTCCCTCGACGGGGAGCCGGTCGCCGACACCGCATTCAGGCATTTCACGGGGGACAGGTGAGCACGGAGGAGGACCCGGTCCGACTCAACGGTCGGCTGGCCGCCCGCTGGGCCCGCCGCACCGTCGAGCGGCTGCGCCGCGAGCGCAACGACATCAACGCGCTCAACGTGTTCCCCGTCCCCGACGGCGACACCGGGTCGAACCTCTACCACACCGTGCGCAGCGCCTACCGCGCGGTGGAGAGCCTGTCCGGCTCCGTCACCCTCCCCGAGGTCATCGGCGCGATGGCCACCGGCGCGCTGCGCGGGGCGCGGGGCAACTCCGGCCTCATCCTGTCCGTCGCGCTGCGCGGCGTCGCCGACGCCCTCGAAGGCGTCACCGTGCTCGACGCGCCCGCCTTCGCCGCGGCCCTCGAGCTCGCTGCCCTCCGCGCCCGGGAGGCCGTCGCCGACCCCGTCGACGGCACCATGCTCACCGTGCTCGAGGCGATGGCCGCCGAAGCCCGCACGCGTGCCGAGGCCGGGGACACCCTCATCGCACAGATCGAGGCGGTCCGCGCCCGCTCCCGCGCCGCCCTGCGGGAGACCACCGGGCAGCTCGATGTGCTGTTCGAGGCGAACATCGTCGACGCCGGGTCCACCGGCATCGTCGAGCTGTTCGACCTCCTCTACCTCACCGTCACCGGGCGCGCCCCGACCTCCGAGCGCGGAATCGCCCACGACGCATCCGCAGGCGTCGCCCTCCCGGTCCTCACCGGCGGCGGCCACGGCGACGGCGAGGACGCCCTCGAGCTCGTGTTCCACCTCGCGGAGGAGAAGGACCGCACGCGCCCGGTCAAGCGGCTGCTCGCCAAGGCGCGCGGCACCTCCGTCGTCGTGTCGTGGCCGATGGTCCACGTCCACGTCCCCGACGAGGAGCACGCGCTCGCGGTGCTCACCGCCTGCGACGCCTACGGGGTGTCGGACCTGCGCGTCGAGGACCTGTCGGTGACCGGGGGGAGCGACACCCGGACCACGGTGATCGCTTTCGCCGGCGGAGTCGGGCTGCTGTTCGCCTGCGGGCTGCAGGACGCGCTGGTCCTCGACTCCGACCACCCCGCCGTCCACGAGCGCCTCGCCGAGCTCATCGCCGACGCCTCCTCCCCGGTCGTCGTCGTGCCCGACAGCGCCGCCGCGCTCAAGCGCGTGCAGGCCGCCCACGGCGCGGCCGAGGACGTGAGCATCGTGCGCTCCCGCTCGGTCGCCGCGGTGCTCTCCGCGCTCGCCGTCCACGATGCGGCCGAGGACCCGCGCGTCATCCACGCCGACATGTCCGAGGCCGCCGCGGCCACCCGGGTGGGGGCGGTGGTGCAGGCCCGCACCGGTTCCGCCGGCCCCCTGATGTTCGAGACCGGCGACCTCCTCACCGTCATCGACGGCCGGATCCGTGCTGTCGAGACCGACCCCGTCGAGGCCGTCGTCGCGCTCGCCGAACGACTGCTCGGCGCGGGCGGGGAGCTCCTCACCGTCGTCACCGGCGCCCGGCTGCCGGACACGGTGGGTGCTGCGCTGTCCGCGCACCTCGCGCACGCCCATCCGGAGATCTCCGTCGAGACCGTCCACAGCCTGCACCCGCGCGGCTACGCGGTGCTCGGCGTCGAATAGGACCGGGCGGACGGGAGGCACCCCATGAGCACCGACACCCCGCTGGCGAAGCTGATCTCCCGCAAGCGCGACCTCACCGACCTCGCGACCGTCGGCATCACCACCCTCGAGGACGCGCTGCGCCACTTCCCCCGCACCTACGTGGTGCCCGGGGAGGTCACTCCGCTCGATGCGCTCGTGCCCGACACCGTCGCCGTGGTGAGCGCCCGCGTGGTGCGCGTGACCGCCAAGCAGCTCGCGAACCGGAAGTCGCTCACCACCGTCGTGCTCTCCGACGGCCTGTCCGACGTCGAAGCGCCGTTCTTCAACCAGCCGTGGATCGCGAACACGCTCACCACCGGCCGGCACGTGGCGCTCACCGGCAAGGTCACCCTGTACCGCGGGACCGTGCAGATCGCCTCGCCGCGCTGGCTCAACCCGACCGGCACGGAATCGCTCGACGACGAGGACCTGTCCGTGCCGATCCCCGTCTACCGGGCGACGAGCACGATCGCGACGACCCGCATCCAGCGGCTCATCCGCGTCCTCCTCGACACCGCCCCGCCCGAGGCCTTCGCCGACCCGATCGCCGACGAGATCCGCGCCGTCAACGGCCTGCCCGACTACCGCACCGCGCTCGAATGGATGCACCGGCCCGTCGACGAGCACCAGCCGCAGCGCGCCCGACGGCGCTGGAAGTTCGAGGAGGCCTATGCGCTGCAGGCCGAGCTGCTGTCCCGCAAGGCGCTCGCCGCCGACGACCGGGCCATCGCCCTGCCCGGTGCCGATGCCGGCGACGGGGACGTGGACGGGGCACCGCGCTCCGCCGGGCTGCTCGGCACCTTCGACGCGGGCTTGCCCTTCGCCCTCACCGGCTCCCAGCACGCGGTCGGCGACGCGATCGCGACCGACCTCGCCGGGGAGGAGCCGATGAACCGCCTGCTCCACGGCGACGTGGGCTCCGGCAAGACGCTCGTCGCCCTGCGCGCCATGCTCCAGGCCGTCGACTCCGGCGCCCAGGCCGCCCTCCTCGCCCCGACCGAGGTGCTCGCCGCCCAGCACCACCGCTCGCTCCTGCGCTACCTCGGCGGCCTCGCCGAACCCGACGGCCTGTTCGACCCGAGCGGAGCGGCGGGGGACCTCACCACGGTGTGGGCCGGGGCCGGCGGACCGGGCGCGCGCCGGGTGCGCGTCGGGCTGCTCACCGGATCGCTGTCGACCGCCGAGCGCAAGCGGCTCCTCCTCGACCTCGTGTCCGGGAGGATCGACATCCTCGTCGGCACCCATGCCCTGCTGTCGGACACGACGATGTTCTCCCGCCTCGGCCTCGTCGTCGTCGACGAGCAGCACCGGTTCGGTGTGCGGCAGCGGGAGAGCCTGCGGGCCAAGGGCGGCGACCGGATCCCGCACACCCTCGTCATGACCGCGACCCCGATCCCGCGCACCGTCGCGATGACGGTGTTCGGCGACCTCGACGTGTCCGTGCTCTCCGACATGCCCGGCGGGACCCGGGAGATCACCAGCCACGCGGTGTCGCTCGACGCCCACCCCCGCTGGCTCGGCCGGATCCTCGAGATCGTGGGGGAGAGCGGCGCGCGCGGCGAGCAGACCTTCATCGTCGCCTCCCGGATCGAGACCCAGCCGCCGGAGATCGACGCCGAGGGCGAACCCGTGCCCGAGGTGCTCGGCGTCGACGACCTCGTCGCCCGCGTGCAGGATCACCCGGCCGTCGCCGGCCTGCGGGTCGCGAGCCTCCACGGGCGGATGGACGCGGCCCACAAGGACACGGTGATGCGGCGGTTCGCCGCCGGGGAGATCGACGTCCTCGTCGCGACCACCGTCATCGAGGTCGGCATCGACGTGCCCAACGCCCGCACCATGGTCGTCTACGACGCCGATCGGTTCGGCGTCGCCCAGCTCCACCAGCTGCGCGGGCGGGTGGGCCGCGACGGCTCGGCCGCCACCTGCTTCCTCGTCACCCGCCGCGCCGCCGGATCCGAGGCGATGGAGCGGCTCGAGACGGTCGCTGCGACACTCGACGGCTTCGCGCTCGCCGAGTACGACGTCGAGCAGCGCCGCGAGGGCGACGTGCTCGGCCGCGCCCAATCCGGCCGCGGCAGCTCCCTGCGCCACCTGTCGGTGATCCGCGACGTCGAGATCATCGAGCAGGCGCGCGAGGCCGCCCGGCAGATCGTCGCCGCCGACCCGGGCCTGACCGGGCAGCCGGCCCTGCGGGCGGCCATCGACCGGATCCTCGGGGCGGCGGACGAGGACTGGATCGAGGCCGGCTGATGCGGATCATCGCAGGCACCCACCGCGGCCGGCCGCTGAGCGCGCCGCCCGGCGACGGCACCCGGCCGACCTCCGACCGGGTGCGCGAATCGCTGTTCTCCTCCCTCGCCGCGCTGGGCGTGCTCGACGGAGCGCGGGTGCTCGACGTGTTCGCCGGCTCCGGGGCGCTCGGCCTCGAGGCGCTGAGCCGGGGGGCTGCGCGCGCGGTGTTCGTCGAGAAGGCGGCTTCGGTGGCCCGGGTCATCACCGGCAACATCCGCTCCCTCGGGTTCGACGACCGGGCCGAGGTGCTCACCCGGCAGGCGACGACGGCGCTGCGGGAGCGCCCGGCCCGCTCGGCCGATCTCGTGTTCGCCGACCCGCCCTATCCGCTGGGCGAGTCGGACGTCGCCGAGGTGCTCGCGCTCCTCGTGCCCGTCCTCGTCGGGGCGGACTCCCTCGTCGTGCTCGAGCGCTCCTCGCGCTCCCCGGCCCCCGCGCTGCCCGCCGATCTCGAGGTGTACCGCGAGAGGACGATGGGGGAGACCCGACTGTGGCTCCTCCAGCTCACCGAGGACGCCGCCCGGGAGGCCGCAGCGGGTGAGCATTAGGATGGCCGCATGAAGGTAGTCCTGCCCGGGTCCTACGATCCCGTCACCGTCGGCCACATCGACATCGCCGCGCGCGCCTCGGCCCTGTTCGACGAGGTCGTCGTCGCCGTCGTGCACAACCCCTCGAAGACGGGCAACTTCCCGCTGGCCCAGCGCATCGCGCTCATCACCGCCGGGCTCGAGGAGGACGCGCGCACCGCGGCGGCGGAGAACATCGTCATCGACGACGTGCCCGGCGGCCTGCTCGTCGACTACTGCCGGGACATCGGGGCCCGCGCGGTGATCAAGGGCCTGCGCTCGGGCACCGACTTCGCCTACGAACTGCCGATGGCGCTGATGAACCGCCACCTCACCGAGCTCGAGACGATCTTCGTCCCCGGTGACCCGCGCTTCGAGCACGTGTCCTCCTCCCTCATCCGTGAGGTCCATGCACTCGGCGGCGACGTCTCCGGCCTCGTGCCCGCCGCTGTCCTGGAGGCGATGGACGCGAAGCGCGGATGACCGCGAGCGCCGAACGCGCGCACTCCGGGCGGCGCGGACCCGGCTGGTTCACCGCGCTCATCGTCTACACCCTCATCGTCCACGCCGCCTACAACGGGCTGCGCGTGCTCATCTCCTACCGCACCCTCGAGCTCGGCGGTGGGGCGGGGGTGCTCGGCCTCGTCACCGCCACCTACTCGCTCGCCCCGCTGCTCGCCGCGATCCCGATCGGTCGCTGGGTGGACCGCGGCTACGCGATGCCGGTGATGTGGATCGGCACCGTGCTCACGATCCTCCCGGCCGCCGGCGCCGCCTGGTCCCCGGGGGTGGCGGTGCTGCTCGCGGCGAACATGGCGCTCGGCATGGGGCAGGTGCTCACCACCGTGTCCGGGCAGGCACTCATCCCGCAGTCCTTCGCGCAGTCCGACCTCAACCGTCGCTTCGGCACGCTCACCGTCGGGGTCTCCGCCGGGCAGGCGGTCGGCGTGCCGGTGGCCGGCCTCATCGCCGGCACCGGCGGGGCCGACGCCCACGTGCAGCCGGCGATGTGGGCGATGGCCGGGATCGCCGCGCTCGCGGTGCCGGCGATGGTCGGCATCACCCGCCGCCCGGCGGTGCGCCACGTACCCAGGGCGGAGGCGCGCTCGAGCGTCCGCTCGCCGCTCGCCATCCTCGGCACCCGGGGGATGAAGCCGGCGATCTTCGCCTCGATGGCCACGCTCGCCGCCGTCGACATCATGACCGCCTACCTGCCGCTCATCGGCCAGCGCTACGGCCTCGGGGTGCAGGCGGTGGCCGCGCTCCTCACCCTGCGCACGCTCGCCTCGATCGTGTCCCGGCTCTCCATCGGACGGCTCACCCGGCTCGTCCCCTTCACCCGCCTGCTCGCGCTCGCCAGCCTGACCGGCGGGATCGCGCTCCTCCTCATCCCGGTGCAGCCGCGGTTCTGGGTGCTCGCGATCCTCATGGTCGCCGCCGGGTTCGCCTTCGGGCTCACGCAGCCGATGACGATGACCTGGGTGTCGACGCTCGCCGACCCCGCGAACCGGGCCGCGGTGCTCTCGATCCGGCTCGCCGGCAACCGGCTGAGCCAGGTCGTCATCCCCGCCGCGGCGGCCGGCGTCGCGGCGTTCGGACCGACCGGGGCGGTGTTCCTGCTGTCCGGTGCGCTCCTTCTCACCGCCGCCGGATCGACCGCGCTGCGCGGCGATCCGCCGACTGGAAGTTCACCTCGGGAGCGTCTAGACTAGTGTCTCGCGTGTCATCCGCGGGGTCCGATCCCGGCGTGTGCGGCATCGACGATGGAGGTGAGACATGAGGAACCGATCCGAACTCGTGCTCGACCTCCGCAAGCTGGGTCTCATCGACAGACCCGGGGAATGGTCGAGGCTGGACACCACGGTACCGGCTCCCGAGGACCTGCGGATCGAGATGATCGGTGTGCCCGAGGGCTCGCCGATCGAGCTCGCACTGCAGCTCGAGAGCGTCGTCGAGGGGATCTACGTCTCCGGCAGCGTCCGCGCTGCGGCTCAGGGGCAGGATGCCCGGACGCTCGAGGATCTGGAGTTGCCGCTCGATGTGGCGATCACAGAGCTCTTCGTCTACGAGCGCGAGCCCGGGGACGAGGATTCGTACACGGTCGATCGTGACCGGCTCGACCTCGAACCGGCGATTCGGGACGCCGTCGTGATGGCCCTGCCGTTCCGCCCCGTCAAGGACGAGGACGAGGACGAGGACGGCGAGGACTTCCGGTACACGCTGGGCGAGGATCTGCCCGAGAGCGTGCCGGAGACGGACCCCCGCTGGTCGGCACTGAAGAACTTGTTGGACGAGAAGAAAGAGAGCTAGACGTGGCTGTTCCGAAGCGCAAGATGTCGCGCAGCAACACCCGCCACCGTCGTTCGCAGTGGAAGGCCCAGGTTCCGACCCTGGTCAAGACTGTGGAGAACGGTCGCGTTGTGTACTCGCGCCCCCACCAGGCCAAGGTCGTCGAGGACTCCGCCGGCACCCCGCTGTTCCTTGAGTACAAGGGACGCAAGGTCGCCGACATCTGATCACGCCCACCGGCTGATCAGTACGCGATCCGTGGAGTCCCACCCGGACCTGCACCATCTCAACGAGCGTCTCGGAGTCGATATCGACCCCGGGACGCTTCGTCTTGCCCTCACGCATCGGAGCTTCGCGTTCGAGAACGGGGGCATCCCGACGAACGAGCGGCTCGAGTTCCTCGGCGACGCGGTGCTCCAGCTCGTCGCCACCGAATCGCTCTTCCTCGACAACCCCGACCTGCCGGAGGGCCGCCTGGCGAAGATGCGCTCGGCCGTGGTCAACACCCGCGCCCTCGCCGCGATCGGCCGCGGGCTGGGGATCGGGGAGTTCATCTTCCTCGGCAAGGGGGAGGAGCTCACCGGCGGCCGCGACAAGGACTCGATCCTCGCCGACACCGTCGAATCGCTCATCGGGGCGACGTACATCGGCTGTGGGCCCGAGGACGCCTTCGCGCTCGTCCACCGGCTCGTCGACGACATGCTCTGCGACGCAGTGCAGCTCGGCGCCGGCATGGACTACAAGACGACGCTCCAGGAGGCCGCCGCGGACCTCGCGCTCGGGCCGGTGAGCTACGCGCTCGACTCCCGCGGGCCCGACCACGCGCGCGTCTTCACCGCCACCGTGCTGCTCGGCGACACCGAGTGGGGCAGCGGCGAGGGCACCTCGAAGAAGAACGCGGAGGCGCGCGCCGCCGAGGCCGCCGTGCGCACCATCGCGGTGCAGCACCCCGACTACCGCCGCTGATGCGCTCGCCAGCCCCTGCCGCCCGGTCGCCCCGTGCCTGAGCTGCCCGAGGTCGAGAGCGTCGCGAGCGGCCTGCGGACCTGGGCCGCCGGCCGTCGGGTCACCGGGGTGCGGGTCCTCGATCCGCGGATCCTCGGCACCACCTCGAACCGGACCATCGCCGCCGGTGCGGTCGAGGAGTTCACGGAGCTCCTCACCGGGCGGGAGATCGCCGCGGTGGAGCGCCGGGGCAAGTTCCTCTGGCTGCCGTTGGCGCCCGAGCGGGGTCCGTGGCGCCCGGGCCGGGCCGTCGACCCGAGCGGCCCGCCGCTCGCGCTCTCCGTGCACCTCGGGATGAGCGGTCAGTTCCGCGTCCACACGCCGGCCGACCCGCTCCACCGCCACACCCGGGCGGTCCTCGACCTCGCCGGTCCGGGCCCGGCAGAAGCCGACCCCGCAGCTCCTCCCACCGAGCTCCGGTTCCTCGACCAGCGGATCTTCGGACATCTCGGCGTCGAGCCCCTCGTTCCCGACCCGCACCGGCCCGGTGCGCAGCCGGACGGCAGCGCGGGACTCATGCCCGGTTCGGCCGCGCACATCGCGCCCGACCCGCTCGAGCCCGGCTTCGACCTCGAGGCCGTCGCCCGCCGGATCCAGCGGAAGCGGACCGCCCTCAAGGTCGCGCTCCTCGACCAGACGACGGTGAGCGGGATCGGCAACATCTACGCCGACGAGGCGCTGTTCGCCGCCGGCGTCCACCCGCTCGCCCCGGCGGGCTCCACCCGGATCTCGCGTATCCGTGCCGTGCTCGCCGCGGCGGATGCGGTGATGCGGTCCTCGCTCGAGCAGGGCGGTACGAGCTTCGACGCGCTCTACGTCCACGTCAACGGCGAATCCGGTTCTGGACAATATACATTGAACGTCTATGGGCGTTCTGGGCTGCCGTGCAAGCGCTGCGAGACCCCCATCGTGCGGAAGAAATTCACGAACCGCTCGAGCCACTTTTGCCCGTCCTGCCAGCGGAAACGCTGATCGGATGCTCCCTCTGAGCCTGGCGGCTAGCTGGCTCCTCGGCAACGGGGCATAGTCTCGACTCGTCACACATGAATGCACAGTGGGAAGAAACTCTCTTCTTACGTTCAGCCACGCACATACAGCGAGTCGAATCGAGTTATGCTGGCGGCACGTGACCCGATCAAGAGTTCCGGGCGGCGGCTCGCTTGGGAGCGGTCGACCTCGGAAGGAGGGCGCGTGCCGGGCCCAGAGGGTCTGATTGGCCCTCGAGAGCGTGGAGCGAATCGCGCGGACGTCGAAACACCTCAGTAGTGACACGGCGCGCGCACATGGCGGGCCATACGAGCGAGTTGACGCCGTACTGCGTCGGACCCGGGCGATAAGATTGCCGAGCGTGCGGACAGGCTGAGCCACTGCGGATTCGCAGGCAGGACGAGCCCGGGCTCGTACGCGAAGAAATCCAACGTGCAGGACAGGTGAACAACATGGCGAGGCTCAACCTCAAGGTGATCGAGGAACGCGTTTCCCCGCTGGCGGGTCGGGAGTCGTACGACCGTGAGTTCATCTTCAATCTCCTGCTCGCCTATGGGAAGCCGCAGAGCAGCATCACGCGCCTGCGCAACGGCGACCTCAATGTCGCTGCCGATCCGGTGAGTGAGGTCGCGCAGAAGAAGGTCGTCTACTTCAAGGAGACCGACGGCGACGCCCTGGCGGTCCTCGAAGGACTGAAGAAGTCTCCTGACGTGGTCCGCTTCAGCACGCGGTTCGTCATCGTCACGGACTACGTTGAGCTGGTCGCGTACGACACCAAGACCGATGAGACCATCGGGTTCCCCATCCGCGAGATCGACCAGCACTTCACGTTCTTCCTCCCCTGGGCCGGGATGGAGAAGGCGCAGTACGTCGCCGAGGCGCACGCCGATGTGAAGGCCGCTGAGCGCATGGGCAAGCTCTTCGACGAGCTCCTGAACGCGAACCCCGACCTCCTCGAACAGCCGCATGGACGCCACGCCCTGAACCTGTTCTTCACACGCCTGCTGTTCTGCTACTTCGCCGAGGACACCGGCATCTTCGCCGAGAATCAGTTCACGAGCGCGGTCGGGTCCCACACTCTCGACGACGGATCGGACACGGCGGATTTCCTCACCGATCTGTTCACGGCACTCGACACGGCTCAGGCGGAGGACAAGCCCAGCCACCTCGCGGCGTTTCCCTACGTCAACGGCCGGCTCTTCACGATGTCGCCGGACCACGTCGTCCCGAGGTTCACGAAAAAGGCCCGGCAAGAGCTCATCAATGCCGGCAAGCTCATCTGGCGCGAGATCAACCCCGACATCTTCGGCTCGATGTTCCAAGCCATCGTCACCCCCGGCACCCGCAGTGACCTCGGTCAGCACTACACGTCCGTCCCCAACATCCTCAAGACGATCGAGCCGCTGTTCCTCGACGCACTGAAGGATCAGTTCAACGCAGCGCGTGATTCGGTCAAGAAGCTCGAAGCACTCCTCGAACGCATCAGTGCAATCAAGGTCTTCGATCCTGCCTGTGGCTCCGGGAACTTCCTCGTCATCGCGTACAAGGAGCTGCGCAAGCTCGAGCACGCCATCCTCGAACGCCTCGCCGAACTGGATGACAAGCACCGCGTCCTGTTCGCCGAGTCGAAGATCAACATCGAGAACTTCTACGGCATTGAGATCGACGATTTCGCCGTCGAGGTGGCGATCCTGTCCCTGTGGATCGCGAAACACCAGATGAACGCCGAGTTCAAAGACAAATTCGGAGTCTCGATCCCCCTGATTCCGCTCAAGGAGGCGGGGCAGATCAAGCAGGGAAACGCTGCTCGCGTCGACTGGAACGAGGTTTGTCCGAACGATGGCAGCGAGATTTATCTAATCGGCAATCCGCCATACGCGGGGGCGAAGACTCAATCCAAGGAGCAGAAGGAAGACTATACATATGTATTTGGTGGTCGCCCATACTCGAAGAACCTTGACTACATTGCCCTATGGTTCATCAAGGGCTCCGACTACATCGAGGGAAAACGCTCGCAACTCGCGTTCGTAACCACTAATTCTGTCGCTCAGGGCGAACATGTATGGCTAATGTTTCCGACGATCTTCGACAAGGATATCGAGATCGGATTCGCGTACACATCATTTAAATGGGAGAATAACGCGAAACGTAACGCCGGCGTAACGGTTGCTGTGATCGGATTGCGTAATCGGTCGAACGCGCCGAAGTATATTTATACTGACGATATCCAGATCGCGGCCCGGAACATTAATGGCTACCTTGCTGACGGTGCGGACGTCGTTATGGAGCGCCGCAAGCGACCGCTCGGCGCGGTTCGGCCCGATATGGTCTTCGGCTCGATGCCACGAGATGGTGGAGGGCTCATTCTTTCGCCAGACGAGCGCGCACAAATGATTGCTCATGATCCGCGCATTGAACAGTTCATTAAGCGCTACATGGGATCCTCAGAATCAATTAACGACGGCGAGCGCTACTGTCTCTGGATCCGCGACCAGGATGCATCGAAGGCGAAAGAGATTTCTTCCATCGCTGACCGACTATCAAGGGTGTCGGAAGCGCGCGCAATAAGCAAAGCTAGCAGTACAGCTGCATTCGCGACACAGCCTCACCGTTTCGTGCAAATTAGCTATAAGCCGACTGACTCCATCATTATGCCTAGCGTTTCATCAGCGCGTCGAGAGTACATCCCGATTGGCTACTTGGGTCCGGATACGGTGATCTCGAACGCCGCGTTTGCGGTGTACGACGCTGAACCTTGGCTGTTCAGTCTTCTCACTTCGAAAATTCACATGGTCTGGACTGCTGCCGTCGGCGGGCAGCTCAAGACGGATTTCCGCTACTCGAACACGATTGTCTACAACAACTTCCCAGTGCCGCCGCTATCGGACGCGGTGAAGGAGAAGCTCACTGAGGCGGCGCTCCGCGTGCTTGATGTGCGGGAGTACCACTGTGAGAAGACGCTCGCTGAGCTCTACGACCCGGACAAGATGCCTGACGACCTGCGGGAGGCTCACGCTGAGGTCGATGCGCTGGTCGACTCGATTTACTCCAAGAAGCCGTACGAGTCCGACGAGCAGCGTCTCTCTGACCTGTTCGCGATGTACGAGCGTATGACCGCCGAGGAAGCTGCGAAGGCTCGGGCGAAGAAGTCTCGAAAGGCAGCCAAGTGAACGCGCATAAGAAGCCCATCAACATCGTCAACGTCACCTATGCCCAGACGGAGGCGTCCGTGAACACCGATGCCCTGGGCATGCGCGAGATGCAGCAGCGGGTGTTCGCCAAGCGCGACGCCCAGCATCTGCTGGTTAAGGCACCGCCGGCCTCCGGTAAGTCGCGTGCGCTCATGTTCGTGGGCCTGGACAAGCTCTACAACCAGGGCCGCAGGAAGGTCATTGTCGCCGTGCCGGAGCGCTCGATCGGGGCATCGTTCGCCTCGACGAACCTCACGAAGTTCGGCTTCTTCGTGGATTGGGAGATCAAGCCGGAGCACAACCTCTGCGACGCCGGATCCTCGGCGGGCAAGGTCGACGCGTTCATCAAGTTCCTCGAAGGGCCTGACGCGACCCTTGTATGCACCCACGCCACGCTGCGCTTCGCGTTCGAAAAACTCGCTCCCGACGCCTTTGACGGCACGGTCCTCGCGATCGACGAGTTCCATCACGTCTCTGCCGACACGGAGTCCAGCCGCCTCGGGGCGCTCCTGCGCGACGTGATGAACGGATGCGACGTGCACATCGTCGCGATGACGGGCTCGTACTTCCGCGGCGACTCGGTTCCTGTGCTCACTGCCGAGGACGAGGCGAAGTTCACGCCGGTCACCTTCAACTACTACGACCAGCTCAACGGCTACGAGCACCTGCGCTCTCTGGGCATCGGGCACCACTTCTACCAAGGGCGGTACACCGACGCGATTGGCGAGGTCCTCGACCTCGACAGAAAGACCATCGTGCACATCCCGAGTGTGAACTCCGGCGAGTCGACGAAGGACAAGCTGGAGGAGGTCGGGCGCATCATCGACGTCATCGGCCAGGTCGAGTCGACGGATCCGGACACCGGCATCATCAGCGTGCGCCGCCAGGACACCGGGACCATCGTGCGCGTGGCGGACCTCGTCGACGACACGGATCAGAAGAAGCGTGGGGACACCCTCCACTTCCTGTCCCACACGGCGTCGAAGGACCGCGACGCCGTCGACATCATCATTGCTCTGGGCATGGCCAAGGAAGGCTTCGACTGGCCCTTCGCCGAGCACGCATTGACCGTCGGTTACCGGGCCTCGCTTACCGAGGTCATCCAGATCATCGGACGCGTGACCCGCGACAGCCCTGGGAAGTCCCACGCTCAGTTCACGAACCTCATCGCTGAGCCCGACGCGACCCAGGGCGAGGTGAAGGTCTCAGTGAACAACATGCTCAAGGCGATCACAGCCTCCCTGCTCATGGAGCAGGTCCTCGCGCAGAACTTCACGTTCAAGACGAAGAAGTTCGACGCGGACGACTCGAAGACTCCCGGCGAGCTCAAGATCAAGGGGTTCAAGGAGCCGTCGACCGATCGTGTGAAGCAGATCGTCGAGACTGATCTGAACGATCTGAAGGCGACGATCCTGCAGGACGACACGTTCGCCAGAGCTGCTGCTGGCTCCGTGGACGCTGAGACGACGAACCAGGTGCTGATCCCGAAGATCATCCGCGAGAAGTACCCGGACCTCACCGAGGCCCAGGTCGAGGAGGTTCGCCAGCAGGTCGTCGTCGACTCGGTGATCAAGAACGGTGAGGTGCGCGAGGTCGGCGACAAGAGGTTCATCAAGATGGCCGAGAAGTTCGTCAACATCGATGAGCTACACATCAACCTCATCGACTCGGTGAACCCGTTCCAGCGCGCATTCGAGGTCATGTCCAAGTCGGTCACGCCGTCAGTGCTGCGGATCATCCAGGACTCGATCGCTGCGACGCGAATCGAGTTCAGCGAGGAAGAAGCCGTCGCGCTCTTCCCGAAGATCCAGAACTGGGTCAAGGTCAATGGTGGGAGTCGCCCTGACCCCCGTGCAGATGACCCGACCGAGAAGCGTTACGCGGAAGCGCTGCTCTTTTTGCAGCGCCTCAAGCAGCAACGCATCGCACAGATGAAAGCCGCCGACGCAGGGGAGGGCTGATGACTACTAACGACAACTCAACGCCACCATCCTCGGGCAAGTCGGTTGTAGAGGATGCGTTTCTTCGACTCCTCGATTCGGATGTGGACGGATTGCTCGATGCGCCGCAGAAGCCGAAGAAGGTCACTTCTTCGGACCGTCTGGAAAGGGCGTTTCTCGAGATCGTCGAGTTCCGACGCGAGCACGGGCGGGTGCCGAGCTCGACGACGCGCGAGATTGCCGAGCGGAAGCTCGGGGCGCGCCTCGACGGTATCCTCGCGAACGACGAGAAGATCGAAGCACTCAAACACCTCGACGAGTTTGGGCTGCTCGATGCGCCCGAACCTCCGGGTTCGTTGGATGATCTCCTTGACGGCGACGCCATCGACGACCTGCTCGGCGATGACAGCGGCGTCCTCGATGTCTCGGATCTCCCCGCCATGCGCAAGCCCGAGTCCCCTGATTCGGTCGCGAAGCGTGTTAAGGCCGACGACTTCGAACAGTTCGAGCACCTGTTCAAGGCCAAGCACGCTGAGCTCGCCGAGGGCACGCTCCAGCTCGCCACGTTCACCGGGCTCCACATGATCCGCGAAGGTGCGTTCTTTGTCCTCGGCGGCGTGCTGTGCTTCGTCGCTGAGGTCGGTGAGGACGTCGACCTCGTCGTTGGCGGAAAGCCGAAGCAGAAGCAGCGCCTGCGCGTCGTCTTCGAGAACGGCACCGAGTCGAGGATGTACAAGCAGAGTCTGATGACGCGGCTGTACGAGCAGCAGGGACAGGTGCTCGCACGGACTGGCGTTGACGCGAGCGAGGTGCTCGACGCGGACGTCGAGAGCGGGCACATCTACGTGCTTCAGTCGCTGAGCGACGACCCTGCGATTTCAGGCCTTCCCGACCTGCACAAGATCGGCTTCTCAACGACGAGCGTCGAGCAGCGCATCAAGAACGCCGAGTCGTCGCCGACGTACCTGATGGCACCCGTGCGCGTCGTCGCGGACTACCGCCTCTACAACGTGAAGCCGTCAGCACTCGAGCACCTGCTGCATCGTGTCTTCGCGGCCGTGCGTCTCGACCTGACCCAGATCGACCGCAAGGGCCGGGACTACGACCCCTCGGAGTGGTTCGTCGTGCCTCGCGACGCGATCAATCGGGCAGTCGCCATGATCGTCTCCGGAGAGATCGTGGACTACTTCTACGACCCCGTGAGCCAGCAACTGGTTCCGCGCTCATGACAGCGCGTGACAACCACCCGAGGGAATGTACTGACTAGCCCAGTCAGTCTTCGGTCTTCCACGTAGTAGCGGCGCGCCGTGTCGCATCCGAGAGGACGTCTCTGATCTCGCGCTGGAGGAGCACTGGAACGCCGAGACCATCAAGGTTCTGGGCCGATAGCCATTCCAGCGCCTCACTTCGTGACCAGTCGTCGACTCCGATGAATTCAGACAGGGCAACGGTTGCTGTCCTGGATAGGCCGAGCGACATGAGCACGACTTCGCTTGTGCGGGCGACACCGAGTTCGAGCATCATCGCGTAATCAGGTCGAGCAGTGGGTTCCAGCCCGAGATCGGAGGAGTGGGCCTCAAGTAGATCGGCGTAGCAAGCAAGGTACTTGGGAGCATGGAACCGCGCGATCGATTCGATGTCCCGCATGACTTCGCGGATCGCCGTCGCCGGGGTAGTCGCCTTGCTGGAGGCGAGCCGCTGGTCGACCAGTTGTGCCAGCGGTATGCCATTCATCCAGTTGACGATGAGATTGGCGAGTTGCCACTTGCGGAGATCCTCGCCTGTCCGGGGCTTGCCGAAGACGTTCGTCATCGTCGTACCAATCCGTACGAGCGCCTCTTGGAATCGCTCTCGCGCGTCAGGCTCTTCGGGGAGTGGTAGCTCGAGGTCGGTCGGTGTCTTGCCAGACTTGCGGAAACTCTCGAGCAACCTTTCCATCGATACTGGCGCGATTCCGGTGTGCCGAGTCACGATCTCGACGGGGACCCTCAGAGCGGTCGATGCTCGTTCGATTGCGGAACTGATCTCGCTACGTTCTGAGTCGAGCGGGATGCGGGCGAGAAGCGCTTGCAGGGGTTCGCCAGCGAGGTACCGCAAAAACAAGTACGCGAAGAGGCTCTCGGCGGTGCTGTCGTCGTGTACCTGATCGACAGAGCGCACGAAGGCTAGCAGAGCCGACGCATCGTCCAGACCAGTGTTTACCGCTCTGGTGATCGGTGACCGTTTGCGAGCTCGCGGTAGATTGGGCCAGAGTTCTTCATTGTCGGTATCTATGCACACGACGTTGCCCTGGAACTCTTTACCCCAGCGTCCGGCGCGCCCGGCCAAGTTCCAGAAGTCGCTTTCACGGAGCGGTTTGCCGCTGCCCTTCTGGGGATTGCGCATGAAGATCGTCCGGCAGGGGAGGTTCACCCCCTCCAATAGAGTCGACGTGCAGACGAGGTAGTGGATCTTGCCTTCCCCGAACAGGCGCTCGATCTCCGTACGCACCACCAGTGGCATGTTCCCGTAGTGGAAGGCGACACGACGTTCAAGGACATCGGCGAGCAGGTACTTGCTGTGCACTGCAGTCTTGATCAAGTCGCGCAAATCGTTTATCTCTGTGTCAGCTTCGCCAGGGGTCGGGAGCTGCTCAAAGACGGCCTTGGCGACTTTCTCAGCATCGCTCGGGCGGTTGACGTAGATGACGTTTCCCGGGGTGTCACCAGCTAGCGCATGAGCCACTAATGCGACGCGCAACGGTACGCTCGTAGCGCGTTGTGCAAGCACGAGCTCGCCGACTCTGTGGCTATTGCCGTCAGACACCAGGGAAATTGTCCGGCGCTGAGGCTTTCGTTTGATGTTCTCGACCCAGATGAGGTTCTGGTTGACGGTGACCGTCTCGGAGACGAAAGAGTCGGAATGCCGTTCGGGCGGTGCATTTTCAATCAGCAGTTCCGGGTTTGAACTCAGGGGGCTTGCGAACAGCACTCGCGCCCCGGGGCTTCGCCGGATGGTGCGCTCGATTGCGTGCTGGAGGAGGACTCCCCGTGCGTCACCGGCGAGCGATTGTGCTTCATCGACGAAGAGCAGATCTACGCCGAGTGACGGAAAGAGCTCCAGCACCAGGTGGAGCCTCTCCTGCGTGAGAACCAGGACAGTCCGAGATGAATCCGCGAGGTCGGGGTCCCACGGCATGGTGAAGACGCCCACGTCCGGCGGCACTTCGCGCCGCAGATCGCGGGAGACTTCCTCGATGAGAGCTCGCGTCGGCACGAGATAGATGAGCGTGAACGGTCCCGCCTGGCGCGTAACCTCGAGGAAGTGCTCTCTGATGATGCGCGACTTCCCAGCGGAGGTCGGGGCGGACACGCTCAGCCAGTCGTTCGTCTCAACCGCTTCCCAGAACCTCCCTTGGAACGGGTTGACCGGCAGTACTCGGCCGTCCGAGAGACGGACGGAGTGGTCGATTCGGCTCCGGACGACCTCCATCCGGAGCGCACCTGGCAGACGTTGCCACGCATCGTCCGTCAGCCTGTCGCGAGATTCCGCTAGCTCGACGGCCATGTGGTTGCCGGTGCGTTCGAGAAGTGCTGCAGCCGCAGTCTTGTGAGCGGCCTCGGCGTCGGAAGAAAGCATGCAGGCCGTGGCGATTCGGAGCACGGCGGACTGGGCGCGCTCGGATTGCGCCGATGTGATCGCGCTGGCATAGAGCAGGGCGAACCCCCAGTCAATCGATGGAGCGTCGGAATCCCACTCCACCGTTACGAATTCCGAACGGACCATCAGCAGGCGAGCGGCTTCGAGTGAGTCTCTGAACTTGTGGGAGCCGAAGACAATCTCCTCGAGAGTCGTGCCGGGGGTCACTTCGCCCCCATCCGCTTCAGGACCCGAGAGCGCAGTTCTGCGACATCGGGCATCGGGATGCAGAATAGGTCGATGCTAACGCCGACGATCTCGAACTCCTTAAGTCGGTTTCCGATCGTCCGATGCCACCGGCTGACTGCCTTCGAAACCGCCTGTTGTTGGGGCTCGTCGAGGACCGCGACGTTCGGATAGTTGTCGTGGTCGAAACCAACCAGGCAGACGCCGTTCCATCGGACCTTCAGAGTCTTCGGGTTCGTCTCGTCGAAGTACTGAAACAGATGGGCTGCCAGCTCTCTCTGGGTGACGTTCAGATGATCGCGTACAAGCATCAGGTCCTGCTTTCGGCGTGAGTCTCCATCGGATCGCAGGTAGGGGGAAATGCTCTCGAAACAGTCCCGGAACGCCTCTGTGCTCGACTGATAGAGCTTCGATTCGCCCCAGTAGATGTCTAGAACCCCATCATCGGCGAAGCTCGCGTGGATGCCGTCGGAACCATGGACGTGCACCTCGGTGTTTGTCTTGAGAGCCATCTTCGAGATCAACTGTGGTCGTTGCAGGACCCGCTCCATGAGAAGGAACAAGAGGAGTTCGCCACCTTCTCCCGAGCTCTCCGACTTCACGAACAGACTGCGTGCCTGCTCTTCCAAGCTCACGATGGCCGCGGTCGACCGAGAATCCATGTACTCTGCGACCGCTTTTTCAATCTTCGAGCGAGGAATACAGAAGTCCAGGGCTGCATTCGCCATCGCCCCTGCGAGCTGCTCCACAGCAGGAGTTCCGTTGGCATCGTGCGCTAGAAAGTGCGTCCTCACGAGAGTCGACGTCTCCGGGACTGTGACGGCATCTTCGAAGGCCGGCAGGAAGCTGATCAGTGAGTCGCCTGTGCCGCGAGCCAGCTCAATAAACTGCTCGACGACTGCTGCTTCGTCAACCATCACGCACCTCAATCGCGCACCATGTCCGCCCGCGACCCGGGAGGCGCGCCTACAGCATATCGATGGACGAATGCTCGCGGCGCAGTCCGTCCACTCCCGCGCATCGTTTATCGTTGTACAGCCCCGCCGTCGAGCTGTTCTATTCGTTCCCTCGGCTTCGTCGGAGCAGTCGCGTCAGGGAAGTCGGTTCACACGTATTCGCGAGATCGCGCCACTTCGGGGGTGCTAGCTAGTTGACCGTCGCGAGGAGCTCCGCGGGGGAGACATCGAGCCCGTGGGCGAGCTTGACGATGATGTCGAGCGTTGGGTTGCGGCGGCCGCGCTCCAGGCCGCTTATGTAGGTGCGGTCCAGACTGACGTGGTGAGCGAAGGCCTCCTGGGAGGCCCACCCTCGCTCCTGGCGGAGTTCGCGGAGATGCTCGCCGAATGCGATGCGGTGCGCGGACTCCCTCATATCTCAACGCTTTCGCTACGATGACCATGAGTCCACGGACTATGATTCACATCCGATGGTCCGGGGGTGATCGCGTTCGCGTCAGGATCCGGGCAATGCGAAGGAGCGAGTAGGGCATGGGGTCAGAAGACGAGTGGATCGACATCGCTGCGGCGGCAGGGCGCGAGTCGTGCAGCCCGCAGGCCATTCGCCGGCGGATCAAGGCTGGGGTTCTGACGGCGCGCGTAGAAGGGTCCACGGCTCGCGATGGGCGGCACGTGGTTAAGGCTTGGGTCCGGGTCGCTGAGCTCGACGAGGTGTTCGGTCACGCGGCTCGGGAGGAGCATGTTCGAAGGATCCGAGCCACTGCGCAGCCGCTGACACGCGACCAGAAGATCGCTCTGCGTAAGGTGCTTCTCGATCATCTTGCAGAGAAGGAGGCGAAGCGGAGGAGACGTCAGGTCAGAGGGGTGCCTGCAGGGGGATCTCCGTGATGTCTCACCAGGCGGGCTGAGCAGTCGGCACTGCTAGAATCGAAGGCGTACGCCCCGGTGACTATTCGGACCTCCTGGCCCGGACTCCCGGGGCATCAGTCGTGTAGGGGGACGCATATGCCGACCGAGCCGCTGCATCTGGTCGATTCCCACGAGTGGTCTGGGCTGTGGTGGTTGCCCGATGCGCCGGATGAGCGTGTCCCGGGCGTGCTGCGATACGACCGCGACGGCGGTGCGGAGCTGACGTTGATCGGCACCTTCGAGGACCGGATCATGACGTCGCCCCGACCGGACGTCGTGCAGATATATGAGGGCACACGGTCGTGGGACGTCATCCACGGCGTCGCTGAGAAGAGGGAGATCACCCTCCTTGGGTGCATCCCGACGAGCACGAACCGATCCTTCGGCGCGCGGGTGAAGAGCCCCGACAAGCAGGTGGTTTCGGCTCAATCCGCGCTGATCGGCGTCCACGCTGCGAACGCGGAAGCTGCACTGTTCGAAGGACTTCAGGTCTCCGTCGAGGATGTCGGTCGTTGGGCGGCAGACGGGGTCTTCTCGTCGTCGATCGGTGGGCCAGGCGGGACGCGGTTCGATGGCAGCGGCTCTATCTGTGCGAAGCCGCTGGAGTCGACGTCGGTCCTGGTCGATGGCACCGAGTACTCACTCGAGCATCTTCGCAATCCTCCGTACGTCGACGAGCTTCGCGGGAGGACGACCGCGCGGATCCGTGACACGGTCTTCCTGCAGGTTGCTCCGCCGGAGGCATGCTCCTTCGAGGAAGCGCTCGCGTCGGCGAAGTCTCTGCAGGACCTGATCTCGCTCGCGACCCATCGTGCTGCCGGGGTGATCTGGCTGCGGCTGAAGCTGACGGGAGACGGGCTGGGGGCCGAACGGCATCCGATGGAGCGTTATGTCGAGGTGCTCTACTCGCCCGCCGCCGTGGGGGAGCGGGATGCAAAGGCCATCGAGCACCACAGAGTGTTCTTCACCTGCAGCGACATCCCGTTCCAGGAGATCGTCCCGCGATGGTGCGCGGTGCGTGATCGCCTCCGGGCCTCGACGGACCTGATCTTGGCGCTGCGGTACGCGCCAGCGCAGTACGTCGAGAGCCGTCTTCTCATGGCGGTCGGCGCTGCCGAAGCCCTCCATCGGGCGTTCGGAATCGAAGAGCGCCCGATGCCGAATGCTGAGTTCAAGAAGATGCGCGAGGCGATGCTTGAGGTCGCTCCGGAGGATCAGCGGGAGCGGCTCAAGTCCGCGATCCACAACGACATGACTCTCCGCGACCGGCTGGGGGCTCTTGTCAATCGGCCTGACCAGGAGGCGGTGTCCGTGCTCGTTCCTGATGTTGAACGATGGGCCAGCAGGACGGTAAAGGCCCGCAACGACCTGGCTCACGAGGGACGCGCCCCGAGGCACGAGTTCGAGGAGCTCGTCGCCGTCGTCGAGGTCACGACGGGCGTGGTGATCCTGAATCTCCTGCACGAGATCGGGCTGCCCGCGGACCGTCAGCGAGCGATCGTGAGGGAGCATCCACAACTCCGGATGATCGCGCGTTGGGCGAGGGCGGAGCTCGTGACGCCCGAAGTATGAGCTCGTCGAAGGCGAGGAGCAGTACCTTCGATCGCTTCACTGACGGTGTAGCCAGCCCCACGTAAGGGAGTCGAGTCCCCATCGAGTCACCACTGGAATCACGACTCGACTGGCCATTGGTGAGCGTCATAAACGAGTCGAATGGGGGTACTTCGCGCGCAGCCTCCAGGTCTACGGCCGCACCGGGCAGCCCTGCCCGCGCTGCGGCACCCCGATCACCCGGCTCACCGTCGGCGGCCGCTCGTCGCACGTGTGCCCCGCATGCCAGCGGCCGCCGCGTCGGGCCTGGACAGGCTGAGTCCACCGTTCGGGTGCGGCGCACTGACGAGTCCGGTGAGTCGGCCACCAGCAGGGTCGTCCACGCGTCATCCAGCACTCGTCGTGCGCTGGGCGCGCCTCTCACCAGGGATCCGTGCAGTCCCGTCCACCACTGCCGCCGGCGCGGACACCTCGATGCGCGCCATTAGAATGCCGAGGATACTCGTCACAGTGTCATGATGTGCGTGCTATTCTCGTCATTGACAGGAGGTGGCCGAATGCCTGGGTATCGGATCGACCGCGAGCTCGCGGAGTTCGGTGAGCACGTGCGCGGTTGGCGAATGGTGCTGGGGCTCACCGCTCAGCAGGTGGCGGAGCGCGCCGGCATCACCCGGGATACCCTGCGCAGGGTCGAGTCCGGGGACGCAGGTGTGGGCTTCGGCAACGTCGCACAGGTGCTGCGCGCCCTCGGGGTCCTTGAGAAGGCCGTCGATGCGGTCGACCCGCTCGAGAGCGATATCGGCAGGCTTCGCGCCGGCAAGCTCGCGAGGAAGCGTGCGCGATGACCACCGTCGAGATCTTCGTCGATCGGGCCGGGGAGCCCGCACTGGTGGGCCAGGCGCACTTCAGCAGACGGCGCGGCCGGATCTCCACCACGTTCCTCTACGACCCGGGCTATCTGGCGGGGGGCGGCAGCAGCATCGACCCGGCCCTGCCGGTGACGGCGGGCGCGCAGCACCAGTCCGGGCTGGTGCGAGCCTTCGCGGACAGTGCTCCCGACCGCTGGGGCCGGAACCTCATCGAGAAGGCGGAGCGCGTCCGGGCCCGTGAGGCACACCGAGCGCCGCGCCGACTCGATGACCTCGACTTCCTCCTGGGTGTCAGCGACGACACGCGCCAGGGAGCCCTGCGGTATCGGCTCGCAGGCAGCACGGAGTTCCTCGGCGAGCCGTCTCACGTGCCGCAGCTGGTCTCGCTCCCGGAGCTGCTACGCGCCTCCGACGAGCTCACCTCGGACGAGGACCCCGCTGCCGCAGTGAAGCAGCTGCTCGACACGGGGACGACCGGGCTGGGCGGGGCCCGCCCCAAGGCCTCGGTGCGCCTCGAGGACGGCGCACTGGCGATCGCCAAGTTCCCGCACGGCAGCGACCAGTGGGACGTCATGGCCTGGGAGGCGACGGCCTTGGATCTGCTGGACGCCGCGGGGATCAGAACACCCGATCGACGGCTCACCCGAGTAGGAGAGCGCAGCGTGCTCCTCCTGAGACGGTTCGACCGCACGCCCCGTGGGCACCGCGTCGGCTACATCAGTGCGATTACGGCGCTCGCCGCATCCGACGGCGACCACCGCGACTATGGCGAGATCGCCGGATCCATGAGGGATCTCTCGCGTTCCCTCTCGACAGACCACCACGAGCTCTTCGATCGCGCAGTCGCCGGCGTCGCCCTGGGAAACACCGACGATCACCTGCGCAACCACGGGTTCCTCGCCGACCGAGGATTCTGGACGCTCAGCCCCGCGTTCGACGTCAACCCGAGCCCTGACCCATGGCGAACGCGCGCCACCTCGATCATGGGCGCCGATGCGCTTCCCGATGAAGCCGAGGCCCTGCTCGCACTGGCGCAGGAGTGCAGCCTGACGGTCGATCAGGCGCGTGAGCGGATCCGTGCCGTCTCCGCGGCACTGGCGGCATGGAGAGAGGCTGCGCGTTCGAACGGGATCCGGGAACGCGAGATCACAGAGATGGCTGAATCGATCGAGACCCGCTTGGGCGCTGTGGCTGCCGCCGCAGGCACGACATGATGTCAGGAGAGCCGCCGCTGTGCCCGTTGACGAGTGGGAGCGTCCGACCGTCGGCGGCCGGTCGAGCCACATCTGCCCCGCACACCCGCGGCCCCCGCACCGGCGCCGGATAGGCTGAGTCCACCATGTACCTCAAGTCCCTGTCCCTGCGCGGCTTCAAGTCCTTCGCGTCCGCCACGCGCATCGACCTCGAGCCCGGGATCACCTGCGTCGTCGGCCCGAACGGCTCGGGCAAGTCCAACGTCGTCGACGCGCTCGCCTGGGTGATGGGGGAACAGGGGGCGAAGAACCTGCGCGGCGGCAAGATGGACGACGTGATCTTCGCCGGGACCTCGCAGCGTCAGGCACTCGGCCGCGCCGAGGTCAGCCTGACGATCGACAACACCGACGGGGCGATCCCGATCGAGTACACCGAGGTGACGATCTCCCGCACGCTGTTCCGCACCGGCGGCAGCGAGTACGCCGTCAACGGCGCCCCGGCCCGCCTGCTCGACATCCAGGAGCTCCTCAACGACTCCGGGCTCGGCAAGGAGATGCACGTCATCGTCGGGCAGGGCCGCCTCGACCAGATCCTTCACGCCGACCCGCTCGAGCGGCGCGGATTCATCGAGGAGGCCGCCGGCGTCCTCAAGCACCGCCGCCGCAAGGACAAGGCCCTGCGCAAGCTCACCGGCCTGCAGACCAACCTCGACCGGCTCTCCGATCTGCGCACCGAGCTCGCCCGCCAGCTCGGACCGCTCGGGCGGCAGGCGAAGGCCGCCAAGCGCGCCGCCGTCGTCCAGGCGACCCTGCGCGACACCGCCGCCCGCCTGCTCGCCGACGACATCGTCCAGGCCCAGGCGCGGCTCGCCTCCGCCGCCGGACCGGAGAGCGCCCCGGAGCGCACCGCCGCCCTCGAGGCCGAGCTCGCCGGGCTCGACACCCGGATCGCGGAGCTCGAGGCGGAGATCACCGGGCACGAATCCGGCACCGAGGAGATCCGCCGCCGGCTCCGCACCGCAGGCACCCTGGCCGCCCGTGCGGGCGCACTCGCCGAGCGCGCCGGGGACCGCGTCCACTACCTCGAGCAGGCCCCGCCGGAGCGCACCGGTGAGACCCCGGCCGCGCTGCGCGAGCGCGCCGCGCGCTATGCCACCGAGCTCGCGGAGGCGCGCGGCGAGGTCGAAGGCCGTACCCGCACCCTGACCGCGCTCAGCGAGCGCCGCGAGGAGACCCAGGCCCGGCTCACCGAGGCCGAAACCGCCCTCACCGCGCAGCGCGCCCGGATCTCCGCCCAGCTGCGCTCCCGGGCCGACCTGCAGAGCTCCCGCGAGGTCGCCCACAAGACGCTCACCGACGCGCAGACCGGGTTGACCGCCCTCGACACCACGGAGACCGACCTCACCGAGAGGCTCACCACCGCCCGCACCCGGCTCACCGCAGCGCAGGCCGCGGCGGAGGCCTCCGAATCCGGGGAGAGCGAGCTCGATGCCGCCCATGAATCCGCGCTCGCCGAACAGACGGCGCTCGAGGAGCGCACCGCGGCCGTGCGCGCCGAGCTCCGTGAGGTCGACACCGAGCTCGGCCAGGCCGAGGCCCGCGCCGAGGCACTGCGGATCGGCACCCGGCTCGCCGCCGCGACCGCGGACATCCTCGCCGCCGGCATCCCCGGCGTGCGCGCGGCCGTCGGCGAGCTCCTCACCATCGAGGCCGGGTACGAGACCGCGGTCACCGCCGTCCTCGACCACGCGGCCGAGGCGATCCTCGCCGACGACCCGCAGGCCGCCCTCGCCGTGCTCGAACACGTCGGCCCCGACACCCTCGTCGACGTCGTCATCGCCGACCCCGCCCCGGCCCGCTCCGCGCCCGAGGCCTCCCCGGCCGCCGCCTCGGCCGCGGGGTCACGCCCGCTGCGCGGACTCGTCACCACCCCGGACCCCGGCCTCGCCGCCCTCCTCGACACCGCACTCGCCGGTGTCACGACCGCCCCGGACCTCACCGCCGCCGTCGCCGCCCTGCGCGCGGACCCGCAGACCGTGTCCGTGACCCCGGCCGGTGAGGTCGTCAGCGCCCGCGGCATCCGCCGGGCCGGCTCCGCGGAGGCCGCCCGGATCGCCACCCGCGCCGCGCTCGCGGAGACCGAGGAGCTCATGGCCGGGCTGCGGTCCCGCCGGGAGGAGCTCGCCGCCGCGCTCGCCGCCCTCGCCCCGGAGCAGGAACGGGCCCGGGCCGCCGTCGAGGCCGCGCTCGGCGCCCTCCACGAATCCGACGCCCGCATCGTCACCGCCGGCGAGGAGCTGTCCCGTGCCGCCGCCGCCCTCGACGCGCTCGACACCCGGCTGAGCGAGCTCGCCGCCTCCCGCGAGCGCCTCGGCGCGGAGGCCGAAACCGCCCGCACCGCGCTCGATGCCGCCGACGCCGCGCTCGCGGAGAACTCCGAGACCGTCGACGCCGAACCCGACACCGAGGAGCGCGACGCCCTCGCCGCGACCGCCCGCCGGCTCGGCGAGGAGGTCATGGAGGCCCGCATCGCGCTGCGCTCGATCGAGGACCGGGCCGGCTTCCTCACCGACCGGGTCGCCGCGCTGCGCCGCCAGGCCGAGACCGAGGAGGCCGCCCGGGAGCAGGCCGCGCGCGCCGCCGCCCGCCGCCGCGCCCAGGCCGACAGCGTCGCCGAGCTCGCCCGCGTCGCCGCGGCCCTCGCCACCCACCTCAGCGCACTCGAATCCGGGGCCGAGGAGGAGCTCGCCGCCTCCCGCGCCCACCGCGGCGGGCTCGAATCCGCGCTCGCCGAGGCGCGCACCCGCCGCACGGAGCGGGCCGACGACCTCGCCGCGCTCACCCGGGCCGAGCACGAGGCCCAGCTCACCCGGGAGCGTCACGTCATCCACCTCGACGAGCTCACCCGCCGCGCCCAGGCGGAGATCGGCCTGTCCGCCGACCACCTCGTCGAGCAGTTCGGTCCCCACCTGCCGGTGCCCGGACCGGCGGAGGAGGATGCGCCGGAGCCGTTCGTCCGCGCCGCGGTGGAGAAGGCCCACGCCGCCGCGGAGCGGACGCTCAAGTCGATCGGCGCGGTCAACCCGCTCGCGCTCGAGGAGTATGCCGCGCTCACCGAGCGCCACGACTTCCTCGAGAAGCAGATCACCGACATCGAGACGAGCCGCCGCGACCTCATGGGACTCGTGCGCGAGGTCGACGACCACGTCAAAGAGGTGTTCGCCGCCGCCTTCGCGGACACCCAGCGGGAGTTCGCCGACATCTTCACCCGCCTGTTCCCCGGGGGCGAGGGCTCGCTCACCCTCACCGACCCCGAGGACATGCTCGCCACCGGCGTCGAGGTCCACGCCCGCCCGGCCGGCAAGAAGGTCAAGCGGCTCTCCCTGCTGTCCGGCGGGGAGCGCTCGCTCGTCGCGGTCGCGATGCTCGTCGCGATCTTCAAAGCCCGGCCCAGCCCGTTCTACGTCATGGACGAGGTCGAGGCCGCCCTCGACGACGTCAACCTGTCCCGCCTCCTCACCGTGTTCCGCGAGCTGCGCGAGTCCTCGCAGCTCATCGTCATCACCCACCAGAAGCGGACGATGGAGATCGCCGACGCCCTCTACGGCGTGACGATGTCCGGCGACGGCATCTCCCGTGTGATCTCCCAGCGAATTCACCAGACGAGCTGACGCGTGCCCGTCCGGCGGCACCGGCACGGGCGGATACACTGGTCGGAGTCCTCGTGGGAGACCGCCCACGACCCGACCCAGCGAAGGAGCGACCGGCCGATGTCCTCACCTACCGCCACGCGGGGCACCCGATGGATGTAGGCGCCGGGATCGTCATCCTCATCGGGCTCGGTGTCTCGTTCGGCATCGGGCTCGTCATCGTCCTCCTCGTCGCCCTGCCCGGCCTGCGCGCCGAGGGTCGGATCAAGCCCTCGGGCCGTCAGCGCTTCCGCCTGCCCTCGGAATGGACCGGCTTCGACGACGACGTCCACGGCTTCTTCGGCCACGACGGCGACACCTCCCACCTCGCGACCCGCGAGCAGGCGGCCGTCACCGCGATGCAGGAGCACTCCTACGCCCTGCGCCCGCAGCCCCGCCGCCACGCCTCGCCGCCCTGGCTGACGTTCCGACCCCGGACCCGGCACTGGAAGGTGCCGGAGACCGGCACCGGCTTCCGCACCGCCATCGTCCTCCTCTTCGGCTGACCCGCCGGCCGGCTGCCGCAGCCCGCCGGCCCGGACCCGCCACCCCACAGCAACCCACTTAGGAGCTGATCGTGGATCCCATCAGTCTCATCGCCCTCCTCGGCGCCCTCGTCCTCGTGTTCGTCGTCTCCGGCATCGCCCTCTACGGTCCGCCGAAGACCCGCCGCCGTCGCGACCTGCCGCCGACGGCTCCGGACCTCACCACCGACCCGCACCGCGGTCCGGGCACCGACACTCTCGAGGCGCCGCCGGCCACCGCCCCCGAGGTCGAGGGCGAGGTCGTCGTCGAGACCGTGCCCGAGGTCCCCGCCCGGGAGCTCGAGACCCCCACCGAGCCGCGCACCCGGCTGGCGAAGCTCCGCGCGCGGCTGGCGAAGTCGAACTCCTCCCTCGGCCGCGGCCTGCTCTCCCTGCTCTCCCGCGACACCCTCGACGAGTCGACCTGGGAGGAGATCGAGGACACGCTGATCATGGCCGACCTCGGCGTCGACCCGGCCACCGAGCTCGTCGACCGGCTGCGCGAGCGGGTGCGCGTGCTCGGCACGCGCGACCCGCAGACCGTCCGCGACCTCCTGCGCGAGGAGCTCATCGCCGTCGTCGACCCGACGATGGACCGCAGCCTGCAGGTCGAGCGCGCCGACAGCGACCCCGCCGTCGTCCTCGTCGTCGGCGTCAACGGCGCCGGCAAGACGACGACCGTCGGCAAGATCGCCCGCGTGCTCGTCGCCGAGGACCGCTCGGTGCTGCTCGGTGCCGCCGACACCTTCCGCGCCGCCGCCGCCGAACAGCTCACCACCTGGGGTGAGCGCGTGGGCGTCGAGACCGTGCGCGGTCTCGAGGGCGCCGACCCGGCCTCCGTGGCCTACACCGCGGTCGAGCGCGGGATGCAGGAGGGCACCGACGTCGTCCTCATCGACACCGCCGGGCGCCTGCAGAACAAGAAGGGGCTCATGGACGAGCTCCGCAAGGTCAAGCGCGTCGCCGCCCGTCCCCTGTCGCCGGAGCACGATTCCCTCGACGAGGTGCTCCTCGTCCTCGACGCGACCACCGGGCAGAACGGCATGCAGCAGGCGAAGGTGTTCTCCGAGGCCGTGAACATCACCGGCATCGTGCTCACCAAGCTCGACGGCACCGCGAAGGGCGGCATCGTCGTCGCCGTGCAGCGTGCGCTCGGCGTGCCGGTCAAGCTCATCGGGCTCGGCGAGGGCGCCGACGACCTCGCGCCCTTCGACGCCGCCGGCTTCGTCGACGCCCTGCTCGCCGAGCAGTGACCTGAAACCGGTCGCGATCAGGCGGCCGGCCCCTGCCGCCGGGTCGTGGATGGGACCCGAAACACGGTCGTAACGCCGCCGCCGCACCCGTAACGCAGCCGAAACCTGGGACGTTCCGTCTCGAAACACCGGGATTCGAGAATGTTCACCAGCGGAGCCACAGATCTCCGCGGAACGGGCAGCCCGACCTCGAGGTCGGCCACCCGTCCTGAACATCTCACGGCTGGAACGAAACCATGGAAATCACTGCAGTGGACGTATGGGTGATGGTGAGCGCCGCACTCGTGCTGCTCATGACGCCCGGCGTCGCCTTCCTGTACGGCGGCATGACCCGCGCCAAGTCCGTCCTCAACATGCTCATGATGAGCTTCGCATCGATGGCCGTCGTCGGCGTGGTGTGGGTCCTCTGGGGCTTCTCGATGAGCGGATCGACCGGAGTCGCGCAGCTGTTCGGCAACCCGTTCGAGGCCTTCGGCCTCAGCGGTCTCGTCGGCACCACCGACCTCATCGGCGCCGGCTTCGGCGCGACCTTCGCGATCATCACCGTCGCCCTGATCTCCGGCGGCATCGCCGACCGGACGAGATTCTCCGCCTGGATGGTCTTCGTGCCCGTCTGGGTCACGCTCGTCTACTGCCCGATGGCCTTCATGGTGTGGGGCGGCGGCCTGCTGTCCGCCGACGGCCTCATCGGCAGCACCTTCGGAGAGGCGATCGACTACGCCGGCGGCACCGTCGTCCACATCAACGCCGGCATCGCCGCCCTCGTCCTCGCCCTCATCATCGGCAAGCGCAAGGGCTTCGGCACCGATCCCTCCCATCGCCCGCACAACATCCCGTTCGTCATGCTCGGCGCCACCCTCCTGTGGTTCGGCTGGTTCGGCTTCAACGGCGGCGCGGCGACCGATCCCGCCGAGGCCGGCCTGATCTGGGTCAACACCATGGCCGCCCCGGCCGCGGCGTTCATCGCCTGGATCCTCGTCGAGTGGATGCGCGACGGCAAGCCCACCAGCCTCGGCGGCGCCTCGGGCATCGTCGCCGGCCTCGTGGCGATCACCCCGGCCTGTGCGAACGTGTCCCCGCTCGGCGCGATCGCGATCGGCATCATCGCCGGCATCTGCTCCGCGCTGGCCGTCGGACTCAAGTACCGCCTCGGCTACGACGACTCGCTCGACGTCGTCGGCGTCCACCTCGTGTCCGGTCTCGTCGGCACCCTGGCCCTGGGCCTCTTCGCGCTGCCGGTCGAGGGCGAGGGCGGCGGCCTGTTCTACGGCGGCGGCCTCGGTCAGCTCGTCGCGCAGACGGTGGCGGCGGTCTTCGCGATCCTCTTCACCGCGATCGTCACCTTCATCATCGGTATGGTGATCCACAAGACCATCGGCATGCGGGCCGCCGAGGAGGACGAGGTCACCGGCATCGACCTCACCGAGCACGCGGAGACGGCCTACGAGTACGGCGGTCTGGGCACCGGCGGCGCCTTCCGACCGCACCCCTCGTCGCCGGCCGCGCACCGCAGGACGACCACCCTCGACGAAAGTGTGAACGCATGAAGCTCATCACCGCCATCGCCCGACCCGACAAGCTCGCGGACATCCGCGACGGCCTGGAGGAGTTCGGAGTCCAGGGTCTGACCGTCTCCGAGGCCAGCGGCTACGGACGGCAGAAGGGCCACAAGCAGTTCTACCGAGGTGCCGCGTACACGCAGGACCTCGTCCCCAAGCTGCGGATCGAGGTGCTCGCCTCGGCGGAGGACGCGCCGCGGATCTGCGATGTGCTCCTCGCCCGGGCCACGACCGGACAGCCCGGCGACGGCAAGATCTGGATCACCGCGGTCGACCAGATCATCCGGGTCTCCGACCGGAGCGAGGGAGAGGCTGCCCTGTAGTCCCAGCCGGCTGCATGGCAGAGAAGTCCCGGGGCGGGTGCCGATCACGGCTCCCGCCCCGGGATCATTCATGCACCGGGACTTGGTACCCTGGGAGGTCGAACTGCTCGGCCTCCCTCGACGAAAGCTGCGAAACCTCGTGTTCAACTCCCTCTCCGATCGGCTGACGACGACCTTCAAGAACCTGCGCGGCAAGGGCAGGCTCTCCGAAGCCGACGTCGACGCCACGATCCGGGAAATCCGGCGTGCGCTGCTCGACGCCGACGTCGCGCTGCCGGTGGTGCGCACGTTCACCGGGAAGGTCCGCGAGCGGGCGCTGTCCTCGGAGGTGTCGCAGGCGCTCAACCCCGGCCAGCAGGTCGTCAAGATCGTCAACGACGAGCTCGTCGGGATCCTCGGCGGGCAGACCCGTCGCCTGCAGTTCGCCAAGCGCCCGCCGACCGTGATCATGCTCGCCGGACTCCAGGGCGCGGGCAAGACGACGCTCGCCGGCAAGCTCGCCCACTGGCTCAAGTCCGAGGGCCACCGGCCGATGCTCGTCGCCGCCGACCTCCAGCGGCCCAATGCCGTCAACCAGCTCCAGGTCGTCGGCGAGCGCGCCGGCGCCTTCACCTACGCACCCGAGCCCGGCAACGGCGTCGGCGATCCGGTCAAGGTCGCGACGGACGCGATGGACGTCGCCCGCTCGAAGCTCTACGACGTCGTCATCGTCGACACCGCCGGCCGCCTCGGCATCGACGAGGTGCTCATGCAGCAGGCCGCGGACATCCGCGCCGCCGTGAACCCCGACGAGGTGCTCTTCGTCATCGACGCGATGATCGGCCAGGACGCGGTCACCACCGCCGAGGCCTTCCTCGCCGGCGTCGACTTCACCGGCGTCGTGCTCTCCAAGCTCGACGGCGACTCCCGCGGCGGCGCCGCGCTGTCCGTCGCCCAGGTCACCGGCCGGCCGATCATGTTCGCCTCCACCGGTGAAGGGCTGCGGGACTTCGAGCAGTTCCACCCGGACCGGATGGCCGACCGCATCCTCGACATGGGCGACATCCTCACGCTCATCGAGCAGGCGGAGAAGACCTTCGACCAGAAGGAGACGGAGAAGCTCGCCAAGAAGGTCGAGTCCGGCGAGGACTTCGACCTCGACGACTTCCTCACCCAGATGGCCGCCATCAAGAAGATGGGGTCGCTGAAGAAGATGCTCGGCATGATGCCGGGCATGTCCCAGTACAAGGAGCAGCTCGAGGCGTTCGACGAGCGCGAGATCGACCGCGTCGAGGCGATCGTGCGCTCGATGACCCCGTACGAGCGGGCGAACCCGCGGATCCTCAACGGCTCGCGCCGCCAGCGCATCGCCAAGGGCTCCGGCACCACCGTGACCCAGGTCAATCAGCTCATGGAGCGGTTCGTGCAGGCGCAGAAGATGATGCGCCAGATGCGCAAGGGCGGCGGCGGCCGCGGCGGCCAGATGCCGGGCATGCCCCAGATGCCGGGGATGCCGCAGATGCCCGGCGGTGGTGGACCCGGCGGCGGCTCGCGGAACAAGAAGAAGGGCAAGAAGAAGCCCGCCGGCAAGTCGGGCAACCCGGCCAAGCGCGCCGAGCAGGCGCGTCTCGCCGAGCAGCGGAAGCAGGGTCAGGCGCCCGATCCCGCGGGCTCCGCGTTCGGCGGCATCGACCTCGGCGGCGACGAGGAGCTCGACCTCAGCAAGCTGCCCAAGGGCTTCGGCGGCATGTTCGGCTCAGGTGGCAGCAAGTAGCACTTTCTGGCACAATGGTCCCTTGTACTCGACCGGCCGGGGACCCTCTCAACCTCGGGCCGGTTCAGTCCACGCGATCATGCCCGCACCGTCCTGCCCCACGGACCCGCGAGCGGACCGCGACACCTATCTTCCAAAGGAGACACCACTACAGTGGCAGTCAAGATTCGCCTCACCCGCCTGGGCAAGGTCCATGCACCCTTCTACCGCGTCGTCGTCGCCGACTCGCGGACCCGCCGCGATGGCAAGACCATCGAGGACATCGGCAAGTACCACCCGCTCGAGGAGCCCTCGCTCGTCGAGATCGACTCCGAGCGCGCGCTCTACTGGCTGTCCGTCGGCGCCCAGCCGACCGACCAGGTCCGCGCCCTGCTCAAGCTCACCGGCGACTGGCAGAAGTTCACCGGTGAGGGCGAGGCCGTCAGCACCGTGAAGCCGCAGCAGGAGAAGGCGGCCTTCGAGGCCCCGGCCACCGGCTCGGTCATCAAGGAGGCGACGACGCCCAAGGGCGGCGACAAGGCCGAGGAGCCCGCAGCCGAGGCCCCCGCCGAGGAGCCCGCGGCCGCTGAGTCGACCGACGAGGAGAAGGCGGAAGCCTGATCATGCTCGCCAACGCTCTCGAACACCTGGTCCGCGGCATCGTCGACAACCCCGAGGACGTCTCGGTGCGCAGTCGCAGCGGACACCGCGGCACCTCGCTCGAGGTGCGCGTGCACCCCGACGACCTCGGTCGGGTGATCGGCCGGTCCGGTCGCACCGCGAAGGCGCTGCGGACCGTGATCGGAGCACTCGCCGGGCGCGAGAGCGTCCGCGTCGACCTCGTCGAGGCCTGACGCCCGCCGCGCACCCGGCCCCCCGCGACATTGCGATTTCCCAAGGTTTCTGTGAACAGAACCTTGGGATTTCGCATTCTCGGCACAGTTCCGCCGGATCCCGCGCACCGCCCCGGCGGGATCCGGTACCCGCGCACCGCCGCGCGGACCTGCGAGCAGTCCCTCGAACAGCCCCTCGAACCAGGAGTGAAGCGTGAGCACAGTCGTCGCCCGTCTGGGCAAGCCGCACGGCATCCGCGGTGAGTTCACCGTGGAGGTCCGCACCGATGCCCCCGAGGAGCGCTTCGTCCCCGGTGCGGTGTTCTCCACCGAGCCCGATATCGGCGCGCTCACGCTGTCCCGCGCGCGCTGGCACCGCGACCGGCTCCTGCTGACCTTCGAGGAGATCGCCGACCGCACCCGTGCCGAAGAGGTCCGCAACACCCTGATCTCCGTCGCGGAGACCCTCGAGGACGACGACGCCTGGTACATCGACGACCTCGTGGGCGCTCAGGCGTTCGTCGGGGACGTCCGGATCGGCACCGTCTCCGCAGTCACCCCGGGCGCGGCCCAGGACCTCCTCCACATCACGCTGGCCTCCGGCGCCGAGGTGCTCGTCCCCTTCGTCGAACAGATCGTGCCCGAGGTCGACCTCGAGGCCGGTCGCATCGTCCTCGACCCGCCGCCCGGACTCATCGAGGACGCCTGATGCGCCTCGACGTCGTCTCGATCTTCCCCGAGTACCTCGCGCCGCTGCGGCTCTCGCTCATCGGCCGGGCGGTGGAGAAGGGGCTCATCGACCTCGGTGTCCACGACCTGCGCGACTGGACCCACGATCGGCACCGCACCGTCGACGACACCCCGTACGGCGGGGGAGCGGGCATGGTGATGAAGCCCGAGCCCTGGGCCGAGGCGCTCACCGCGCTCCTCGCCGAACCGGCCGCAGCCGGTACCGATGCGACCGGTGCGGAACCGTCCGCACCTGCCGAGCGCCCGGTGCTCATCGTCCCGAGCCCCGCCGGCACCCCCTTCACCCAGTCCGCGGCCGCCGAGCTCGCCGGCCGGGAGCACCTCGTGTTCGCGTGCGGCCGCTACGAGGGCATCGACCAGCGCGTCGTCGACTGGGCCCGTGACCGCGCCGAGGTCCGCCTGTACTCGATCGGCGATTACGTGCTCAACGGCGGCGAGGTCGCAGCTCTCGTCATGACCGAGGCGATCGCCCGCCTCATCCCCGGCATCATCGGGAACCCGGAGTCGCTCACGGAGGAGTCCCACGAGGACGGCCTCCTCGAGTACCCCGTCTACACGAAGCCCGCCGACTGGCGCGGGCACCCGGTGCCGGAGATCCTGCTCAGCGGCAACCACGCCGCGATCGCACGCTGGCGGCGGGACGAGCGCCTGCGCCGCACCGCCGCCGTCCGCCCCGACCTCCTTGCCGGGCTCGACCCGGACACCCTCGACGCCCGCGACCGGGCGGTGCTCGCCGAGGCCACCGACCACGCGGCACCCGCGCACGGCCCCGGGTGACCGCCTCGATCTCCGGATTGGCGCCTCGGCCCCGGTCCGACTAGACTAAACTCTTGCGTTTGCTGGCACCGTCCTGCCTCGGGGGGAGCGATGCCGCCAGGAGCGTCCGCGCCGCCGTGACACGGCAGCCGCGCTCCGGCAGACGACCTCATCTCATCCGGCCACCAGCCGGTCCGAGCAATGTCGTGCCGACCCGGGGCGCGCACACAGGAGAATGACGAATCATGCAGAAGCTTGATGCACTCAACGCCCAGTCGTTGAAGCCCGACGTCCCGGAGTTCCGCGCCGGCGACACCCTCAACGTCCACGTCCGCGTGGTCGAGGGCAACCGCACCCGTACCCAGGTCTTCAAGGGCATCGTCATCCGTCGCCACGGCGGCGGCATCGGCGAGACCTTCACCGTCCGCAAGATCAGCTTCGGCGTCGGCGTGGAGCGCACCTTCCCGGTGCACTCCCCGATCATCGAGAAGATCGAGGTCCTCACCCGCGGCGACGTCCGCCGGGCGAAGCTCTACTACCTCCGCAAGCTCCGCGGCAAGGCCGCTCGCATCCGCGAGAAGCGCTGAGCGCAGCCACGTTCCGGACGCCCGCAGGGCACCGGGCCGCCGAGGTGATCGGCGTGCGGCGATGACCGAACAGTCGAGGACAGGCGCGGCCCCGGAAGGGCCGCGCCTTCTTCGTGCCCGCAGGGCGCTGCGCGCCCTCGGCATCGTCCTCGTGTGCGCGCTGCTCGCCGCCGGACTCATCCGCGCCGTCGGCGTCCAGAGCTTCGGCATCCCCTCGGCGTCGATGGAGCCCACCCTGCCCGTCGGCGGGACCGTGACCGTGTGGCGCCCGGACGCGCTGGCCGACTCCGTCGACCGCGGCGACGTCGTCGTGTTCGACGGTCGCGGGTCCTTCATCGCGAGCGCCCCGCCGAGCGGCGCCGAGCAGCTCGGCTCCTGGTTCGGGGTCGGCCCGCGGGACGTCTACTACGTCAAGCGGATCCTCGCCGTCGGCGGCGACACCCTCGAGTGCTGCGACGCCGAAGGCCGCCTGCTCCTCAACGGGGAGCCGCTCGAGGAGCCGTACGTGCCTCACGGGATGCGCGCCTCGGACACCGACTTCGCCATCGAGGTGCCGGCCGGGCGGGTGTGGATGATGGGGGACAACCGCGCGGACTCGACCGACTCCCGCGCGCTGCTCGGCCGTCCCGGTGGCGGGATGATCCCCGTCGACCGGATCCTCGGCACGGTGATCGGCCACGGTTCCGCGGTCGATTCCGTGATCGGCTGAGGATCGTGTCCGGCCCGGTCCTGCTGTCGGCCCGGAGCCCCGAACGGGTTCAGTGGGCGGCTGGGAATCACGGCCGGGGCCGGGGGATAGACTGCCAGGCGTGACCCAGGACAGTGCACCGCCCCGCCGACCGAGTCGGATCCCGGCCCTCCTCAAGGAGGCCGCGATCATCATCATCGTGGCGCTCGTCATCTCCACCGTCGTGCGCACCTGGGTCATGCGCTCCTTCTACATTCCCTCGGCCTCGATGGAGGACACCCTCCAGGTCGACGACCGGATCCTCGTCAACCAGCTGCCCTGGCCCGGCGCCGACCGCGGCACGATCATCGTCTTCGACGATCCCGGCGGCTGGCTCGACACCTCGGTGACCCAGCAGTACACGCCCAACCCCGTCCTCGAGTTCCTCGGTCTCGTACCGGCCGACGCCGGCACCCAGCTCATCAAGCGGGTCATCGGGGTCGGCGGCGACACCGTGGAGTGCTGCGACGACCAGGGCCGGCTCATGGTCAACGGCGAACCGATCGACGAACCGTACCTCGCCGAGGGCGCCACACCCTCCGACATCCCGTTCGAGGTCACCGTGCCGGACGGCCACTACTGGGTGATGGGCGACAACCGCTCGAACTCACTCGATTCCCGCTTCAACACCGATTCCGCCGGTGGACCGTTCGTGCCCGAGGACGCCGTGGTCGGCACGGTGTTCTTCATCAACTGGCCGGCCGACCGGATCCGCCCGATGGGCACCCCGGACGAGGTGTTCGCCGGGGTCCCCGCCCCGTGACCGCCGGCACCGGGCGCGCCACGGCACCGGCCCGCCGGGCGGCGCGGAAGCCGTTCGCCGGGCTCATCGACCTCAGCCTCGAGCGCGAGCTGTTCGCCTCCGGGGTGCGCACGCTCATCGGGATGGACGAGGTGGGGCGCGGCTGCCTCGCCGGTCCGGTCGGGGTGGGTGCCGTCCACTTCGACCTCGCCGCCCTCACCGCCGCCGAGGTGCCCGCCGGCATCCACGACTCCAAGCAGCTCTCCATCCCCGCCCGGGCGCGGATCGCCGAGGTGGTCGCCGTCTGGCAGCCGCACCGCGCCGTGGCGTACGCGAGCCCGGCGGAGATCGACGCGCTGGGTCTGAGCTCGGCGCTGTGCCTTGCCGGCCGGCGGGCGCTCACCGGGCTGCCGGATGCCGACCTCGTGCTCCTCGACGGGTCCTTCGACTGGCTCTCCCTGCCGCTGACCTTCGACGCGCTCGAGCACTACGGGGATGCGGCCGAGGTCGTCGTGCCGCCGGTGCGCACGGTGGTCAAGGGGGACGGGACGCACGTGACGATCGCGGCGGCGAGCGTGCTCGCGAAGGTCGGCCGCGACGGGCTCATGGCCGAGCTCGCCGAACAGTTCCCCGCCTACGGCTGGGAGCGCAACGCCGGCTACCCCGCTCCGGTGCACAGGGCCGCGATCGCCGAGCACGGAGCGACGGTGCACCACCGACGGTCCTTCCGCCTGGGGTGAGGGCGGTCTGTTCTAGGATGGGCGCATGAGTGCCGAGGACCTGGAAGACTACGAAGCCGAACTGGAACTCCAGCTCTACCGGGAGTACCGGGACGTGGTGGGACTGTTCACCTACGTGGTGGAGACCGAGCGGCGCTTCTATCTGGCGAACTCCGTCGATCTCAAGGCGCACCACGATTCCGGGGATGTGTACTTCGAGCTCACCCTCCGCGACGCCTGGGTGTGGGACACCTACCGCACCGCCCGCTTCGTCAAGCAGGTGCACGTGCTGTCCTTCAAGGACGTCAACATCGAGGAGATCGCCAAGTCCGATCTCGAACCGCCGTCCTCCCTGCCGCGCTGAGCGGAGACGTGTGACCGCTGACCCGTGATCGCCTGCTCGTGACCACTGGCCGGAGGCCCGTGACCGCCGGACGATGATCGCGCGCCCCTGAGTGCAAGCCCCAGATCGCGGGGGCGCGCACTTCGGGTCACAGGCCCACCCCACCTCTGGTCCACAGATGCATCCGCGGACGCCCACGCATGCGGTCGCCGGCTGTGGAGACGTGCGCCGCCGTCCACAGGGGGAACCGAGCCGCTGACCCCGCCGCCCCAGCCTGGTTCGGTGGGCGCATGGACACGATGACATTGGGCCGCCGCGGCGAAGCGTGCGCGAAGGAATACCTCATCGAGCACGGCTGGGAGATCCTCGCGCTCAACTGGCGCTGCCGGCACGGGGAGATCGACATCGTCGCCCGGGAGGCGGACACCGTCGTCTTCGTCGAGGTCAAGACCCGCGCGAACGCCCGCGCCGGGCACCCGCTCGAGGCGATCACCTATCGCAAGCTCTCCACGCTGCGCGGGCTCGCCCTGCGCTGGCTCGCGGCGCAGGAGGAGTGGATCCCCGCGTTCCGCCTCGACGTCATCGGCATCCTGTGGAACAACGGGCTGCCGGACATCACCCACGTCAGGGCCGCACAATGAGCGCCCCGCCCCCGCCCGTCGATCTCGACACCGCACGATCCCGGAAGCGCGGCCGCAGTACCGCATCCGCGTCGCGGAGCTTCGGGCGCACCACGGCCGTCGCGCTCCACGGCATCTCCGGGACCCCGGTGTCGATCGAGGCGAGCGTCAACGACGGCCTGCCGGGGATCGACATCGTCGGACTGCCCGACGCCTCGGTGACGGAATCGCGCAAGCGGATCCGCGCCGCGATCTCCAACCTCGGCATCACCCTGACCTCCCGCCGGGTCACGGTCAACCTCTCGCCCGGCGGGGTGAAGAAGGTCGGCACCGCATTCGACCTCGGCATCGCCGTGGCGATCCTCGAGGCGGAGGGCAAGATCCCCGCCGACCGCGCCCGCGGCATCGTCCACATCGGCGAGCTCGGCCTCGACGGCCGGATCCACCCCGTGCGCGGGGTGCTCCCGAGTGTGCTCGCCGGACTGCGCGCCGGGGCCACCTGGTTCGTCGTCCCGGCGGCGAACGCGGAGGAGGCCGGTCTCGTCGACGGCGCCGAGGTGCGGGGTGCGGCGAACCTCGCCGACGTGGTGACCATGCTCGGCGGGGAGATCGACGACCCCGGGCTCCCGGCGATCGAACTGCCGGAGGCCGCCGCGCTGCCGCCGCCGGACGTCCACGATCTCGCAGAGGTGCAGGGCCAGGACGATGCCCGCTTCGCGCTCGAGGTCGCCGCCGCCGGCGGACACCATCTGCTCATGACCGGGACTCCCGGTGCCGGCAAGACTCTCCTCGCCGGTTGCCTGCCGGGTCTCCTGCCGCCGCTCGACGTCGACGAGGCGTGCGAGGTCGTGGCGCTGCGCTCGCTCGACGGCACTCTCGACCCGGCCGCGGGCCTCGACCGGACCCCGCCCTTCGAAGCACCCCACCACCGGACTAGCGCCTCGGCCATGGTGGGCGGTTCCCGGCCCGGCAGCATCGGTGTGTTCTCCCGCGCCCACCGGGGAGTCCTCTTCATGGACGAGGCGCCGGAGTTCCGCCGCGACGTGCTCGAAGCGCTGCGGCAGCCGCTCGAGAACGGGCGCTGCGACATCCACCGCGCCTGGGGCTCGGTGGTGCTGCCCTCGCGGTTCCAGCTCGTGCTGGCCTCGAACCCCTGCCCGTGCGGGGCCGGGGTCGGCGGCTCCACCCGCTGCCGGTGCACCCCGCTCGACCGGCGCCGCTACCGGGGCCGGCTGTCCGGACCGCTGCTCGACCGGATCGACATCCAGCTCGAGATGCTCCCGCTCGTCGCCGCCGACCTCCACGCCACGTCCCCGCGCGAGGACACCGCGACAGTCGCCGCACGGGTGGCCCGCGCCCGTGAGATCCAGGCGCACCGCTACGCCGGACTGCCGTGGTCGCTCAACGCCCAGGCACCGGGCGCGTGGCTGCGGGAGACTTTCGACTTCCGGCGCACGGAGACCGCGCCGCTCGACACCGCGCTCGAACGCGGCGGGATCACCATGCGCGGCTACGACCGGGTGGTGCGCATCGCGACGACACTGGCCGACCTCGCCGGGCGCACCCGTCCGCAGGGCGACGACCTGCTCTCCGCTCTCGTCCTGCGCATCCGGGAGACCTCGTGAGCATCGAGCCGGCCCCCGTGGAGCACACGGACATCGCGGACCCCGTCGCAGCGGCCGACATCCTGCGGATCTCCGAACCGGGGGACCGTCTGCTCCGCGCGGCCGTGCTCCATACCGGGGCGGAAGCGCTGCGCGGCCTCCTCGACGGCCCCCGGACGGAGCTCCACCGCACGCTGCGCGAGGCCGCGGCCAAGGCCGGGCTCACGGCGCGGGACGACGACATCGGGAAAGCCATCGACCGGTGGATGCTCCGGGTGCCCCACCTCGACGGCGCCCGCGATCTGCGGATCATGCGCACGCTCGACGCCCGCCTCGTCCAGGCCGGCGACCCCGAGTGGCCGTCCGGGCTCCGGGAGCTCGGGCTCGACGAACCGGTGGGCCTGTGGGTGCGCGGGAGCGGTGACCTGGCCGCGCTGTGCGCCGGATCGATCGCACTCGTCGGATCGCGCGCCGCGGATTCCTACGGCCTCCACCTCGCCCGGTCCCTCGCCTACGACCTCGTCGCGGCCGGGCACAGCGTGATCTCCGGCGGCGCCTACGGCATCGACGCCGCCGCGCACGACGGCGCACTCCGCGCGATCGACGGCCCCGGTGCCGCCACCGTCGCATTCATGGCCGGGGGAGTGGATCGCTACTATCCCCGCGGCAACGCCGAACTCCTGGGAGCGGTCGCACGGGCGGGCGCCGTGGTCTCCGAGGCCGCGCCCGGCAGCACCGCGATGCGCCACCGCTTCCTCATGCGCAATCGCCTCATCGCCGCGACCGCGGCTGCCACCGTCGTCGTGCAGGCGGGCTGGCGCTCCGGTGCGCTCAACACCGCGAATCGGGCGGCCGAACTCCTGCGACCTGTGGGGGCGGTGCCGGGTCCGGTCACCGCCCACGACTCCGCCGGCTGCCACCGATTGATCCGAGAGGGAGCCGCAGTGCTCGTCACCTCCTCAGAGGAGGTGCGCGAACTCGTCGAGCCGCTGAGCAGCGCTGCGAATCCGGCCGTTGCTGCGGCAGGGGACGATCGGGGCGGGCGAGGCGAGACCTCCCCGGAGCAGGGACGGCTGCAGATCACCGATGCGCTCAGCGAGGAGCAGGCTCGGGTCTACAGTGCGCTGCCCCAGCGCAGGGGCGCGGAGGCCGCGGCGCTCGCCGCCCGCACCGGCCTCGACACGGCATCGGCGATGGCCGCGCTCGCCGCGCTCGAGCTCGCCGGCCTCGCCGAGCGCCGCGACCACGGGTGGGTGAAGCTGCGGCACCCGTGATCCGCCCCGCCACACCCGTGACCCGGACTTCAACTCGCAGACCCCGGGCGCTCACCCGGACATCAGCGCATCGGACCCGGACCCCGGGGAGTCGTACGGCGACCCCGGGGAGACGCACGGAGCTCCGGAGTGACACGGAGCTTCGGAGTCACATGGCGCTCCGGAGTCGGGTGCTCGGCTCCCGGGAGCTGTGCTCGTGGTGATCTACAGTGAAAGCATGTCGGCTTCCCACCCGCACGCCCCTCCGTTGACAGCGGACCAGCTGTCGCCGGAGTACGCGGATGCGCTCGAGGCGTTCGTCGAGGACCTCCGCATCCAGCGCAACGCCTCCGTGCACACGGTGCGCAACTACTCCGCCGACGTGCGCTCCCTCATGACCTTCCTCACCGAGGCCGACGGTCACGCACTCGCACTCACCGACATCGAGCTCGGGAACCTGCGACAGTGGCTCATGGACCAGTCGCGTCGCGGCGCGGAACCGGGGACCATCGCCCGGCGGATCGCCGCCATCCGCTCGTTCTGCGCCTTCTGCACCCGCACCGGGCGCATGGAGCGCAACCCGGCGGCCCGCCTGGCCAGCCCCCGCAAGGGATCCCGGCTGCCGGCCGTGCTCCAGCAGTCGCAGACCGCCGCCGTCATGGATCGCGCGGCCCGAGCCGGCGCCGACACCGATCCCACCCGCCCCGATCCCGACCCAGCCGACGCCACCGCCCCGCCCTCACTTCGGGACCGCGCAATCGCTCTCCGCGACGCGGCGATCCTCGAGGTCCTCTACGCCACCGGGGTGCGGGTGTCCGAGCTCGCCGCGATGGACGTCTCCGACCTCGACCCGGAGCGCCGCCTCATCACCGTGCTCGGCAAGGGGGGCAAGGAGCGCCGCGTGCCCTACGGCCTGCCGGCGGCGCAGGCTCTCGAGGCCTGGATCGCCAGCGGGCGGCCCGAACTCTCTGCCCCCGCCCCCGCCTCCGCCTCCAAAGGCTCGGCTGATCGCCGCAGCCAGGCCCTTTTCCTCGGGGTCCGTGGCGGGCGGATCAACGTGCGCCAAGTGCGCGAGATCGTCCACCGGGCGACCGCCGCCGTCGACGGGGTCGCCGAGCTCTCCCCGCACGGCCTGCGCCATTCCGCCGCGACGCACATGGTGGAGAACGGTGCCGACCTCCGCCAGGTGCAGGAGTACCTCGGTCACTCGACCCTGAGCTCGACCCAGATCTACACCCACGTCTCCCTCGGCCGGCTCTCCGAGAGCTACTACCGGGCACACCCCCGCGCCTGAGGCGCCCGCTCACCCGGACCGGAACTCCCAGTGCCAGGCCTCGGGCAGCGAACCGCCGCTGCGCGCCCACGCCGGGTGGATCCACCCGAACCGGGGACCGTTCGACCGCATCCACTCGTGCTGCACCGTGCCGAAGGAGTTGATGCCGCCGCCGAGGTCCACGGCGAGCCCCCAGCCGTGGTTCGACCTCCCGGGGGTCGCGGCCATCCGGCCCTTGCGGCGCTTGAGGACGACCTGCGTCTCGTAGTCCCGGTAGGAATCCGTCACCGAGATCCCGCGACCGAACTCCTCACGGTAGGCCGCATCGAGCGCATCGAAGGCCTTCGCCGCATCGCAGCGCAGCCGGTGACCGGGTGCGGAGGCGAGCGGACACGTCGCGACCGCCGGGATCCGGCCGTTCTCGTGACCGCCCCACTGGCCGGCCCCGCTCGCCCCGTCGTCACCGGCCGGCACCGCGGGGAGCTCGGAGGGGGCTTCGGCCTCGGGCAGGAGGACCGTCGAATCCGCGGCGAAGAACGACGCCGGATTGAGGTAGTCCTTCTCCGCATCCGCCCGCCACACGCCCACGTGGACGCATCCGGTCTCGCAGTGCGCAGGCTCCGCCACCGTGCCCACCGGCTGACCGGCGAACACCTCGTCCCCGGCCGAGAGCTCCGAGCCCACGGGCTCGAAGGACACGACGTAGCCCGCGACCTCGAGGCTGAGCACCGGCCGGCCCGCGACCGTCCCGGCGAACCGCACGGTCCCGGCATCCGGCGCTCGGATCGCCTCGCCGGGCAGCGCACCGACATCGATCCCGCGGTGCCCGGACTCCCAGTTCTGCGCCGGCTTGTCGAACGGCCGGGTGACGGTGTAGCCGGGCACCGGGGTGAACCAGTCCGAGGGGTGATCCGCCGCCCGGGCGTCGAGGGGGAGCGCGGTGACGAGCAGCAGCGCGACGAGCGCCGCGCCCAGCGAGCGGAGGGCACGGTTCCGGTGGAGCATGCGAGCCGGGCGCACGATGCCGGCCGGGCGGAGAATGCGAGCGGGGTCGAGGGGAGGGGAGACGAGCGGATCGGCCATGGCCCCACCCTCGGCGCCCACTGCGGCTCCCGCCAGAGCGCCGCCACACCTGTGGACGAGACGGCGTCCGTCCCCAGCGGGCACCCGCACCCGATGGCGCACCGTCCACAGCCGCTTCCCGCAGCACCCGCCCCAGACCCTCCACCCGCGGGTTTGGCACCTTTCGCCGCCCGACGTAGAATGGCGCCAGCGGGAGTGTGACCACTTCCGACTACGCGTATCCAATGAACCGACGAGTGCCACCGGTGCGAATCCACAGCCGCGAGCAGCGCAGAAGCGCTCGCGCGGTGCCGTGCGATTCGTGGGCACTCGGCCGCGGATACCAGGAATCAACCGAATCGTCGCAGCCGGCAGTGCCGCGCGCTGGGAACAGCGTCGGACACCGCCGGGGGACCGCGACCTGAAGCGTGCCGGCCCGATGGCCTGCACCATGAAAGGAGGGCGTCGGCATGGCCGTCGTCACCATTCGCCAGCTGCTCGACAGCGGCGTCCACTTCGGACACCAGACCCGCCGTTGGAACCCGAAGATGAAGCGCTTCATCTTCACCGAGCGCAACGGCATCTACATCATCGACCTCCAGCAGACCCTGGGCTACATCGACTCGGCCTTCGAGTTCGTCAAGGAGACCGTGGCCCACGGCGGCTCGATCCTCTTCGTCGGCACCAAGAAGCAGGCGCAGGAGGCCATCCAGGAGCAGTCCAAGCGCGTCGGACAGCCCTTCGTCAACCAGCGCTGGCTGGGCGGCATGCTCACGAACTTCCAGACGATCTCCGGGCGGCTGCGTCGCCTCAAGGAGCTCGAGGAGATCGACTTCGACGATGTCGCCGGCTCCGGCCACACGAAGAAGGAGCTCCTCATCCTCCGTCGTGAGAAGGACAAGCTCGAGCGCACCCTCGGCGGTATCCGCGACATGTCGCGCACCCCGTCCGCCGTGTGGATCGTCGACACCAAGAAGGAGCACCTCGCCGTCGACGAGGCGAAGAAGCTCGGGATCCCGATCATCGGCATCCTCGACACCAACTGCGACCCCGACGAGGTCGACTTCCCGATCCCGGGCAACGACGACTCGATCCGCTCGGTCGGACTCCTCACCCGCGTCATCGCCGATGCCGTGGCCGAGGGCCTGATCAAGCGCCACTCGTCCGGCGACGAGGGCGGCGAGAAGAACGTCTCCGCCGTCGAGGTCGAGCCGATGCCGGAGTGGGAGCGCGAGCTCCTCGAGGGCAAGGGCACCGACGAGGCCGCAGCCGAGGCACCCGCCGCCTCGACCACCGAGGCCTGATCCGTACCCCTCCCGGCCCGCACCACCGTGCGGGCCGGGACACCACACGTCGCGTGACGTAAAGGAGATCCCATGGCAAACTACACCGCTGCTGACATCAAGGCGCTGCGTGAGAAGACCGGCGCCGGCATGATGGACGTCAAGAAGGCTCTCGAGGAGGCACAGGGCGACCAGGCCAAGGCCATCGAGATCCTGCGCGTCAAGGGCCTCAAGGGCGCCACCAAGCGCGAGGGCCGCTCGACCTCCGACGGACTCGTCGCCACCCGCGTCGAGGACGGCGTCGGCACCATGATCGAGTTCAACTCGGAGACCGACTTCGTCGCCAAGTCCGACAAGTTCGTCCAGCTCGCCGACGAGGTCCTCGACCTCGCGGTGAAGAACGGCGCCGAGTCCGCCGAGGCGCTGCTCGCCGCCGAGGTCGACGGCAAGTCCGTCGAGCAGTTCATCACCGAGGGCGGAGCCGCGCTCGGCGAGAAGGTGGCCCTGCGCCGCGTCGGCCGCATCACCGGCGCGCACGTCGAGTCCTACCTCCACCGCACGAACAAGGACCTGCCCCCGCAGGTCGGCGTGCTCCTCGCCTACGAGGGCGACAACGCCGAGGTCGCGCACGACGTCGCCGTGCACATCGCCGCGATGTCGCCGAAGTACTTCTCCCGCGAGGACGTCCCGGCGGAGCTCGTGGAGAAGGAGCGCGAGATCGCGCTCGAGACCGCGAAGAACGAGGGCAAGCCCGAGCAGGCGCTGCCGAAGATCGTCGAGGGTCGCGTGGGCGGCTTCTTCAAGGAGAACTGCCTCCTCGACCAGGGCTTCGCCAAGGAGCCCAAGAAGTCGGTGGCCTCGGTGCTCGAGGAGGCCGGCGTCGCGGCGACCGGTTTCCTGCGCTTCCGCGTGGGCAGCTGACACACCGCACCACCGAAACACCGCACCACCGCGGACCGTCGCAGCACACGCTGAGCGCCGATCCGCCGCCGCAGGGCGGGGCCTCGTGCCCCGCCCTGCGCGCGTCTGCGGGTGCCCCGGTTGCCGCCCGTTGCGAACCGGTGGGTAGCGCTAGACTGGTCCACGGCTCCCATGCCCACCCGCGCGCCGGCACCCCGGCGGGCGGCAGACGTTCCGCTCAGCAGGAAGGCAGCCATGTCGGACTCCCACGTGCACACCTCGTCCCGCCAGGACAACCCCACCCGGACCCACCGCCGGCGGGTGCTCCTCAAGCTCTCCGGCGAGGTGTTCGGCGGCGGTGAGGTGGGCGTCAACCCCGACGTGGTGTCGGCCGTGGCGCGGGAGATCGCCGGAGCCGTGCCCGAGGTCGAGGTGAGCATCGTCGTCGGCGGCGGCAACTTCTTCCGCGGCGCGGAGCTCTCGCAGCGCGGCATGGACCGCACCCGCGCCGACTACATGGGCATGCTCGGCACCATGATGAACTGCCTGGCGCTCCAGGACTTCCTCGAGCAGGCCGGGGTCGACACGCGCGTGCAGTCGGCGATCCCGATGACCCAGGTCGCGGAGACCTACATCCCGCGCCGCGCGATGCGCCACATGGAGAAGGACCGGGTCGTGATCTTCGGTGCCGGTGCCGGGCTGCCGTTCTTCTCCACCGACACGGTCGCCGCCCAGCGTGCGCTCGAGATCCGCGCCGACGCGGTGCTCATCGCCAAGAACGGCGTCGACGGCGTCTACACCGCCGACCCCAAGGTCGACCCGACGGCGGAGAAGATCGATCGCATCACCTACCAGGACGCGCTCACCCGCGGGCTCAAGGTCGTCGACGCGACCGCGTTCTCCCTGTGCATGGACAACAGGCTCCCGATGGTGGTGTTCGGCATGGAGGGCGACCACAACCTGCGCCGCGCGATCGCCGGTGAGCGGATCGGCACGATCGTCACCGGCGACTGAGCGTCCCCGGCCCCTCGCCGCCCGCACGCGCACCCGACCCGGCCCGCACCTCGGCCCGGCGCTGTGCGCCGTGTCCGTGCGGCGCGCCTAGAATGGCACTACGAGACCAGCACCATCCCCCGACCCACCGAAAGGGCACGCAGTGATCAAGGAAACCCTGACCGAAGCCCGGCAGAAGATGGACAAGGCCATCGAGGTCACCAAGGACGACTTCGGCAATGTGCGCACCGGCCGGGCGAACCCCGCGCTGTTCGCGAGCATCCTCGTCGACTACTACGGTTCCCCGACGCCTCTCCAGCAGCTCGCCTCCTTCCAGGTGCCCGAGGCGCGCACCCTGCTCATCACCCCTTACGACCGCGGGGCGCTCGGTGATATCGAGACCGCGCTGCGCAAGTCGGACATCGGCGCGAACCCGGCCAACGACGGCAACATCATCCGCGTCGTCCTCCCGGAGCTCACCGAGGAGCGCCGGCGCGAGTACGTCAAGGTCGTCAAGGGCGATGCGGAGGACGGCAAGGTGTCCATCCGCAACATCCGCCGCAAGGCGAAGGAGACCCTGGAGAAGATCCAGAAGGACGGCGAGGCGGGCGAGGACGAGGTGCGCAGCGCCATCCAGGAGCTCGAGGACCTGACGAAGAAGAAGGTCGAGGAGATCGACTCGCTCCTCGCCGCCAAGGAGGCCGAGCTCCTCGAGGTCTGATCGTCCGGTGAGACGCACGACCAGGGCGGAGCGCCCGTCATGACCGAGGACCAGCAGGGCACCGGGGGCCAGCAGGGCCGAGCACCGGCAGGGGAGGCATCCCCTGCCGGTTCCGGCACGCCCGCCGCGGGTGCCGCTCCCGCCGCGAGCCCGGACCCGGCGCCGTTCCCACGGCGCCGCGACCTGCGCCTCGGCCGCGCGGCGCCCCCCGCACCGACCGGGCCCACGCCGACCGCCGAGGAGGCGCCCGGAAGCACCGCCCACCCCGTTCCGGGGGTGCAGACCGTTCCCGAGGCGCCCGCCGCCGGGGCCTCGGCTCGCACCGACTCGCCGCGTCGGCAGGCCGCGGAGCGCCGCCGGGTGGAGGCCGAGGCCGAGCGCGTGTCCGGCCCGATCCCGATCGTCACCCCCGCGATGGTCGGGGCAGGCGCCGCCGCGCGCGGGGAGACCGCCTCGGGAGCGGCCGGGGTGCCTGCCGTCCGCACCGGGTCCACGGCCCACCCGCCCGGCGCCGATTCATCGGATGCAGCGTCCACCGGCCCCGGGTCCACCGATCCGGATCCTGGCGCACCGGCCGCCGACCTCCCCGAATCCGCCTACGGGCACGGCTTCGTCACCCCCATCGCCGCGCCCGAGGCACCGCCGGCCGGCAAGGACTACGGCCGGGCCGGGCGCAACCTGCCGGCCGCGATCGGCGTCGGCGTGCTGCTCGGCGGCGGTGTGTTCGCCTCCCTGCTGTTCTACCCGCCCTCCTTCCTCATCATCGCCCTCGCCGGCATCCTCGCCGCGATGTGGGAGCTCGCCAACGCGCTCTCCCGCTCGGGCTCCGTGGTGGCACGGGTGCCCACGATCACCGCTGCCAGCTGCATGCTGCTCGCGACCTACCTCGGAGGCCGGGAGGCGCTCTGGGTGACCTTCACCGTGGGCGCCGGCGCGATCCTCCTCTTCACCCTGTTCGAACGTCGCCCCAACCCGGTCAAGGACGTGTGCCTCAGCCTCTTCGCGCTGACCTACGTCGGGCTCATGGCGGCGTTCGTCGTCCACATGCTCACCTTCGAGCAGGGCAATCTCCTCGTCATCTGCTTCCTCTCCCTCGTCGTCGCCTCCGACGTCGGGGGGTATGCCTTCGGCGTGCTCTGGGGCAAGCACCCGATCGCCCCGCGGATCTCGCCCAAGAAGTCGTGGGAGGGCTATGCGGGCTCGGCGATCATCGCGACGGCCGTCGGCATGTGCATGGCCGGGTTCGTGTTCGATGCCCCGCTGTGGACCGGCGCGGTGCTCGGCTTCGTCATCCCCGCCTTCGCCACCCTCGGCGACTTCTCCGAGTCGATGATCAAGCGCGACCTCGACCTCAAGGACATGGGCACCCTGCTGCCCGGCCACGGCGGCGTCATGGACCGGCTCGACTCGATCCTGCCCACCGCGCCCATCGCGCTCATCCTGTTCAGCTTCCTGCCCGGCTACATCACCTGAAAAGAGCACCGTTCGTGTCCCTCATCGATTCGCTGTCCCGCGCCGTCCCGGACGACATCATCATCACCGACCCCGATGTCATGGACCGGTACCTCCACGACGACGCCGAATGGGCGCCCTACGAGCAGGCGGTCGCCGTGATCCGCCCGCGGGACACCGCACAGGTCGCCGCAGCGGTGAACTGGTGCATCGAGAACCGGGTGGCCGTGGTGCCGCGCGGCTCGGGCACCGGCCTGTCCGGGGGAGCGAACGCGCTCGCCGGCTGCCTGGTGATCTCGCTCGACGCGATGGACCGCGTGCTCGCGGTCGACCCGGTCGAGCGCACCGCGCGGGTGCAGCCCGGCGTCATCAACAACGACCTGCGCGCCCGGGTCGCGGAGGACGGCCTGTGGTATCCGCCGGACCCGGCCTCGGCCCCGTGGTCGTCGATCGGCGGCAACGTCGCGACGAACGCCGGCGGCCTGTGCTGTGTGAAGTACGGGGTGACGAGCGAGTACGTGCTCAGCCTCGAGGTCGTCACCGGCACCGGGAAGATCGTGCGGGTGGGCAAGCGGACCGCCAAGGACGTCGCCGGCTACGACCTGCGCGCGCTCCTCGCCGGCTCCGAGGGCACGCTCGGCATCATCACCGAGGTCACCGTCAGGCTCCTCCCGCTGCCGCCGGCGGCCACTGCGATCGTCGGCTACTTCGACAGCCTCGTCGAAGCCGGGCAGGGCGTCGCCAACGTCACTGCCGCCGGCGTCATCCCGTCGGCCCTCGAACTCGTCGACTCCTACTGTCTCAAGGCCGTCGACGACTGGAAGAACATGGGGCTGTCCGCCGAGGCCGAGGTCATCCTCCTCGCATCGACCGACGTGCCGGGGGCGGCCGGGGAGGCCGAGGCCGCCGCGATCGTCGCCGCCTTCGAATCCGCCGGGGCGACCTTCGCCGCGGTGAGCGAGAACGCTGAGGAGGCCGAGGCGTTCTTCGCCGCCCGCCGTCTGGCCTACCCGGCGCTCGAACGGCTGGGCCCGGTGCTCACCGAGGACATCTGCGTGGCCCGCTCGAAGGTGCCCGAGGTGCTCCGCCGGATCCAGGGGATCGGGGAGGCCCACGACACCGTGCTCGCGCAGATCGCCCACGCCGGGGACGGCAACCTCCACCCGCTCCTCGTCACCCCGGCCGGGGACGAGGATGCCAAGCGGCGCGCGCAGGCGGCGTTCGAGGACATCATCGCGGTTGCCCTCGAGGCCGGCGGCACGGTGAGCGGCGAGCACGGGATCGGGCTTCTCAAGGCCGATGGGCTCGCCTCCCAGCTCTCCGCCGAGGTCATCGACATGCACGTCGCGGTCAAGCGGGCGCTCGACCCGCACGGCATCATGAATCCCGGTAAGGTGTTCGCCGTCCCGGGTGAGGAGTGAGGCTCGTGCGATACTGGAGGGCACATGACTGAGAACCCGCCCCGCAGACAGGTCCGCCCCGTCGTCGAGAACCCAGACGGGACGACCTCGCGCACGCCCACCCGCGACGGCCGGCCGCTGCTGAACTTCCGGTCCCCGCGCGTCACCCAGCCCCCGCAGCACCTCGCGGACATGACGATGGACGAGCGGATCACCGTGGTCAAGGAGATGGGACTGCCCGGCTTCCGCGCCAAGCAGCTCTCCACCCACTACTTCGTCCACCACACCACGGACCCCGAGGCGATGACCGACCTGCCCAAGGACCGCCGGGCCGAGCTCGTCGAACGCTTCTTCCCTCCGCTGCTCACCGAGGTCCACCGGCTGCGGACCAAGAACGGCGACACGATCAAGTTCCTGTGGCGGCTGTTCGACGGTGCGCTCGTCGAGTCCGTGCTCATGCGCTACCGCAACCGGATCACCCTGTGCGTGTCCTCGCAGTGCGGCTGCGGCATGAACTGCCCGTTCTGCGCCACCGGCCAGCAGGGGCTCACCCGCAACATGTCGAGCGCGGAGATCGTCGAACAGGTCATCCGCGCCAATCAGGTCATCGCAGCCGGTGAGCTCGCCGACACCTCCGGCGAGGACTCCGACATGCTCGGCAACCCGGCCGCCGCCGTCGGCTCCGAGGCCGACGAGGAGCAGGGTCGGGAGCCGACGTGCGCCTCGGGCGCGGAGAACGGGCCCGGCAGGGCGGAGCGGGTGACGAACATCGTCTTCATGGGGATGGGCGAGCCGCTCGCCAACTACAAGCGCGTCATGGGTGCGGTGCGCCGGTTCGTCGAGCCCGCCCCGGCCGGCCTGGGGATGGGTGCCAGGCGCATCACGATCTCCACGGTGGGACTCGTGCCGGGCATCAACAAACTCGCCGCGGAGGAGATCCCGGTGACCTTCGCGCTCAGCCTCCACGCTCCGGACGACGGACTGCGCGACGAGATGATCCCGGTGAACACCCGGTGGAAGGCCGACGAGGCGATCGACGCGGCCTACAACTACTACCGCACCACCGGGCGTCGGGTGAGCATCGAGTACGCGCTCATCAAGGACATGAACGACCACGCCTGGCGGGCCGAGCTGCTGGCGAAGAAGCTCAACGCGCGCGGACGGGGCTGGGTGCACGTCAACCCGATCCCGCTCAACCCGACCCCCGGCTCGGTGTGGACGGCCTCCGAGCCGGCCGTCGCCGCCGAGTTCGTACGACGCCTGCAGGACGCCGGCGTGCCGACGACCATCCGGGACACGCGCGGCAAGGACATCGACGGGGCGTGCGGGCAGCTGGCCGCAGCGCAGTGAGCATGGACTGAGGAGAGGACCACGGTGGACACGAACTTCCCCAGGATGTCGGGGTGGAAGAACGGCTACGACCCGGTGCAGGTCGACAGCTTCTTCAAGCGCGCCCGCGAATCCTTCGAACGCGAATCGCCGCAGCCCGGCGATCTCGATGCGCGTGCGGTGCGCACCGTGGGATTCGACCTCACCCGCAAGGGCTACCACGTGGGCGTCGTCGACGCCGCCCTCGACCGGCTCGAGGACGCCTTCGCCAAGCGGGCGCGCGACCGGCTGGTCGAGCGCTCCGGCCAAGACTCCTGGGTGCAGGAGCTCACCCGCGCCGCCGCCTCCCTGCGCGGCCGCCTCACCCGCCCGGCAGGGGAGCGCTTCAATCACCCGGAGAAGGGCATCATCGGCTACGACATCGCCGAGGTCGACGAGCTCTGCGACCGCATCAACGGCTACTTCACGCAGGGGCAGGCGATGAGCGTGGACGAGGTGCGGCGCGTGCTGTTCCGGGTGCGCAAGGGCGAGCGGGCCTACGACGAGGACCAGGTCGACGCGTTCATCGACCGTGTCGTCGAGGTCATGTCCAGTGTCGACTGAGATCCACTGGTTCCGCCGGCCCGGCGCGATCGCGCCCGATCACCCGGGCACCCTCAACCCGGTCTACGAACTGCTCGACCACCCCATCGTGCTCGGCCGCGCCGACGACCCCTTCCTCGCCCCCGAGCACGACGCGGAGGGGTTCTTCACCCATGAGGTGGCCCTCGACCGGGTCGCCAAGCTCGCCGGGATCCTGCGCCTGCTCGGCGTCGGACCGGATGCGCCCGTGCGGATCGCCGCCGAGGTGCCCGAGCCGGCCGCCGTGCTCGCCCGCCTCGCCGTGATCCGGGTGGGTGGGCGACTCACCGAGGACGCCTCCGCACCGGTCGACGTCGAGCTCCGCGCCGGCCGGAGCGCACCGGTGCGCGACGTCCACCGGGCCTTCGACAAGCCGGTCCGCCGGCTGCCGAGCGGCTTCGAGGGAGTCGCCGTCGCCGCTCGCGGTGAGGACGGCGCACTCGCCGCGCCCGTCGACCTCGACCCGGTGATGCGCGATGCCCGGATCGAACCGGCGGCGGCCGCCGAACTCCCGGCCGACCTCGTCGTCATCGCCCGTGAGGACGGGGCTCAGGTGCCGGCGCTTGCCGTCGCGGAGTCCCCGGCCTCTGTGCTCACTGTGCCGATCGCGAACTGATATTCCGGCGCCGTGCCGTTGACGGTGTGGTCCCCGACGAGTCGGGCCTTGTAGACCCACGGGTTGTGGGAGCCGACCGTGCGCGCATTGCGCCAGTGGCGGTCGAGCCCGGCCGCCTCCCGCACCGCGGAGGACCCGAGCGCGTCGAACACCCTGCCGGCCGCCTCCGGCACCAGCCGGGTGAGGGCGACCTGGGCCTGGGAGACGGCGAGTGTCGCCGCGTGGTTCGCCGCGGTGTCCGCGTCGGAGCTCTGCTCGGTGTCGGTTTCCGAGGCTGTCTCGGGGACTCCGGAGAGGGCGGTGTCGTGTGCGCGCTGGACGGCTTCGGCCGCGCTCGCGACCACCGCGCGGGCGGTGAAGGCTGCGGCCTCGGCCTCGCCGATGATCTGGAGGATCTGCGGGTCGTCGCGCACCCGGTCAGCATTCCCGTGGCTGTAGGAGCGCTCGCGCGCGGCGACGGCGCAGGCGGCATCTCGGGCGACCGCCGTCGCGATCCCGGCCTGGGTGGCGAGGAGCACGAGCTGGTAGAGCGCGGACTGGTAGCGGAAGCGGTCGGAGAAGGGGATGACATCGCGCGGATCGAGGCGGGCTGCAGTGAAGCGGGTGGTGCCGGTGCCGGTGAGACGCTGGCCGAACCCGTCCCAGTCGTCGCTCACCTCGACCCCGGGCTGGTCGAGCGGGATGAGCGCGACGTGGCGCACACCGGCGTCATCGGCGACGGTGGTGTCCGCGTAGTCGGCGTAGATCGAGCCAGTGGAGTAGAACTTCTCCCCGGTGACCTCGGCGACCTCATCGCGGGTGCGGATGCGGGTGCGCAGGGTGCCGCGCTCGACGTCCCCGATCTCCGTCCACGCGTTGCCGATCACCGCACCCGCAGTGATCCGGGGGAGCCAGCGGTCGCGGAACCCGGTGTGCGGGGTGACGAGCAGGTCCTCGACGAAGGCGATGTGCCCGCGCCAGATCTGGGCGCAGTTCGAATCCGCGGTGGCGAGGTCGACGAGCAGCGCGGCGAGCTGCGGGATCGAGGCGCCGAAGCCGCCGACATCGTGCGGCAGCCGGAGCCGGCCGAACCCCGCCTCGGCGAGCGCGCGGATCTCCGCGCGCGGCAGCGTGCGCGTCCGCTCGCGCTCGAGCGCACCGGCGGCGATCTGCTCGAACACCGGGGCGAAGCGTGCGCGCAGCTCTGTGGTCGTCGCTGTGGGAGGAACGGCCTGGGGACCGTCGCTCAGCGGGGAACGGTCAGCAGTCGGGGAGCCGGTGGTAGGGATACCAGGGGCATGCGGGGCAGTGGAGCGTGATTCGGGGGAGCGGACTGTGGTGGTCGAGGCGGTCATGATGACGGGATCCTTTCGCAGCGGTTGCCGCCACGTTAGGATCCCGTGCGCCCGGACCGCCGGCCCGCCGTCATCCGCCGACCCGGGCCGACGCGCCCATTCACATCACGTCATCCGCTGACACGCGTCATCGGGGCCAGATGATCCCTTATTCGAAGAAGTCCTCGTCGACCTCGACCACGTGGTAGGTCTGAGTGGTCTGCACTCCCACCCGATACGCGACCATGAGCGAGACCAGCCGTGTCCCATCGATGAGCACGATCCGAGTGGGAATCTGCTCCGCATAATCCAATGCCTGACGTGTGAAAGTGCTCGTGGTGAGGAAGATCCCGCGATTCGCACCCAGACCATGCAGTGCCCCGATGAATGCCTGGATCGCTTCGCGCCCGACCGAGTTGTGCGCCGCATAGCGCTTCGCTTGGACATAGATCCGTTCCAGGCCCAGCGCATCCTGATCGATGACGCCGTCGACCCCGCCGTCGCCTGTTCCGCCGATGCGTTTCCCCCGCTGCTCGGCGCCGCCGTAACCCATCGCGAGGAGCAGCCGGACGACGGCGTCCTCGAAGAAGGAGGGATCACTGTCCCGAAGGCGCGTCAACAGATCGTCGGCGACCTCCTCCGTGATGCGTGCTATCCCCGACTCGATCTGTTCGATCGGCGAGATCTCGGATTCGGTGGCTGCGTCTGCAATGATGCCGGCAGATTCGCCGTGCTGCGGCTGAGTGTGAGGCCAGTACTCCTTGAAGAGCCGGTTCGCATCTCCGAAATCCGGTTCGGCGTCGGGGTTCTCGCGCAACCACTTCAGTCCGTCGGGAGTGATGCGGTACTTCGCCCGTTCCGGGCGTTCGACCCATCCCGCTTTGAAGAGGCTGGTCAGAGCCCAGCCGACACGGTTGTCTGCGCGACCATCACCGACTGCGATGCGTTCTGCCCGAGCACTTTCGGAGAGTTCTGCGGAGTCGAGAACACGTGCGACGAGATCGCGTCGACGAACGATCGACCCGTCGGACAGGACCTGCAAGACGTGCGGGATGAACCTCGGCCAGATCGGGACCTCGGACTGTTCGGGCAGCTCGGTCATTGTTCTCGTGTCGGCCTTCCAGCTCGATCGTGCGGTGACTTCATCACGGCCGCTCGGCGTCCCAGCCGAGGGCACCGCGGATGAAGGCCGCCTGGCCGGTGTGCTGGGCGGCGTCGTCGATGATCGACACGATGCGCACTCCGCGGGTGACCGGTGGGTCGTAGGAGTCGTCGATGACCTCGGCGAGGTCGTCCGCCGTGAGCGTGCGGAGGTAGGCGACGGCCGCCTCGCGCACGGCATCGAGGTAGCCGAGCAGCTCCTCCGGCCCGTCGGCGCGGAACGCCGCCACCTGCTCCGGGGAGTCCCCGAAGCCGAAGTCCTCGGCCCCGCGGTCGAACCGCTTCGCCCAGCCCGCGGCGGTCCACACCTGCTCGCGGCCGGCGAGGTGGGCGATCTGCAGGTCCTGCTCGCGCGCGATGTGCCACACGAGCCATGCGATCGAGTTGCTGTTCTCGGTGAGTCGGGCATGCAGGGTGTCGGTGTCGATCCCCTCGAGGATCCCCCGGCACCCGGTGACGGCGCGGTCGTAGGCGTCGATGAGCAGTGCGCTGATGTCCACAGTGATCTCCTTCGTGGAACGGGTGGTGGGGACCGGACCGGGGCGCCGACCCGGAGGTCGACGCCCCGGTCGGGTGCGGTGCGAGTGCTGGTCCGCAGGTGCGGATCAGCGCTGGGCGGGTGCGCGCGGTGCGAGCCGCGGATCAGTTCGCGAAGGCGTTGATCCCGGTCATCGCGCGACCCAGCGTGAGCTGGTGGACCTCGTGCGTACCCTCGTAGGTGAGGACGGTCTCGAGGTTGATCGCGTGGCGCAGCGGCGGGTACTCGCTCGTGATGCCCGAGCCGCCGAACAGCGCGCGGAGGTCGCGGCAGATGTTCATCGCGGTGTCCACGGTGACCATCTTGCCGAGGCTGATCTGCTCCGGGCGCACGCCGACGGTGTCCTTGAGCTCGCCGATGTGCTTGGCGAGCAGAGTGATCTGCGAGTACTGGCCGAGCGCCTTCGCGAGCTTCTGCTGGGTGATCTGGAACGAGGACAGCGGGCGCTCGAACTGGATGCGGGTGCCGGTGTACTCGATCGCGGACTGGAGGGCGTCGCGGGCGGCGCCGGTGACGCCGAACACGATCCCGAACCGCGCCTCGGACAGGCAGGACAGCGGACCGCGCAGGCCCTTGGCCTTCGGCAGCATCGCGGATTCCGGCAGGCGCACGTTGTCGAGCACGATCTCACCGGTGATCGAGGCGCGCAGCGAGAGCTTGCGCTGGATCTTGGGCACCTCGACGCCGGGGGTGTTCGTCGGGATGACGAACCCGCGGACGATGTTCCTGCCCTTGTCGTCGAGCTCCTCGGTCTTCGCCCACACGACCATGACGTCGGACACCGGGGAGTTGGTGATCCACATCTTGGCGCCGTTGAGCACCCAGTCGCTGCCGTCCTTCTTCGCCGTGGTCTTCATGCCGGCCGGATCGGAGCCGACGTCGGGCTCGGTGAGGCCGAAACAGCCGATCGCCTTGCCGGCGGCCATCTGCGGCAGCCACTCGTTCTTCTGGTCCTCGGAGCCCCAGTGGTGGATGGCGAACATCGCGAGCGAGCCCTGCACGCTCACGAGCGAGCGCAGACCGGAGTCGATCGCCTCGAGCTCGCGGCACGCCAGCCCGTACTGGGTGGCGGTGGTGCCGGCGCAGCCGTAGCCCTCGAGGTGCATGCCGAGCACACCGAGCTCGCCCAGGCCCTCGGCGAGCTCGCGGGCCGGGATGGTCCCCTCGAGGTAGTAGTCGCCGATCTTGTCGCGCACGTTCTCGTCGAGCCACTTGCGGAGGACACCGGCGAACTCGCGATCCTCCTTGGAGAAGACGGAATCGATGCCGAGGATCTGATCGGGGGTCTGCACTGTGCTCATCACGGGGTCCTTCTGTTCGACGATCGGGGCGGAACACGCTCGGCGCACGACATGCATGACGCGGGGACTTCACTGTCCTCTAAGGATTCAGTGACATCATCGGTCAGCGTGAGCGTTCGTACTATCAGTGTAATCGGGACCACAGGGTCCGTGGGCACCCAGGCCATCGACGTCGTCACCGCGAACCCGGACCGGTTCGCGGTGAGCGCGCTGGCCGCCGGGTCGAACCGCGCGCTCCTCGTCGAGCAGGCGGTGCGCCTCGGTGCGCGCCGGATCGGACTCGCCGACCCCGGGGACGCCGGCGAGACGACGATCCGGGACATGCTCGCCCACGAGGCCGCCCGCCAGGGCCTGCCCGACCGGGTCGAAGCGATCGAGCTCGGGCCCGAGGCGAGCGAGCGGATCGCCGCCGCGGACGCCGACGTCGTGCTCAACGCCGTCACCGGTGCCGTGGGGCTGCGCAGCACGCTCGCCGCACTCGAGGCCGGCACGGACGTCGCGCTCGCGAACAAGGAGTCGCTCATCGTCGGCGGCCCGGTCGTGCTCGACGCCGCCGCCCGCTCCGGGGCCCGGCTCATCCCGGTCGACAGCGAGCACTCCGCGATCGCCCAGGCCCTGCGCGCCGGCCGGGCCGGCGAGGTCGAGCGCCTCGTCATCACCGCCTCGGGCGGGCCGTTCCGCGGTATGAGCCCCACCGAGCTCGAATCCGTCACCCCCGCCCAGGCGCTCGTCCACCCGACGTGGAACATGGGCACCGTCATCACCACGAACTCTGCGACGCTCGTCAACAAGGGCCTCGAGGTCATCGAGGCCCACCTGCTGTTCGGCATCGACTACGACCGGATCGACGTCGTCGTCCACCCGCAGTCCCAGATCCACTCGATGGTCGAGTACATCGACGGCTCGACGCTCGCCCAGGTGTCGCCGCCGGACATGCGCCTGCCCATCGCCTACGCGCTCGGCACCGGCACCGACGGCACGACCCGCCGCGTCCCGGGCGCGACCGCGCCCAACGACTGGACGACGCCCACCTCCTGGACCTTCGAACCCGTCGACTCCGCCGCGTTCCCGGCCCTCGACCTCGCCTACCGCGCCGGCCGCCTCGGGCACACCGCCCCGGCGGTGTACAACGCCGCGAACGAGGTGCTCGTCGAGGCCTTCCATGCCGGCCGGGTGACGTTCCCGCAGATCTCGGCCGGGATCGCCGCCGCGCTCGACGCGCTCACCGGGGACGCGCCCGCGGCCGCCGGCGTGCTCACCGTGGACTCCGTGCTCGCCGCCGACTCCCGCGCCCGGGATCACGCCCGGGACTGGATCGCCCAGGCCGGGGCCGAGCAGGAGCGGGCCGTCCGATGACACCGCTGCTCTACGCCCTCGGTGTCGTCCTCTTCATCGTCGGGATCAGCCTCTCGATCGCGCTCCACGAGCTCGGCCACCTCATCCCCGCCAAGCGGTTCGGGGTCAAGGTCACCCACTACATGGTCGGCTTCGGCCCCACCCTGTTCTCGCGCCGGCGCGGGGAGACCGAGTACGGGATCAAGGCGTTCCCGCTCGGCGGCTTCATCGCGATGCCCGGCATGTACCCGCCGCTCGAGGCGACGAGCGCCCGCGCCGAGCAGCTGGGCGCGGCCGACGACGCCGAGGAGATCGTCACCGCCGACGCCCGCCTCAGGGCGAGCGCCGAGGGCTCCGCGGAGACCGGGGCAGGCGCCTCAGCGCATCCCGGCTCCGTGCTCACCGCGGGGGACCCGCCGCGCCGGGAGCGCCGGCGCCGCGGTCGGCTGTTCGAGCGGAGCATGGCCGACGCCCGCGAGTTCTCCAACCAGGAGATCGGACCCGGCGAGGAGCGTCGCACCTTCTACGCGCTGTCCGTCCCCAAGCGCCTCGTCGTGATGTTCGGCGGCCCGGCGGTCAACCTCGTCCTCGGCATCCTCATCATGGCGGTCGTGATGCTGGGGTTCGGCGTCGTCCAGCCGACGACCACGGTGGCGACCGTCGTCGAGTGCGCTGTGCCCGCCTCGGAGGCGGCGAAGCGCCCCGCCGAGGAGCGCAGCACCTGCCGCGAGGGCGATCCGCTCACCCCGGCCTGGGAGGTCGGCATCGAGCCCGGCGACGTGATCGTCGCGATCGACGGGGAGGCCACGCAGTCGTGGGAGGAGCTGTCCGCGGCGGTCCGCGCCTCCGCAGGGGACACCGTGCCGGTCCGCGTCATGCGCGACGGCCACCAGTCCGACATCGAGGTGCCGATCATCGCCACCGAGCGCCCCGTCCTCGACGAATCCGGCGCCCCGGTCGTCGACGAGGCCGGCACCCCGGCCACGGAGACCACCGGCTTCCTCGGCGTGAGCCCGACACAGGAGCGCCGCCCGATGGCGCTCGCCGAGTTCCCCGGTGAGATGGCCGGCATGATCGGCCAGACCTTCACCGCGCTCTTCACCCTGCCGGAGAAGCTCGTCGAGATCGGCGGGGTAGCCTTCAGCGATGCCGAGCGCGACCCGGAGGGGCCGATCGGCATGGTCGGGGTGGGCCGCGTGGCCGGTGAGATCGTGAGCACCGAGCAGCTCGAGGTCGTCGAGAAGGCGCAGGTCGGGCTGTCGCTCCTGGGCTCCCTCAACCTCTTCCTCTTCGCGTTCAACATGGTGCCGCTGCTCCCGCTCGACGGCGGACACATCGCCGTCGCGCTCTACGAAGGGGCCCGGCGCCGGATCAACCTCGCACGCGGACGGGGGATCATCGGCCCCTTCGACACCGCCCGCCTGCTGCCGCTGACCTATGTCGTCGTCGGGGTGCTCCTGTGCATGACCGCGCTGCTCCTCTACGTCGACATCGTCAAACCGGTCATCCTGTTCGGCTAGCTGCTCCTCCGCGGCGTCATCGGGTGCGGTCGGGAGCGGGCGCCGTCTCCTGTTCTGTGATCTGCGCGACCTCCGCCGTTCAGGTTCCCTGCAATCGCGGGGGCTACGATGGAAGCAGTGTCATGCGCCCAGGTTCGGGCGCACTGCAGCCGTCGAAGGGAAACTCGTGACCTCGGTCAACCTCGGAATGCCCGCCGCTCCGCCCCCGGTGCTCGCACCTCGCCGGCAGACCCGCCAGATCAAGGTCGGCTCGGTGGGCGTGGGGTCCGAATCCCCGGTGAGCGTCCAGTCGATGACGACGACGAAGACCACCGACATCAACGCCACCCTCCAGCAGATCGCGGAGCTCACCGCGGCCGGCTGCGACATCGTGCGCGTCGCCTGCCCGAGCGCGGACGACGCCGAGGCCCTGCCGGCGATCGCGGCGAAGAGCCAGATCCCGGTCATCGCCGACATCCACTTCCAGCCCAAGTACGTGTACGCCGCGATCGACGCCGGCTGCGCGGCGGTCCGCGTCAACCCGGGCAACATCCGCAAGTTCGACGATCAGGTCAAGGAGATCTCCCGGGCCGCCGCGGATGCGGGCGTGTCGATCCGGATCGGCGTCAACGCCGGCTCCCTCGACAAGCGGATCATGGAGAAGTATGGCAAGGCCACGCCGGAGGCGCTCGTCGAGTCGGCGGTGTGGGAGGCCTCCCTGTTCGAGGAGCACGACTTCCACGACTTCAAGATCTCCGTGAAGCACAACGACCCGGTCGTCATGGTGCGCGCCTACGAGCTGCTCGCCGAGGCCGGCGACTGGCCGCTGCACCTCGGCGTGACCGAGGCCGGGCCCGCGTTCCAGGGCACGATCAAGTCCGCCACCGCGTTCGGCGCGCTGCTGAGCCAGGGGATCGGCGACACCATCCGCGTCTCCCTGTCCGCGCCGCCCGTCGAGGAGATCAAGGTCGGCAACCAGATCCTCGAATCCCTCAACCTGCGCCCGCGGAAGCTCGAGATCGTGTCGTGCCCCTCGTGCGGCCGCGCCCAGGTCGACGTCTACACGCTCGCCGACAAGGTCACCGCCGGTCTCGAGGGCATGGAGGTGCCGCTCCGGGTGGCAGTCATGGGATGCGTGGTCAACGGGCCCGGTGAGGCGCGCGAAGCCGACCTCGGCGTGGCCAGCGGCAACGGCAAGGGGCAGATCTTCGTCAAGGGCGAGGTCATCAAGACCGTGCCGGAGTCCGAGATCGTCGAGACCCTCATCGAAGAGGCCATGCGCATCGCCGAGGAGATGGAGGCTCCGTCGGGTCCGGCCGAGGTGGTCGTCGGCTGATGCGGCTGGCCCGGCTCGGCCACGAGCACACCGACTGGTTGAGCAGGCTCACCGAGGCCGACCCCGCCCAGCACGTGTTCCTCGCCAGTCTGCTCGAGCTCACCCGCAGCGCGCAGGTGTCGTCCCCGTCCGGGACCCTGTACGGGGTGTTCGACGGGGACGAGCCGGTCGCCGCCTACTGGATCGGCGGCAGCATCATCTCGCTCGGCGCGACCCCGCGCACCAACGCGCTCGTCGCCGACATGCTCAACTCGCGCGGCCGCTTCGCCTGTTCGATCATCGGCGACCACCGGCCGGTCATCGACCTCCACCGGCGCCTGCGCTGGGGCCCGGCCCGCAGCGTGCGCGCCGACCAGCCGTTCATGGTCGCCGACCGGCAGCCCCGCGTGGCACCCGCCGCCGAGGTGCGGGTCGGGGACCTCGAGGACGTCAGCGAGGCCTACGCGGCGGCCGTTGAGATGTTCACCGAGGAGGTCGGGTTCTCCCCGGTGGAGAACGGGTCCGCGGGGTACCTGAGCAAGGTCCGCTCGAACCTCGCCAGCGGCTCCACCCTGCTCTACACCGCCGAGCGCGGGCCGGACGGCGAGCCGCTGCCCCGCTGGCCGGCGCAGAACTCCGCGCGGCAGGTCGTGTTCAAGGCCGATATCGGCATCCGCTCGGACACGGCGGTGCAGATCCAAGGGGTGTGGGTGCACCCGGCGGTCCGCGGCCGCGGGCTCGCCGCGCCCGGCATGGTCGCCGTCACGGACCACGTCCGGCGCACCGTGGCGCCCGTCGTCAGCCTCTACGTCAACGCCTTCAACGCCCCGGCGCTGCGCACCTACGCCGCCGCCGGCTACTCCCAGCGCGGCCGGTTCGCCACGATCATCTACTGACTCCCAGAGTGCAATTCACGAAGGTTCCTGGGAACGATTCCGCGAACCATCGCAATCTCACGCGACAACAGCGTCAGTCCTCCCGCGGGTCGAAGCGGAACTCACCGGGCGCCTCGGCGCCGGACCGGTCCCGTCCGCGCAGGGCCTCGAGCGCGCGCCGGTCCTTCTTCGTCGGCCGCCCGGTGCCCTTGTCGCGTCGCGGCACCCATCCGCGCAGGGTCGGATCCGGCGGGGGCGTGAGGTCCTCGTAGCACTGCTGGGCGATCGGCGCACCGCCGCGCGTGTCGAGGAGGGCGGTGATGCGGAGGATCTTCTCGAATCCGGTTCGACGCACCCGGACCTCCTGACCGATCCGCACCTTCTGCGAGGCCTTGACCCGCTGGCCGTCGAGCTGCACGTGCCCGCCCCGGCACGCCGTGGTCGCCGCCGACCGGGTCCGGAACATCCGCACGGCCCACAGCCAGACGTCGATGCGCTGGGATTCGCTGGAGTCGAAACGGGGTTCGGGCATGGGTCGAGTCTACGGTTCTCCGCAGAGCCGAGGACAGCTCGGAGCGGCATGGGGCGGCCCGGCCGGCCGTCCCCGCGCCGGCAGTGATGCGGATGCCTGGCAGCCCACCGGCTGCCCGCGGCAGACTCGGAAGGGGCGGATGCGTCCGCGGAGTTGAGAGACTGGGTGCATGACTCCACCACCGGTGAGCCTCACCGCACCCGCCCTCATCGACTGGACACCGCCGCGAGGCCTGCGCGCCCACGAGTCCACCTCGGTCATCGGGCGCGGCCAGGCGATGTGGGACCGTGCGAGCACCGAGGTCCTCCGCTGGACCGTGAAGACGCGCAGCGGGTTCCGGGTGGCGCCCGCCGCCGAGGCGGTCGTCGGCGCACGCCCGACGGTCACCGCCGGCCTGCTCGGGATCACGGTCGTCGAACCGGTCGAGGTGGTCGAGGTCGTCCGCGCGGCGGATCGGGTGGGCTTCGCCTACCGCACCCGCCCCGGCCATCCGCTCGACGGCGAGGAGGCGTTCATCGTCCACCGGGCCGGACCCGAGGTGCGGCTGACGATCCGCTCCCTCACCCGGCCCGCCCCGGCCGGGTTCTGGCGGCCGCTGTACCCGGCACTGCTCGTCGCCCAGCAGGTGGTGCGCCGCCGCTACCGCGCCGCCCTGCGCCGGCCGGGCTGACCGGGACGATCCGGCTCGCGGGGGGCGCGGCCCCGCTCAGCCGGTGAACTCGACGCCGGGCCGGGGTCGGGTGTCGACGGTGAGTTCGAAGACGTCGGGCCGGGAGTAGTGCCCGACCGGGTCGAAGTCGTAGGTGGTGCGGGAGCGGGCGGTGACGTCGACCTCGGCGGTGAGGATCGTCTCCTCGTCGTAGACGGGGCCGGCGAGCAGTTCGCCGGTGGGGCCGTAGATCGCCGAGCCGCCGCGGATCAGCCAGCCGGCCTCGTTCGGCTCGAGCACGCTCGCGTAGTCGTCCCCGAAGTCCTCCGCGCGGATCGCCTGGCACGCGGAGAGGACGAAGCAGCGGCCCTCCATCGCGATGTGGGCCATGGTGTGCTGCCAGGTGTCGCGATCGTCGACCGTCGGAGCGCAGTAGATCTCGACGCCCTGGGCGTACATCGCCTGCCGGAGCAGCGGCATGTAGTTCTCCCAGCAGATCACCGCGCCGGTCCTGCCGGCGGGGGAGTCGACGACCGGCAGGGTCGACCCGTCGCCGAATCCCCAGATCAGGCGCTCGGACCCGGTGGGCATGAGCTTGCGGTGGTGGCCGCCGATGCCGTGCTCGGCGTCGATGTGGACGGCGGTGCAGTAGAGCGTCTGGCCGAGGCGCTCGATGATCCCCAGCACCGTGAACACTCCCGTGCGGCGGGCGGCCTCCGCGATCTCCTCGAGCTCCGGGCCGTCGAGGGCGACGGCGTTGTCGAAGTACCGCTGGTACTCGTCCCGGCCGGCATCGGTGCGCCGGCCCACCGGGGCGCCGAAGGTCAGACCCTTCGGATAGGTCCCGAGAGTGGCTTCCGGGAACACCGCGAGCTCCGCCCCGGCCCGTGCTGCATCGTCGATCAGACTGCAGATCTTCGCCGTGGTGGCGGCGCTGTCGAAGGGGATGGAACCGGTCTGGACGACGGCGACTCGGGTCATGGTGACTCCTCGGATGGTGTGGTGTCGAGTGCGGTGGGTGACCGGCGAGTGCCGGTGTCCTCCTGCCATCGTGCCATCACCGGCGCGGTCACCGGCACCGGGCCCGGAGGGGAGGAGGCCGAGGCGCACCCCGGGTTCGTCCACAATCGATGAAGCACAGGAAAGAAAACTCATATTATTTTCGAACAGGCTGTGGATAACGTGACTCTGCGACTCATTTGAGCCGTTCCGTGTCCGTGCCTCCCGATAGCGTGGAATCACAGAAGCACCACCCGCTGGACCCCGATCACGGGGTATCGAGTTCGACCGGACCGGTCGGAGAGGGTGGAGCAGACGGCACCGGTTCGCAGCTGCAGGACCGCTGGGCGAGGACCGGTGCGGCCGAGGCACGGAGAGAGGAGGCGAGCAGCCCGATGACCGCGACGAGAACCGTCCCCGCAGGCGCACGAGCGCCGGACGGAGTCCGGGCGCTGCTGCGTCTGCAGGACTCGCTGCCCGCCTACGATCGGCTCATGCTCGCGCGGATGCGCCTCATCGCGGACACCGTCGTCGAGGAGTGCCTCGACCTCGAGCCCGAACCGGCGCCCGAACTCGCCGCGGAGCCCATGTCCACGTCGAAATGGGTCCTCGCGCGGATGACAGGGGAGCACCTCACCTGCCTCGCCGCCGTGCTCGATTCCACGATCACGCGAGCTTACTCGACGGCCCGTGACGCGCTCATCATCGGCTTCAGCCTCCATCGCACCCGTGCGCTCGTGGAGACCGGGACCATGTGCTTCGACCGGCTGCAGTACGCGGCGCGGCGCGCGCATCGCCTGGGGGATGCCGCGCTCGCCGAGCTCGACGCCGGGATCGCGGAGCTGCGACCCGATCTGTCGTGGAAGTCGTACTGCCGGGCGGTCAACGATCTCATCCGCCTGCTCACCGACGATGACGACCGCGACGAGGACGTGCACACCCGCCGGCGCGTCGAGTTCTGGCGCAGCGATCCCTCCGAGGGGAAGCTCCTGCTGACCGGCCCGCTCGAACCGCTCTACGCCCTGCACCGGCGGCTCGAGGCCACCGCCCGGGCGATCGCGCGGGCGCAGACCGGCACCTTCGGCGAGCAACTCCCGCCGGGAGCGGTGATCGTCGACGACCGCACGGTGCCGCAACTGATGTTCGACCTCATGAGCACGCTCGCGCCCGGCACCGAGGTCGAGGTCCTCAACCCCGTCGACTTCGCTCGTGTGGACCCCGCCACCGACCCCGCCGACGCCTGCGACCTCGTCGATGCACTCATCCGAACCGCAGGCGGTGCGGCTGACGCCTGCGACGCTGCACCACCGGCCGATCCGGATCCGGCCTCGGGACCGGGCAGTCCGCCCGCTGACCCGAGCCGTGTCGTCATCACCTGCCCGACGAACCAGGAATGGCTGCGCCGACAGGCGACCGTCGTCGTCACGGTCCCATTCCTCAGCCTCACCGGACACGCCGAGCTGCCCGGCCACTGGTCGGACGGCGGGCCTGTTCCGGTGGAGATGGCCCAGCGGTTCGCGTCCCGGAGCTCGTCGTTCTACCGGATCCTCACCGACCCTGTCTCCGGCGCCGTCTGCGACGAAGCCGCTCGCTCCTACGTGATCCCCAAGGGCATCCGGATGACGATGAACGAGAAATGGATCTGGTGCACCGCGCCCGGATGCGCCCGGCAGGCCGAGACCTGCGACGCCGACCACGCGATCCCGTTCGATCATGCGGATCCGGCGGCCGGCGGCCGCACCGACCTGGAGAATCTCCACCCTCTGTGCAGGGCGCACCACCTGATGAAGACCGAGGGCACGCTCACGCTCCGCACCGGCCCGGGAGGGATGAGACGGTGGGAGTTCCCCCACGGCATCACCGCCGAGGTCCGCTCGGCCGAGCGCATCATCGACCGGGCTGCGGCCCGCGAGATGCTCCGCGTCCTCGGACTGCCGGACCCGAGCGGCCGCGCCGGACCGGTGAGCCCTGACGACCGCGCGGGACCGATGGATCCCGATGACCGCGCCGGACCGGGTGATCGCCGATTCTGCTCCGAACCTGATCGCTCGCCCGACCCTCCTGCTGATCGCGGCCGTCCGCGGCCCGCTGGGCCGCCCGATCCGTGGACCTGTCGCAGCGGCGCTGACGATGCGCTGTGGACCCATGCGGACGACGACCCGCCGCCGTTCTGAGAGGTGCGATCGGTCGCCGAGCCGCCGATGGGGTCGGATCCCGCGAACTGCGGTCGGCCAGGTGCAGGTGGGGCTATAGCATCACCTGGTCACGCTCGCCCGGTCGCGCGCGGGGTCACGGAATGCCGATCGACAGGTGATCGAGATCAGCCGGTCACACTCGCCTGGTCAGGACCCGCTGATCACCCACGGGAAGGCACGCGCGGTCGAGCGGGCGCCCTGTGCCGCCTTCGAGGCGTTGCGCTCGCCGAGGCGTGCGGTGAGGTCCTCACCGAGCTCGACGATCCGAGCGAACCGCTCCGTGGTGAGCCAGTCGGGCTTCGTCGCGAACAGGATGTCCTCGCTCGAGGTGTTCCCCGAGGCCCCCGGCGCGAACGGGCAGCCGCCCAGACCGCCGAGCGCACCGTCGACCGAGGTCGCGCCCGCCGTGATCGCCGCCAGTGTGTTCGCCACGCCCAGCCCCCAGGTGTCGTGGCCGTGGAAGACGACGCCGGCATGCGGCCGCAGCCGTGCGGCCCCCGCCACGAGAAGCGCCACCTGAGCCGGATCGGCCTGCCCCAGGGTGTCGGCGATGACGGTCTCGCTGCACCGGGCCGCGCGCGGATCAGCCACGAGCGCGAGTGTGCGCCGCGGATCGACCGGCCCGTCGAAGGGGCAGGTGAACGACGTCGCCAGGCACAGCTGGAGCTCCGCACCCGCCTCGGCGGCGATGTCGAGAGCGCGGGGGAGCGCGGCCATCGAGTCCTCGGTCGAGCGTCCGATGTTCGCCCGGTTGTGCGCATCGGACACCGACAGGCAGTACTGCAGGCGGGTCACGCCGGCCGCGACCGCGCGCTCGACGTGGCGCGGTGTCGCCACCCACAGCCAGCAGCTGCGCAGCTCCTCCGGCGTGAGCGCGGCGACGACCTCGAGCGTGTTCGCCATCGGCGGCACGAGGTCCGGCCGGGCGAGCGAGCCGATCTCGAGCTCCGGCACGCCGAGCGCGAGCAGCTCCCGGATGAGGTCGACCTTGACCTCGGTCTCGAGGAGCCCACCGGTAAGCTGCAGGCCGTCGCGCAGCGTGACATCGCGCAGCCGCGCGGTCGGGCGCGCACCGGGACGGGTGCTGGTGGTGTCCTCGGTCATGGTCGTCCTCCCTCTGCTCCTGATGCTCTCCGTGCTCCGTCGACCTCACTGCCGGCCGCGCTGTCGGCCCCACCGCCACCGAGGATCTCCGCGATCGTCCCGGAATCGACCCCGGCGGCCTCGAGCACCTCGCGTGTGTGCTCCCCGAGGTCGGGCCCGAGGTGGTCGATCTCCACCGAGGTCCCGCCGATCACCGGGGTGATCCCGGGGAACGCCACATCGGGCAGCACCCCGTCGCCGATGTCGACGTCGAAGCGCTGGATCATGTTCCGCGCCCGGTACTGCTCGTCAGCGAGGATGTCCTCGGCGGTGTAGATCGGCCCGGCCGGCACGCCGGCGGCATCGAGTGCGGCGAGCGCGTCGTCCACGGTGCGCTCCGCCGTCCAGGCTCCGATCGCAGCGTCGAGCTCGTCCCGGCGCGCCCAGCGCTGCGCGTTCGAGGCCAGCCCCGGGTCGGCGGCGAGGTCGGGCCGGCCGATGACCTCCATGTAGCGGCGGAAGATCCCGTCGCCGTTGCCGGCGATGACGATCGACTTCCCCTCCGCGCACACATAGGCGTTCGACGGCGCGATCCCCTCGGTGCGCCCGCCGGTGCGGGTGCGCAGCCGTCCGAACGCGGAGTAGTCGGGCACGAGCGATTCCATGACGGAGAACATCGCCTCGTTGAGAGCGACGTCGACCGTGCGCGGTGCATCCGGCTCATCGGACTTCGCGTTCGCCTGTGCCCGCCGGCGCTCGCGGTCGAACAGCATCATGCACGCGCCGAACGCCGCCTGCATGCCGGCGATCGAATCCCCGATCGACACCCCGACCCGCGTCGGCGGCCGGTCGGGATCGCCCACGAGCTCGCGGAAGCCGCCGTACGCCTCGGCGACGGCGGCGAACCCGGGCCGGGCGGACAGCGGGCCGGTCTGACCGAACGCGGAGATCCGCACGAGCACGAGCTCGTCGTTGAGCTCGTCGAGCACCTCGGGACCCAGACCCCACTTCTCGAGGGTGCCCGGCCGGAAGTTCTCGAGCAGGATGTCGGATTCCGCGACGAGCGCCTTGACCGCGGCGAGCCCGGCGGGGGAGCGGAGGTCGAGCGCGACCGACTTCTTGTTGCGATTGATCGTGCGATAGAGCAGCGAGGTCGTGCCCTGCTGGAGACGCCAGTTGCGCAGCTCGTCGCCGGTGCCCGGCCGCTCGACCTTGACGACCTCGGCGCCGAAGTCGGCGAGCATCCGCCCGGCTGTGGGAGCGGCGATGTAGTTCCCCAGCTCGAGCACCCGCACTCCGGCGAGCGGCAGACGTGGATGATCGGTCATGGATCCTCCCGGGACCAGCAGTGCCGACGCCTCTTCCTCGAGGAGCGCCGACGATGACGATGAGACGGTACCGGCAGTGTGGCACAGGCGCCGTCGCGGCACCGGGGCGTCTCAATCAGCGAGGCACCCGCACGAGCCCGACCCCGTGCTCCGCAGGCCCCGACCCGGTGCTCCTCAGACCCTGGGCCGGTGCTCCGCAGGCCCCGACCCGGTGCTTCACACGCCCCGACCCGGTGCTCCGCAGGTGCCGCGCGGGCCAAGGTCCCGCGCCCGCGCCGGCCCGGCCCGAGGACTCCGTTGCAGGCCCTGCCGCACGCGCCCGCGGTGGTACAGTCCCAGGAGATCGTCGAAGCCGGTCACCCCTGCCGAACCGGTCGCCCCTGACCTAGAGGAGAGTCCTTCATGCCCCTGCGGATGTCATCGCTGTTCGTGCGCACCCTCAAGGAGGACCCGGTCGACGCCGAGGTCGCCAGCCACAAGCTGCTGCACCGCGCCGGGTACATCCGCCGCGCCGCCCCGGGCATCTACACCTGGCTGCCGCTCGGCCTCACCGTGCTGCGCCGGGTCGAGGAGATCGTCCGCGAGGAGATGAACGCCGCCGGCTCCCAGGAGGTCCACTTCCCCGCGCTGCTGCCTGCCGAGCCCTACAAGACGACCGGGCGCTGGGTGGACTACGGCGACGACATGTTCCGCCTCCAGGACCGGCGCCAGAACGACTACATCCTCGCCCCCACCCACGAAGAGGTCTTCACCCTCCTCGTCAAGGACCTGTACTCCTCGTACAAGGACCTGCCGCTGTCGATCTACCAGATCCAGACGAAGTACCGCGACGAGGCGCGCCCGCGGGCCGGAGTGCTGCGCGGCCGCGAGTTCATCATGAAGGACGCCTACTCCTTCGACATCGACGACGCCGGGCTGGCCGCCTCCTACGAGAACATGCGGCAGGCCTACATCCGGATCTTCGACCGGCTGGGGCTCGAGTACATCACCGTCAAGGCGACCGCCGGGGCGATGGGCGGGTCCGAGACCGAGGAGTTCCTCCACCCGTCCGAGGTCGGTGAGGACACTTTCGTCCGCTCGCCCGGCGGCTACACCGCCAACGTCGAGGCCGTCACCACCCCCACGCCCGAGCCCCTCGACTGCGCGCACGTGCCCGCCGCGCACGTCGAGGACACCCCCGACACCCCGACGATCGCCACCCTCGTCGCCGCCGCGAACGAGCACCACCCGCGCGAGGACCGCGAGTGGACCGCCGCGGACACCCTGAAGAACGTCGTCGTCGCGATCACCCACCCCGACGGCGAGCGCGAGATCGTCGTCATCGGGCTGCCCGGCGACCGCGAGGTCGACCTCGACCGCGCCGCCGGCTCCGGAGCGCTCGGTGCCGGAGAGATCGCCGTCGAGCCCGCCACCGAGGCCGACCTCGCCGCCCACCCGGGCCTCGTGCGCGGGTACATCGGCCCCGGCACCAGCATCGACGCGCCCGTGCTCGGACTCGAGGGGTCGACCGGCATCAAGTACCTGCTCGACCCGCGGGTGGCGCAGGGCTCGCGCTGGATCACCGGCTCCAACGAGCACGGCCGCCACGTCTTCGACCTCGTCCACGGCCGCGACTTCACCGCCGACGGCACCGTCGAGGCCGCCGAGGTGCGCGCCGGCGACCCGGCCCCCGACGGCTCCGGCCCCCTCGAGCTCGCCCGCGGCGTGGAGATCGGGCAGATCTTCCAGCTCGGCCGCCGCTACGCCGAGGCGCTCGACCTCACGGTGCTCGACGAGAACGGCAAGCGCACCGTCGTCACCATGGGCTCCTACGGCATCGGCGTGACCCGGGTGATGGCGTGCATCGCCGAGGGCAACCACGACGAGCGCGGACTCATCTGGCCCCAGCACCTCGCCCCCGCCGACGTCCACATCGTCGCCACCGGCAAGGGCGAGGAGATCCTCGCGAAGGCCGAGGAGATCACCGCCGCACTCGAGGCCGAGGGCGTGCGCGTGCTCATCGACGACCGGCCCAAGACCTCGCCGGGTGTGAAGTTCGGCGACGCCGAGCTGCTCGGCGTGCCCACCGTGCTCGTCGTCGGCCGCGGTCTGGCCGACGGCACCGTCGAGCTGCGCGACCGCCGCACCGGCGACAGCCGGGACCTGGCCGTCGCCGAGGCGGTCACGGAGATCGTGCGCTTCATCGACGAGCAGTACGCGGCCGTGGGCGCGCACCGGACGGGGCGGTGACCGAAGCCGCCGTCTCCCTCCCCGTCATCCTGCTGGCGCTGTTCGCCGCGGGTCTCCTGGCGGGGTGGGTCGACGCGGTGGTCGGCGGCGGCGGGCTGATCCAGCTGCCCGTCCTCCTGCTCGTCCCCGGTGTCTCCCCGCTCGCCGCGGTCGGGACGAACAAGGTCGGCTCGATCGCCGGCACCGCGGTGTCGGCCGCGACCTACATGCGGCGCATCCCGCCGGACCTGTCCGCGGTCGTGCCCGCCGCACTGTGCGCGTTCCTCGGTGCGGTGGGCGGGGCGATGCTCGCCGCCTCGGTCCCGGAGGACCTGTTCACCCCGATCATCCTCGCAGCCCTCGTGCTCGTGGCGATCTTCACCCTCCTCAAGCCGAGCCTCGGTGCGGAGGCCGTGCTCCGGTACTCCGACCGCAGTCGCCGGTACCACGCCTACTCGTGGCTCATCGGCGGCATCGTCGGCGTCTACGACGGGATGCTCGGCCCCGGCACCGGCTCGTTCCTCGTCATCGCCTTCGTCTCGATCATCGGTCTGAGCTTCCTCCGCGCCTCGGCCCAGGCGAAGGTCATCAACTTCGCGACGAACGTCGGCGCGCTCGCCTTCTTCATCCCGCAGGGCCACGTCGTCTGGGAGTACGGACTGGCGCTCGCACTCGGCAACATCATCGGCGGCCGGCTCGGCTCCCGCACCGCGCTCGACCGGGGCAGCGGCTTCGTCCGGATCGTGTTCCTCGTCGTGGTCGGAGCGCTCATCCTCAAGCTCGGGTTCGACTTCCTCACCGGCCCCTGAGCCGGGGTCCTCAGCCGAGGCGCTTGAGGGTGTGGGCGTCGATCCCCTGCACCGGCAGACCGCACAGCGCCCGACACACCCACAGCGAGCGCGCGGCGTCGCCGAACGCCTTCCGGTTCCCACCGTAGGCGGAGCGGAGGTACCAGAACATGTTCTCGACCTCGCGCGCCACCGCCGCACCGATCCCGTACGCCGGGTCGATCTCCGCATGGGTGCACAGCCGGCCGGCGAAGGCGTGGAGCCAGCGCGCCTGATCCTCCGGCGTCGCCCCGGGGAGTTCGAACAGCCGGTTCCACAGCACCGGGGCGACCATGTACGCCGTCGGCCCGCTCAGCGGCTGCGGGTCGATCGCCTTCCACGTTGCCACCCCGTGCTGATCGGGGTTGCCGGCGAGGATGTTGTAGTAGTGGAGGTCGGCGTGGATGAGCCAGGCCTCCTCCGACCGGGCGAGCGTCTCGATCCACGCGCGGGCGGAGTCGAGGACGTAGCGGTCCTGCGGCGTGAACGCGGGGAACTCCGTGACGAGGCCGACGTCGGCGGGGAACTTCTCGAGCCAGCCCGCCGCGATGTCCTGGACGCGCACGAACCCGGGCTGCGCGGGAACCGTGAGGGAGCGGGCGAGCTGCCCCCAGATCGGCGCCACCGACTCCAGCGGCTCCGCGGACAGGTTGACCGTGGTGCGCAGCCGCTCCTGCAGGGTCGCCCGGAAGGAGGAGTCCTCGCTGATCACCCGCACCGCCCCGTGGCCGCCCCAGGCCTGCAGGGCGCGCAGCACCTGCGCGTGCACGAGCGGGTTGTCGGTGTTCGGCCACGCGAAGCGCAGCACCGCCTGGTACCGCTCCTTCGTGAGGACGGGGATGACCAGGCTCTCCGCTCCCGCCCACGGTGCGGTGGGCAGCGGGTCGGGGGTGAGCTTCCAGCGGTCGAGGAGCTCGAACACCATGTGATCGAGCGCGTCGGCCCAGGCCTGGGCCCGCGGCACGCCGATGATCTCCGCGGCGGAGTTGAACAGCACCTCGGGGATCTTCATCACGCGCCCCCGCCTGCCGCCGGCGAGGCCGTGGACGCATCGGTGATCCGGTAGCGCAGGAGCTGCCGCTGCCCGGCCCGGGCACGGGCGTCGGCGGACATCCACAGCTGCGCGGTGCCGAGGTACTCCGCACCCGGGGTCTCGAACAGCCCGAGCGCGGCCGCGGCCACGAGGTCCTCCACGGCGGTGGCCGTGCGCAGCGCCGACTCGGCGTCCACGGGGGCGGGATCGAGCTGCCAGGCGGGCTCGTTGCCGACGGCGGCGAGCCCGGCGGTCTCACGCAGCTCGTTGCCCTGGATCGCGGCATCGTCGAGCCGGGTGATCCGGGCGCGGGCGAACTCCCCGTAGGCGTCCTCGGCATCGTGGAACACCGCGAGGCGCTCGTACCCGTAGGCGGCCTGATAGCAGGCGCGGACGAAGCCCTCGAGCCCGGGCGCCGCCGGCGTGGCGCTCGGATCGCCGTCCGGCTCGGGTCCCCCGTCGTCCGGCTCCGGATCCTCCGCGTCCGCGGAGCCGCTGGGAGCAACGGCCCCGGCTCCGGGGCCGGCGGGGTCGGGGGCGTTCTCCGGCAGTGCGGCCAGGCGCCGGCCGAGCGCCGCGGCACGCTCGGAATCTGCGGGCGCGAGCGCGAGCACGGCTCCGACGGCGATGTCGACGAGGGCGGCGAGGCCGCGCCCGCCGGCGGACTCGGCCTGTCCGGCCGGGCCGCCGATCACCTCGGGCAGGCGGTCGAGGACGAGTTCGGTGACCGAGTTCAGACCGTCGGCGAACCTGTAGGACTCCGGGGTGGGGGAGGAGGTGGGGGTGACGAGCTCGCTCGGCGGGGCCCACTCGGGCCCGGCCGCGGCCCGCAGGGCATCGAGGTCGGCGGGATCCCCGCCGCCGGTGGGCGCCTCGGTCGCGGCGAGCATCCGGGCCACGTCGTTGCGCAGGGCGTCGAGGGCGGCGGGGGTCGGTACGTCCGGCGGCACATCGAGTCGCAGGGAGCAGGCGGTGAGGCCGCCGAGTGCGCCGAGGAACCCCAGACCCAGCACGGCACGACGGCTGCGCGGGAGTCCGGGGAGGAGGTGCATGGGCCCAATCGTAGCGTGAACTACCCTGGGGGTTGACGTGCAGCACTGCAGATGAGGAGGCCGGACATGGCGCAGGACCAGCAGACCGTCATCGATCGCATCACCGCCCCGCTCGCGGCCGCCGGACTCGTCGTCGAGGAGGTCAAGGCGGTCGCCGCCGGCCGGCACCGCACCCTGACCGTGATGATCGACCTGCCCGAGGACACCGCGGACCCGGTGTCGCTCGAGCACATCGCGCTCGCCACCCGGATCGTGTCCGAGGAGATCGACGAGCTGCCCCTCTTCAACGACCATCCCTACGACCTCCAGGTCACCTCCCCGGGCGCCTCCCGCCCGCTCAGCGAGGCCCGCCACTTCCGCCGTGTGCGCGGTCGGACCATCGATGTGCGGACGGCCGCCCGCACCCTGCGCGGCGAGCTCGCCGAGGTCGACGACGCCGCCGTCACCGTGCACGAGGAGAAGACGGGGGAGCCCGTCGTCCTCGGGCTCGACGAGATCGAGCACGCCGAGGTCGTCCTCCGCTTCCGCTGAGAGGCCGTCGAGCCGGCTCGACGGCGGTTCAGCCGCTGCGGCCGTTCGACTATGGTGGGGTCTCACACCTGCATACTCGACAAGTGAACAGCCGGGCAGAACCGATGCTGTCGGATCGGAGGACATCATCATGGACATTGACCTCAGCGCCCTGCGACTGATCGAGCGCGAGAAGGAGATCCCCTTCGACACGCTCGTCGAACTCATCGAGCGGGCCCTGCTCAACGCCTACCTCAAGACCGAGGGCTCCTACCCCGATGCCCGCGCCGAGCTCGACACGAAGACCGGCAAGGTCGTCATCTGGGCCGTCGAGTTCGACAACGACGACACCCCGGTGGGGGAGTTCGACGACACCCCCGACGGCTTCGGCCGGATCGCGGCGATGGCCGCCCGGAACATCATCCACCAGCAGCTGCGCGATGTGGAGGACGAGTCCGTGCTCGGCTCCTTCCGCGACCGCGAGGGAGAGATCGTCTCCGGTGTCATCCAGCAGGGCCGCGACGAGCGGATGATCCAGATCGACCTCGGCGAGGTCGAGGCGGTGCTGCCCCCGCACGAGCAGGTGCCGGGCGAGCAGTACTCCCACGGCAACCGCATCCGGGTCTACGTCACCGACGTCCACAAGGGGCTCAAGGGCCCCTCGATCACCGTGTCCCGCTCGCACCCGAACCTCGTGCGCAAGCTGTTCGCCCACGAATCCCCGGAGATCGCCGACGGCACCGTGGAGATCGTGGCGCTGGCCCGCGAGGCCGGCCACCGCACCAAGATGGCGGTGCGGGCCACGGTGCCCGGCGTCAACGCCAAGGGCTCGTGCATCGGCGAGCTCGGATCCCGGGTGCGCTCGGTGATGGCCGAGCTCGGCCAGGAGAAGATCGACATCGTCGACCACAGCGAGGACCCGGCGAAGTTCGTCGCCAACGCGCTGTCGCCGGCCCGGGCCTCCTCGGTCGAGGTGCTCGACCGCGCGCTCAAGGTGGCGCGCGCCACCGTTCCAGCCGACCAGCTCTCGCTCGCGATCGGCAAGGAGGGGCAGAACGCCCGTCTCGCCGCCAAGCTCACCGGCTGGAAGATCGACATCGTCGCCGCCGAGTGACCCGGGAGCGGCTGCAACCGGGCGTCGTGCGGCCCGGCACCGGCGGTGATGTAGACTGGTCGGCGTGCCTCACGCAGTCGATCCCACCCGGATGTGCATTGCGTGCAGACGACGCGGACCGCAGTCCGCCCTCCTGCGCCTCACCGTGCAGCGGGGCGATCCGCCGCAGGCCGTCGTCGACGTCCGTCGCAGGCTCCCCGGACGGGGAGCCTGGATCCACCCCACGGTGAAGTGCTGGCAGGCGGCACGGAAGAAGAATGCATTCGCGCGGGCCTTCCGTGTGGCTCGCATCGAGCCCCCGGAGATCCCGCGCTGGATCCACCATTCGACAGAAGAGCGGGTACACCAGATGGAAACCAACCAGTGAGTGCTCAGAAATGACACCCCACACTGACGGTCGTGAGCAGTGAGATGACTGCTACCCGGTAATGAGGTTCCTCCCTGTCCGGGAAGGAACCCGGACAGGAGAAAAGTGGCAAAGCCCCGTGTCCATGAGCTCGCCAAGGAGCTCGGCACAACAAGCAAGGACGTCCTGGAGAAGCTGCAGAACATGGGCGAATTCGTCCGTTCCGCATCCTCCACCGTCGAAGCACCGGTCGTCCGCAAGCTCAAGGAGACCTACGGCGACCAGGCCGGCCGCGCCTCTGCGGAGAAGAAGACCGCAGAGCAGAAGCCGGCCGGCCAGAAGTCCGCGGCGCAGAAGCCCGGCGCCCAGAAGCCGGGAGCGAAGTCCGGCCCGAAGCCCGGAGCCCCGGGCGCCAAGCCCGCACCCGCCGCTCCCGCGGCCGAGGCGAAGCCGGCCGAGTCGAAGCCTGCACCGGCGGCGACCCCCGGCCCCGCCGCCCCGGCCCCGAGCCCGGCGGCGCAGGCCGCGCCGAAGCCCGGCGCACCCGCTCCGAAGCCGGCGGCCAAGGAGACCCCGAAGCCCGGTGGTCCGGCCCCCAAGCCCCGCGGCGGCGCCCGTCCCGGCAACAATCCCTTCGCGCCCTCGCAGGGGATGCCCAAACCCGGCGGCAAGCGCGGCGGCGCCCGCCCCGGCAACAATCCCTTCGCGCCCTCGCAGGGGATGCCCAAGCCTGGTGCCAAGCCCGGCCCCAAGCCCTCGGTCGAGGGTGCGCCCCGTCCGGGCGGCCCGAAGCCCGGTGCCAAGCCCGGCCCGCGTCCGGGTGCTCCGCGCCCCAACCCGGGCCTGCTGAAGAACTCCGCCCTCGCCAAGCCCGCCCCGTCGCGCGGCGGCGGTCGGGGCGGACCCGGCGGACCCGGCGGCGGACCCGGTGGTCCTCCGCGCGCCGGCGGCCGTCCCGGCGGCCCGCGCGGCTCCGGCCGGGGTCGCGGCGGCACGCAGGGTGCGTTCGGCCGCGGCGGCGGTCGCGCTCGCGGACGGAAGTCCAAGCGCGCCAAGCGCCAGGAGCTCGAGCAGATGCAGGCTCCGTCGGTCGGCGGCGTCTCGGTCCCGCGCGGCGACGGCACCACCCCGCTGCGCCTGCGTCGCGGCTCCTCGCTCGCCGATTTCGCGGAGAAGATCAACACCGATCCCACGAATCTCGTGACGGTGCTGTTCCACCTCGGTGAGATGGCGACGATCACCCAGTCCCTCGACGAGGACACCTTCCAGGTGCTCGGCGAGGAGCTCGGCTACAAGGTGCAGATCGTGTCCCCGGAGGACGAGGACCGCGAGCTGCTCGAGAGCTTCGACATCGACCTCGAGGCCGAGGAGGAGGCCGAGGACGCCGAGGACAAGCAGCCGCGTCCGCCGGTCGTCACCGTCATGGGTCACGTCGACCACGGCAAGACCAAGCTGCTCGACGCGATCCGGTCGGCCAACGTCGCCTCGAAGGAGGCCGGTGGCATCACCCAGCACATCGGCGCCTACCAGGTGGCCGTGGAGCACGACGACGAGGAGCGTCGCATCACCTTCCTCGACACCCCGGGCCACGAGGCGTTCACCGCCATGCGTGCCCGCGGTGCGAAGGCCACCGACGTCGCGATCCTCGTGGTCGCGGCCGACGACGGCGTGATGCCGCAGACCATCGAGGCCCTCAACCACGCCCAGGCGGCCGACGTGCCGATCGTGGTCGCGGTGAACAAGGTCGACAAGGACGGGGCGAATCCGGCCAAGGTCATGCAGCAGCTCACCGAGTACAACCTCGTCTCGGAGGAGTACGGCGGCGACACGATGTTCGTACCGATCTCGGCGCTCAAGGGCACCGGCATCGAGGACCTGCTCGAGGCCGTCCTGCTCACCACCGACGCCGCCCTCGATCTCAAGGCCAACCCGGACAAGTCCGCGCGCGGCATCGCGATCGAGGCGAAGCTCGACAAGGGCCGCGGTGCGGTCGCGAGCGTGCTCATCGAGTCCGGCACCCTGCGTCAGGGCGATGCGATCGTCTGCGGCACGGCCTTCGGCCGCGTCCGCGCGATGTTCGACGAGAACGGCGAGCAGCTCGACGAGGCGGGCCCGTCCCGTCCCGTGCAGGTGCTCGGCCTCTCCAGCGTGCCGCGCGCCGGTGACACCTTCCTGTCCACCGACGACGACCGCACGGCCCGGCAGATCGCGGAGAAGCGCGATGCCATCGAGCGCAACGCCGCTCAGGCCCGCGGCCGCAAGCGGATCAGCCTCGAGGACTTCGCCAAGGCGCTCGAAGAGGGCAAGGTCGACATGCTCAACCTCATCCTCAAGGGCGACGTGTCCGGTGCCGTCGAGGCGCTCGAGGACTCGCTGCTCAAGATCGACGTCGGCGACGAGGTCGACCTCCGGATCATCCACCGCGGCGTCGGTGCGATCACGGAGAACGACATCAACCTCGCCACCGTCGACAACGCGATCGTCATCGGCTTCAACGTGCGTCCCGAGGCCAAGGCCCGCGACGCCGCCGAGCGCGAGGGCGTCGACGTCCGCTACTACTCGGTGATCTACGACGCGATCGACGACATCGAGAACTCGCTCAAGGGCATGCTCAAGCCCACGTTCGAGGAGGTGCACACCGGTTCGGCGGAGATCCGCGAGATCTTCCGCTCGTCGAAGTTCGGCAATATCGCCGGCTGCATCGTGCGCGACGGCATCATCAAGCGCAACGCCACCGCCCGGGTCACCCGGGACGGCGTGGTCGTCGGGGACAACCTGTCCATCGAGTCGCTGCGGCGGTTCAAGGACGATGCGACCGAGGTCCGCGAGGGCTACGAGTGCGGTATCGGCCTGGGCAAGTTCAACGACATCCGCGACGGAGATCTCATCGAGACCTTCGAGATGCAGGAGAAGCCGCGCGACTGACCTCGCGCCCGCTCCGACCGATCCGCGCACGGGCTGCACCGCAGCCCGTGCGCGGCTCCGATGAAAGGACCATCATGGCCGATCCCACACGCGCCAGGAAGATCGCCGACCGGATCCAGGTGATCGTCGCCCGCACGCTCGAGAAGCGGGTCAAGGACCCGCGCCTCGGGTTCGTCACCGTCACCGATGTGCGGGTGACCGGTGACCTGCAGCACGCGACGGTGTTCTACACCGTCTACGGCGACGACGAGCAGCTGGCGTCGACGCAGGCGGCGCTGAACTCCGCGAAGGGGCTGCTCCGGTCCGAGGTCGGCAAGGGTCTGCAGATCCGGCTCACCCCGACGCTGGAGTTCGTCGCCGACCAGGTGCCGGCTGCGGCCGCGGAGCTCGACGAGCTGCTCGCCAAGGCCGCCGCGCACGACGCCGAGGTGGCCCGGCTCGCCGCACAGGCGAAGCCTGCCGGTGACGCCGACCCGTACCGCAGGCCCAAGGCCGAGGACGACGAGGGCGAGCAGACCGCAGGGTCCTGATCACAGGCCGCGGCCGGCTCCGCACGCCGCTCCGGTCCCGTCCCCCGATCCCGCACCGGATCGGGGGACGCGTGCGTTCCGCCTCGTCAGCCGGGGTGCGATCGATGTCACGGAAACGAGGTGTCGTTATCGTTTTGTCATCACCGGAATCCCGGCTACACTCGGTTGAGATCACGGAACGATTACAACTTTGTTAAGGGACAGTCGAATTGGGTAAGCACTCTGATCCGAAGCCCTCCTGGGGCGCGAACGCACGGACTCTCGTCCGTGACATCTCCGCCATGGGACGCAAGTCTTCGGGGCGTCACAGCGCCGAACCGAACACCGCGACCGGAGTTCTCAAGACGGTCAAGCGTCGGCCGATGGTCGCCGCGATCGCGCTGCCGGCCGCCGCGACCACCGCGATCGTCGCCTCCTCCTTCGCCTTCGCGCCGGACGAGAACGCCGGCGTCGTCAAGGCCGAGAACCAGGCCACCGCCCCGCCCGCCGAGGCGCCCGAGGAGACCCCCGCGGTCGACGAGGCCGCCGAGCAGGAGCACTGGGACAAGGCCGCCGAGGAGTACTTCGAGTCCCTCAAGGACGACCCGAACTACACGTCGGAAGCGAAGACCGAGGCGAAGCTCCCCACCCCGGAGCCCGAGCCGACCCCCTCGGAGTCGAAGTCGAAGTCGAAGGAGCGCACGGAGTCGAGCTCGCGCTCGAGCGACCGCTCCGGTGAGACCGCCTCGGGCTCCTCGAAGGAGTCCTCCGACGAGTCGTCGTCCGGCTCCTCGAAGGAGTCCTCCGACGAGTCGTCGTCCGGCTCCTCGTCCGAGGGCGTGTCGAACTCGCCGTGCTCGGTGTCGTCCTCGATCGAGTCCGGCCTCACCGCCAATGCGAAGAAGGGCTACCGTGCGGTCTGCGCGGCCTTCCCGGAGGTCAAGTCCTACGGCGGCCGCCGCAACGACCCGGGCTCGGACCACCACTCCGGCAACGCCGTCGACGTGATGATCACCGGCTCGACCGGCGACCGCATCACCGAGTACCTCATCGCGAACAAGTCCGAGCTCAACATCAAGTACGTGATCCGGGAGCAGAAGATCTTTGCCTCCTACACCGGCTGGAAGGGGCGCCCGATGTCGGATCGCGGCTCCGTCACGGCCAATCACTACGACCACGTGCACATCTCCTTCCAGTGATGTCCTCCGGCCCCCACCCGGGCCGGACCCGCACGGCGGCGGAACCGCTGCGCTGATACCCTCGGCGCAGCGGTTCTCCCATTCACGGCGGGCGCGATCTCCCCAGCGACAGGACGGTCATGGACCCGAACACCGGCATGCTCATCATCGACAAGCCCCAGGGCATCACCAGCCACGGGGTGGTCTCGCGGGTGCGCAAGTGGTTCGGCACGCGCAAGGTCGGGCACGCCGGCACGCTCGACCCCATGGCCACTGGGGTGCTCGTGCTCGGGCTCGGGCGCGGGACCAAGCTGCTGACGTACATCGTCGGGGCGGACAAGACCTACACCGCGACGATACGGCTCGGATCCTCGACGCCGACCGACGACGCCGACTCCGCCCCGGACGTCTTCGCCGACCCCGCGGACCTCGCCCGGGTGACCGAGGAGCGGATCCGCGCCGGGGCGGCCGCGCTCACCGGGGACATCGAGCAGGTGCCGAGCGCGGTGTCCGCGATCAAGGTCGACGGCGTGCGCTCCTACGCCCGGGTGCGCGCCGGCGAGCAGGTCGAGCTGCGGGCGCGCCCGGTCACGGTGTCCGCGTTCGCCGTCGGCGCGATCCGTCCGGGGGAGGACGAAGCGGGCCGCGGGCACGTCGACGTCGACGTCGAGGTGACCTGCTCCTCGGGCACGTACATCCGGGCGCTCGCCCGTGACCTCGGGCGCGACCTCGGCGTCCACGGCCACCTCGTCGCACTGCGCCGCACCCGGGTGGGTGCGTTCGACCTGTCCGGGGCGGTCGAGCTGCCTCAGGACCCCGCGTCGGCTCCGTCGCCCGCCCTCATGCCGCTCGCCGAGGCGGCCGCGCGCGTGCTGCCGGTGATCGACCTGGACCGGGAGACGGCGACCGCGCTCATGCAGGGGAAGTTCGTCGACCTCGACACGGCACCCGCGGCATCGGGCGGGCACTGGGCCGGGATCGCCGGTGGTGAGCTCATCGCGGTCCTCGAGCGGCGCGAGGGTCGCTTCAAGTCCGCCACCGGCATCACGGTGCCGGGTCGCGCCGACGGCTGAGACCCGGGCCGCGGCCGGCCGCGCATGAATGAGCCCGATGTCGCATGAGGTCGGATTCGGATCGTTGCTCAGCACGACGAGCGTCTGTCGAGTCTGCATCGGGTCGTTCGCCTGGCTCCTCATCGCCTCGGGTAGCGGCATCCTGGCGCTAGCGCTGCGGTGGTGATGCGGTAACCTGAACCGGGTATTCGCGCTGGGAAGGACGGACGTGGAAGTTTTCTGGGAGCTCGACCGCATCCCCGCGGGGTTCGGTCCCACGGCAGTGACCCTGGGGAACTTCGACGGGGTGCACCGCGGTCACCGGGCCGTCCTCGGCGATCTCGGCGATCTCGCCCGCCGGCGCTCGCTCAAGTCGATCGCCGTGACTTTCGACCCCCATCCGCAGACCGTGCACCGGCCGGACACCCCGGCTGAGCTCATCGGCGCGCTCACCGACCGTCTCGCCCGGATGTCGGAGACCGGCATCGACGCCGTGCTCGTCCAGCGCTACTCCCTCGACTTCGCCGCCCAGACCCCGGAGGAGTTCGTCCGCGACTACCTCGTCGAGGGGCTCGGCGCGCGCCTCGTCGCCGTCGGACAGGACGTCCGGTTCGGCCGCGACAACGCCGGCAGCATCGACACCCTGCGCACTCTGGCACGCACCTACGGCTTCGAGGTCGTCACCATCGACGATGTCGGCGAGCACGGTCGCTTCTCCTCGACCGAGGTCCGCCGCCTGCTCCGCGAGGGCGACGTCCGGGCGGCCGCGGAGATGCTCGGCAGCCCGCACACCGTGAACGGCACCGTCGTGCACGGCGACGCCCGCGGCCGCGAGATGGGATTCCCCACCGCCAACCTGTCCCCGGACTCCGCCGGGCTCGTCCCGGCCGACGGCGTCTACGCCGGCTGGGCCTTCTTCGACGCGGACCCCGAGCGCTACCCGGCGGCGATCTCGATCGGCACCAACCCGACCTTCGACGGTGCCGAACGGCGGGTCGAGGCCCACATCGTCGACGTCGCGTTCCCCGACCTCGACGTCTACGGATCCGGGATGACGCTCGAGTTCATCGAGCGCATCCGCGGCCAGGTCACCTTTGACGGGATGGACGCCCTCATCGCCCAGATGCACCGGGACATCGACGACGTCCGCGCTGTGCTAGGCTCGTAGACGCCGTTTTTTCACAGCCGGCCGCGGTTCCACAGTGCTCACGACACGAGGTCGGGGCGCCGCGCAACGACCCGGAGGAGACATCCATGGCTCTTGATCCCAAGATCAAGCAGGAGATCATCAAGGAATACGCAATCCACGAAGGCGACACCGGATCCCCCGAGGTCCAGGTCGCCGTGCTCACCCGTCGCATCAAGGATCTGACCGAGCACTTCAAGGAGCACAAGCACGACCACCACTCGCGCCGGGGCCTGCTGCTGCTCGTCGGCCACCGTCGCCGTCTGCTCGGCTACCTGCAGAAGGTCGACATCGAGCGCTACCGCGCGCTCATCGCGCGCCTCGGCCTGCGCCGCTGATCGCATGATCGCAGCGGTCCATCCGGACCGCGCCGAAGCCACAGGACCCGCTGAGATCTCAGCGGGTCCTGTGTCATTCATCCGGGTCCTGCGTGCCCGCTGTCGGGTGCCGGCACAGGCCGGTCGGCTCCGGCGGCCTCACTTGATAGACTGGCACGGTCAGAGCCCGCCGGATCGGCGTCGCCGGTGATCGGTAGTGGCCTCCGCAGCACAGAGAATGCGTGGGCCTCGATCGATGACCGGGCCGAATCACCGGGTGCGCACACGGTGCGCACCGACCGCGGCGGTCCACCCCACGCGCACCGCCGGATCCGGCGTGCGCACGTAGAACGGAGCTCACTTGGGCCTCAATCCAGAATCAGCAGTCGCACACATCGACAACGGGCGCTTCGGCTCCCACACCGTCCGGTTCGAGACCGGGCGCCTCGCCCAGCAGGCCGCCGGCGCCGCCGTCGCCTACCTCGACGACGAGACCATGCTCATGTCGGCCACCACGGCCGGCAAGTCCCCGAAGGAGCACTTCGACTTCTTCCCCCTCACCGTGGACGTCGAGGAGCGGATGTACGCCGCCGGCCGCATCCCCGGCTCGTTCTTCCGCCGTGAGGGACGCCCCTCCACGGACGCGATCCTCACCTGCCGCCTCATCGACCGCCCGCTGCGCCCGTCCTTCGTCAAGGGCCTGCGCAACGAGGTGCAGGTCGTCGTCACCGTGATGTCGATCCACCCCGACCACATCTACGACACCCTGGCGATCAACGCCGCCTCGCTGTCGACGCAGCTCTCCGGGCTGCCCTTCTCCGGCCCGATCGGCGGTGTGCGCGTCGCGCTCATCGAGGACCAGTGGGTCGCGTTCCCCAACTACTCGCAGCTGCAGGACGCCACCTTCGACATGGCGATCGCCGGCCGCGTCGTCGGTGACGACGTCGCGATCATGATGGTCGAGGCCGAGGCCACGGAGCAGTCCTGGGATCTCGTCCAGGGCGGCGCCACCGCGCCGACCGAGGAGATCGTCGCCGACGGCATCGAGGCCGCCAAGCCCTTCATCCGCGAACTCGTCCGCGCCCAGCAGGAGCTCGCCGACAAGGCCGCGAAGCCGACCGTCGAGTTCCCGGTCTTCCGTGAGTACCAGGACGACGTCTACGCCGACGTCGAGAAGCTCGCCTTCGAGCAGCAGACGAAGAACTTCCAGATCGCGGACAAGCAGGAGCGCGAAGCCGCCGGCGACGCCCTCCTCGACACCCTCTTCAGCGAGCTCGGCGAGAAGTACGCCGGCCGCGAGAAGGAGATCGCGGGCGCCCTCAACGCGCTGACCAAGAAGGTCGTGCGGCAGCGGATCCTCACCGAGCAGGTGCGCATCGACGGCCGCGGCCTCAAGGACATCCGGCCGCTCACCGCCGAGGTCGGCGTGCTCCCGCGCGTCCACGGCTCGGCCCTGTTCGAGCGCGGCGAGACCCAGATCCTCGGCGTCACCACGCTCAACATGCTCAAGCTCGAGCAGCAGATCGACTCGCTGTCGCCGGTGACGCGCAAGCGCTACCTCCACCACTACAACTTCCCGCCGTACTCCACCGGCGAGACCGGTCGCGTCGGCAGCCCCAAGCGCCGCGAGATCGGCCACGGCGCGCTCGCCGAGCGCGCCCTCGTCCCGGTGCTGCCCACGCGTGAGGAGTTCCCCTACGCGATCCGCCAGGTGTCCGAGGCGCTCGGCTCCAACGGCTCGACCTCAATGGGCTCCGTCTGCGCCTCGACCCTGTCGATGTTCAACGCCGGTGTGCCGCTGCGGGCCCCCGTGGCCGGCATCGCGATGGGCCTCGTGTCCGACGTCGTCCAGACCGACAGCGGCCCGCAGACGGCCTACGCCGCGCTCACCGACATCCTCGGCGCCGAGGACGCCTTCGGCGACATGGACTTCAAGGTCGCCGGCACCTCGGAGTACATCACCGCGATCCAGCTCGACACCAAGCTCGACGGACTCCCGGCGGCCGTGCTCACCGCTGCGCTCAAGCAGGCGAAGGAGGCCCGCGACGTCATCCTCGAGGTCATCGCCGCGGCGATCGACGGGCCGGCGGAGATGGCGCCGACCGCGCCGCGCATCATCTCGGTGCGCATCCCGGTCGACAAGATCGGCGAGGTCATCGGCCCCAAGGGCAAGATGATCAACCAGATCCAGGAGGACACCGGAGCGGAGATCAGCATCGAGGACGACGGCACCGTGCTCATCGGGGCGACCGACGGTCCGGCCGCCGACGCCGCGCGCTCGGCGATCAACGCGATCGCCAACCCGCAGGTCCCCGAGGTCGGCGAGCGCTACCTCGGCACCGTGGTCAAGTGCATGTCCTTCGGCGCCTTCGTGTCGCTGAGCCCCGGCAAGGACGGCCTGCTCCACATCTCCGAGCTGCGCAAGCTCAACGACGGCAAGCGCGTCGAGGATGTCGAGGACGTCGTGTCCGTGGGTCAGAAGATCCAGGTCGAGATCACCAAGGTCGACGACCGCGGCAAGCTCTCGCTCGTCCCCGTCACCGATGAGGACGACGCCGAGAGCGGCCAGGACGCCGCCGGGGCCGAGGAGTAAGCCGCCGGTTTGATCACCGAACAGCTCCTGGGGGAGGGCAGCAGCGTCTACCGCTCTGTCCTCCCCAGTGGTATCCGCGTCATCTCCGAGACCATGCCGGGTCTCGAGTCCGAGACCGTCGGCATCTGGGTGGACTCCGGCTCCCGCGACGAGGCACCGACCGCCGCCGGGTCGACCCACTTCCTCGAGCACATGCTCTTCAAGGGCACGCCGCAGCGCTCCGCCCGCCGGATCGCCGAGGAGTTCGACCGCACCGGCGGGGAGAGCAACGCGGTGACGGCGAAGGAGTACACCTGCTACTTCTCCCGCTGCCTCGTCGACGACGTCGACCACATCACCGCCCTGCTGTGGGACATGGTGCTCCACTCGACGCTCGACGCCCGCGAGTTCGAGCGCGAGCGCGGGGTCATCCTCGAGGAGCTCGCGATGAGTGCCGACGACCCCGGCGAGGTGCTCTACGACGCCTTCGACGAGTTCGTCTACGCCGGGCACCCGCTCGGCCGGCCGGTCGGGGCGCGCAAGGAGCAGATCCGCGCACTCGACCACCGGACGCTCCTCGACCACTACGCGCACGACTACGTCGGACCGCGGCTCGTGTTCGCCGCCGCCGGCGGCGCCGAGCACTCCGCGGTGGTGGAGATGGTCGCCCGCGCGACGGCCGACCTGCCCGAGCTGTCCTCCGCTCCGGGCGCCGGCCTCCGCCCGGTGCGCACACCTCCGGAGTTCCACGGCGGGGTGCACACCGTCGTCAAGGACACCGAGCAGCAGGGCATCATCCTCGGCATGCCCGGCCTCCCCGAGGCCGACGACGAGCGGTTCACCATGACGGTGCTCTACTCGCTGCTCGGCGGCGGAATGTCCTCGCGCCTGTTCCAGGAGATCCGGGAGGAGCGCGGGCTCGCCTACAGCGTCCACTGCATCGCGAGCACCCACGCCGACTCCGGGCAGTTCGGGATCTACGCGGGCACCTCGCCGGCCTCGGCCCAGCAGGTCATCGACCTGTGCGCGGCGGAGCTCGACCGGCTGGCAACGACTGTGCCCGGCCGCGACGAGGTCGAGGCGATCGTGTCCCAGGTCGCCGGGTCCACCGTGCTCGGCCTCGAGAGCTCGGCGGCCCGGATGAACCGCCTGGCGCGCGCCGAGCTCTACGGCCGGCCGCTGCAGACCCCGTCCGAGCTCATCGACCGGGTGCGGGCGGTGACGCCGGAGCAGGTGACCGCGCTCGCCGAGCGCCTCGCCGCCGGTCCGCGCGCGCTCGTCACCTGCGGACCGGGCACCGCCTTCGAGCTCCCGGGCTGAGCGCCTCCGGACCGGTTCCACGGATCCCCGCGGCGACCGGGATGCCGGGCAGCTCGCCGGAGCCGTTCGGAATACTGCCAGGTGGGAACGCGTTGTGAGGCATAGGACCCTTCGATAGGGTCGAAGTGCATGGCGGCACACTGCCGCGCCGGGACGACCACGTCGGCCCGGACACGTCCGAATGAGGAGGAAACACATGGTTGAGCAGTACACGCTCCCGGAGCTGCCCTACGACTACGCCGCTCTCGAGCCGCACATCTCGGCGAAGATCATGGAGCTCCATCACGACAAGCACCATGCCACCTACGTCAAGGGTGCGAACACCGCCCTCGAGCAGATGGCGGAGGCCCGCGAGAAGGGTGATTTCGGGACCATCGGCAAGCTGTCGAAGGACCTGTCGTTCAACCTCGGCGGCCACGTCAACCACTCGATCTTCTGGAACAACATGTCCCCGGACGGCGGCGACAAGCCCACCGGTGAGCTCGCCGCGGCGATCGACGACCAGCTCGGCGGATTCGACGCCTTCCAGGGCCAGTTCACCGGTGTCGCGACCTCGATCCAGGGCTCCGGCTGGGCCATCCTCGGCTGGGACACCCTGGGTCAGCGCCTCACCATCGAGCAGCTCTATGATCAGCAGGGCAACGTCCAGGTGGGCTACATCCCGCTGCTCCAGCTCGACATGTGGGAGCACGCGTTCTACCTCGACTACCAGAACGTCAAGCCCGACTACGTCAAGGCGTGGTGGAACATCGTCAACTGGGAGGACGTGCAGGCCCGCTTCGAGCGCGCACGCACCCAGACCCCGGGGCTGCTGCTCGGCAAGTGATGAGCACCCCGCACCGCACCTGAACCCTGCGGTCCGACTGCGGACCCGGTCCTCGACCGGGTCCGCAGTCGTCTGCAGGGGCATCGGAGGAACGCCATGCCCTGGCACATCGTCCACAGCTCGAAGCACGGGACCGCCCGATCCTATGCGGAGAACCTCGCCGCGGACCTCGGGACCGGGGCGCACCCGCTCGCGGACCCTGCCCCCGCCGGAGCGCCGGTGATCCTGGTCGCGCCGATCTACGCCGGCCGCATCCACGGCCTCGCGGAGCTGCGTCGGCGCTCCGGGGAGCCGGCGGCAGCGGTGCTCGTCGGGCTCATGCCCATCGACTCCTCCCGGCGGGCCGAGGTGGCCCGCACCCACCTCGGCGACACTCCCGTGTTCCAGGTCCCCGGCCGCATCCGGTGGGCCGAGCTCGGCCTGCGGGAGCGGGTGATGATGCACACGCTCGGGGCGATCACCCGCCTGCGGCGCCGACGCACCGCGACCGACGAGCAGTTCCTCGCCCTCCTCGGCACCGACTCCGGGGCCGTCGACCCGGCGGCGCTCGACCCGGTGCGGGCGTGGGCGGAGCGGGCGCGGCGGTAGGATGGGTCGCCGGGAGGATCAACATATGAGTGAGATCAGGGTCGCCGTCATCGGCGCACAGGGACGCATGGGTTCGCATGCGGTGGCAGCGATCGAGGAGGCCGAGGGGCTCGCCCTCGTCGCCGCGCTCGGCAGCGCTGACGGCCTCGACGCCGTGCTCGACGCGCAGGCCGACGTCGCCGTCGAGCTCACCGTGCCGCGAGCCACCGAGGACAACGTGCGCTTCCTCGTCGAGCACGGCATCGACACCGTCGTCGGCACCACCGGCTGGGACGCCGAGCGCCTCTCCCGGCTCGAATCGCTGCTCGCCGAGCACCCCGGCACCGCGGTGCTCATCGCCCCGAACTTCTCGATCGGCGCGGTGCTCGCGATGCACTTCGCCGAGCTCGCCGCGAAGTACTTCGACTCCGCCGAGGTCGTCGAGATCCACCACCCGCGCAAGCTCGACGCGCCGTCGGGCACCGCGGTGCACACTGCGCAGCGGATCGCCGCCGCCCGAAGCGCGGCCGGTCTCCCGGCGGTGCCCGATGCCACCGAATCCGACCCCCACGGGGCGCGCGGCGCCGTCATCGACGGCATCCACGTCCACGCGGTCCGCCAGCTGGGGATGAATGCGAGCGAGGAGATCCACTTCGGCGCGGACGGCGAGGCGCTCACCCTCCGCACCGACACCTTCTCGACCTCGGCCTTCATGCCCGGCATCATCACCGCGATCCGCGAGATCGGCGGCCGCGAAGGGCTCGCCGTCGGGCTCGAGAACTACCTCACCCTCTGATGTCGAAGGCCAAGATCGGCGCCCTCGTCGTCGCCGCGCTGCTCGCGGTCTACCTCGTCTTCACCGTGCAGCGCGGCTGGATCATGCTCACCGAGGACGACCCGATCGCGAAGATCCTCGGGATCGCACTGTTCGCGCTGCCGGTGGTCGGGGCCTGGGCCCTCATCGCCGAGCTCCTGTTCGGCTCGCGCATGCAGCGCCTCGGCTCGATCCTCGAGGACGAGGGCGGCCTGCCCGAGGACACCCTGCCGCGCACCCCGGGCGGCCGGATCGTCCGCGAGGCCGCCGACGCCGAGTTCGCCAAGTACCGGGACGAGGTCGAGGCCGCCCCGGAGGAATGGCGGCGCTGGTTCCGCCTGTCGTGCGCCTACGACGCGGCCGGGGACCGGCGACGCGCCCGCAGCACCATGCGTCGGGCGATCGCGGTCGAGCGCGGCCGCTGAGCGCCGCTCACTGCACCCGATCGCGGAGCACGGTCTTCTGGATCTTCCCGATCCCGGAGCGGGGGAAGGCGTCGAGGATGCGGATGTCCTTGGGGTGTTTGTAGCTGGCGAGGCGGTCGGTGAGGTAGTCGCGGACGGATGCGAGTGTGGGTGGGTCGTCGGGGTTTTTGGGGACGATGCAGGCGATGGGGACTTCTCCCCATGTCTCGTCGGGTCTGCCGACGATGCTGATCTCGGAGATCTGGGGGTGCCAGGTGAGTGCGTTCTCGATCTCGGCGCAGTAGATGTTCTCGCCGCCGGAGATGATCATGTCCTTGAGGCGGTCGACGACGTAGATGAATCCGTCGGCGTCGCGGCGGACGAGGTCGCCGGAGTGGAACCAGCCGCCGTGGAAGGCTTCGGCGGTGGCTGTCTCGTTGTTCCAGTAGCGGTCCATGACGCAGGGTCCGCGGTAGACGATCTCGCCGACCTCGTCGACGCCGACGTCGTTCATCTGAGGGTCGACCACCCGGATCGCAGTGTCGTCGGTGGGCTTGCCCACGGACCCGATCCGGACGAGCGAATCCTCGAACTCGAGACCCACCCCGTAGCCCGTCGTCTCGGTCTGGCCGAAGGCGGCCTTGACCTCGGCGCCGGGCAGGGCGCCCTTCATCCGCTCGAGGAGCTTCTCGCTCGCCGGGGCCCCGCCCCAGTTCGCGTGCGTGAGCGCCAGCCCCTCGCCGCCGCTGCGCTCGATCTCCTCGCACAGGAGCTGCCACTGCTGCGGGACCATGAACGTCGCGGTGACCGCGAACCGCTTCATCGTCGCCAGCGTCTCCGCCGGGTCGAACCCGGCGCTCGGGATGACGAGAGCGGTCCCGCCGCCGGCGAGCGCACCGTGGCAGCCGAGGAAGGCACCGATGTGGAACAGGGGAGGGGCGAGCATGACGACCCCCTGCCCGCTCTTGATGCCCCAGCGGTTCGCGACCTGGGCGGAGCAGGCGAAGATGTTCCCGTGGGAGAGCACGGCGCCCTTCGGATTGCCCGTGGTGCCCGAGGTGTGCATGATCGCGAAGTCGTCGCCGGACGCGGGAGAGACGAGCTCCGCATCGGCGAGCTCGACCCGCTCGGCGGTCTCGAGCAGGTCGACCGCATCGCAGTCGATGACCTCCGGGCTCGCCGTGGCCGCGGCGACGGCGCCGGCGGCGAGCTCCGCGAGCGACTCCTCGGTGAACAGGAGGTCCGGGGTGACGTTGTCGAGGATGAACGCGACCTCGCCGGAGGACAGGCGGAAGTTGATCGGCACGATGATCGCGCCGATCGCCGAGGCGGCCTGCACGAGGACGAGGAACTCCGGTCGGTTCGTCAGGAGGACCGCGACCCGGTCGCCGCGACCCACGCCGCGTTCGCGCAGGTCCTGGGCGGTGCGGCGGATCTGCGAGGCGAACACCGCCCAGCTCGTGTCCCGGCCGCGGAAGCTCACCGCGATCTCATCGGGCACCTCGTGGGCGTGGCGGAGGATCTTCGCGACCACCGATGCGGAGCGGCTGAAGGACAGGGCGGCCAGGTCTGCAGATGTCATCGTCGACGTCTCCTCATTCAGGATGACCGAGCGTTCGGTCGGTGCTCCTGAATCTAGTGGACGGCGATGTCCCTGTCATCCGTGCGCGCCGGAACGGGGCCGAGGATCGCACGCTGCACGGCCCGCACCGCGCTCGACAGCGGCCATTCGAGGGGCCCGCGCGGTGATGCGAGTCCGCGCCAGGCGAGGGCGAACAGCATCGCGATCCCCACATGGACGAACAGCTCGGTCAGGCCGCCCATCGGTGCGAGCCGGCTGATCTCGAGGAACACGATGTGGCCGGTGTAGACCGTCAACGGCATCGAGCCGGGGGCGCTGAACGGGGCGAGCAGCCAGGAGCGCTGCCCCAGTGCGATCGCGGCGAGCGCGCACAGGCCGAGCACCGCGACGGCGACCCCGGAGGTGTGGAACAGGTCGAAGGGGGTGGCCGAGTGAGGACCGGCGATCGCCAGCCACCACCAGGTGTCGGTGGGCGTCACCCCGTAGGAGCCGGCCTGCAGGGCGTACTCGAGGGAGCCCGGCTCGGGGTCCGGGACCGGGCCGACGGACGCCTCGAGCACGGCCCGTCCGCCGGCGGTGAGGAGGAGGGAGGAGACGGCCTTCGCGAGCAGCGCGGTGCCGAGCCCGATGATCACGGCGGTGCCCGCAGTGCGCACCGAGCGCCAGTCGAGCCGGGCGAGGAACATCCCGAGCAGCAGGTAGCCCATCCACGGCAGCACCGGGTAGTAGCCGGTGAGGAGCAGATCGGTGAAGAGGTACTGCGGGGTGAGGAGGTCCCCGGGAGTCGGCACGATGTAGGAGGTCTCGAGCTCGAGGCCGCGGCGCAGCGCCATGCTCAGCACGGGTGCGAGCGCCATCCACAGCGGTGCGAGCAGGCCGAGCGCGAGCGCGGGCAGACGGAGGAAGAGCGGGGCGAGGGCGAACATCACACCGTAGAACACGAGGATGACGGCGATGCTCGAGGTCACCATGCCGAGCAGCAGGCCGACGATCGAGATGAGGAGCCCGCGCAGCATGAGGCCGGCCGCGGCGGCGGCCCACGGGCGGGCACCCGGCCGGGCGAGGACGCGCTGCGTGCTCAGCACCACGGAGAATCCGGCCAGGACGGCGAACAGCGCCGAGGACCGGCCGGCGAACCACACCGCGGGGGTGAATGCGCCCTCGGCGGACACGAAGGTGAGGACGTGGGTGACCATCATGCCGAACAGCGCCAGCCCGCGGGCGGTGTCGATGCCGAGGTTCCGTCCGGCCGGTGCCAGGCGGCGGGCCACTGTCGAGGCGTCGGGCACACGGGCTCCTGCGGGTGAGACGGAGGTGCGGATGGTGATGATTGTGCCACAGCGCGCACCGGCCGCAGCCCTGCCGTGCGGTGCGGATGCGGGAACCCGCGAGGCGCTCGGCAGGGTGGTGTCGGACGGGGGACTCAGCCCCCGGCGACGGTGTCGCGGAGCACGGTCTTCTGGATCTTGCCCATCCCGGAGCGGGGGAAGGTGTCGAGGATGCGGATGTCCTTGGGGTGTTTGTAGCTGGCGAGGCGGTCGGTGAGGTAGTCGCGGATGGATGCGAGTGTGGGTGGGTCGTCGGGGTTCTTGGGGACGATGCAGGCGATGGGGACTTCTCCCCATGTCTCGTCGGGTCTGCCGACGATGCTGATCTCGGAGATCTGGGGGTGCCAGGTGAGTGCGTTCTCGATCTCGGCGCAGTAGATGTTCTCGCCGCCGGAGATGATCATGTCCTTGAGGCGGTCGACGACGTAGATGAATCCGTCGACGCCGACGTCGTTCATCTGAGGGTCGACGATCCTGATGGAGGTCTCCGCGGTCGGCTTCCCGACTGACCCGATCTTCCGCAACGAATCCTCGAAGCGCAGGCTGACCGCCGTTCCGGTGGTCTCCGTCTGCCCGAACACCGCGGTGATCGCCGCGTCAGGCATGCACTCGGCCATCCGCAGCAGGAGCTTCTCGCTCGCCGGGGCCCCGCCCCAGTTCGCATGGGTGATCGCCAGTCCCTCGCCGCCGGAGCGCTCGATCTCCTCGCACAGGAGCTGCCACTGCTGCGGGACCATGAAGGCCGCGCTCACCGCGCTGCGCTTCATGGTCGTGAGCGTGGCCGCGGGGTCGAAGCCCGCGCTCGGGATGACGAGGGCCGTCGCGCCGCGGGCGAGTGCGCTGAGGAAGGACATGAAGGAGCCGATGTGGAACAGGGGAGGGGCGAGCATGATGACCCCGCCACCGGGCTCCACGCCCCAGCGCGCGGAGTTCTGGATCGCGGAGGAGAACACGGTGAGGCAGCTGAGCACGGCGCCCTTGGGGTTCCCGGTGGTGCCCGAGGTGTGGAGGATGACGAAGTCATCCGTGCCGGCGGGTACGAACAGGTCCTCGACCGGGAGCCGGTCTGCACTCGTCGCTGCCGTGCGGAACTCCTCGGACCCGCACTCGAGCACCACCGGTGCGGAGTCGGTGGTGGCGGGGGCATCGCGGGCCTGCTCCGCGGTCGCCGGCTCGGTGACGAGGAGCTGGGGGTCGGTGCTGTCGACGATGCAGGCGATCTCCCCGGCGCTGAGCCGGAAGTTGATCGGCACGATGATCGCGCCGAGCGCCGCTGCGGCCGCCGCGGTGAGGAGGAACTCGGGACGGTTGGTCGTGAGGACCGCCACCCGGTCGCCGGTGCGGATGCCGCGCCGGCGGAAGTCGACGGCGAGCGCGAGCACCGAGTCCGCGCACTCCCGCCAGCTCGTCTCCTCGTCGCGATAGCGGATGGCGACGGCATCGGGGATCTCGTGCGCGTGGCGCAGCAGCTTGCCGACCAGCGACGGCGATCGGCTGAGTGCGAGCGCCGCTGCTTCGACGGTGACGGTGGTCACGGGGATGCTCCTCGGGTCGGCGTCGTTTGAACGCGACTGAACGTTCGCAAGGCTGAATCTAGCCGAGGTTGTGAGCGATGTTACGGGAGCCGCCGTCGCGGCCGCGTCCGCCGCCCGACCGTGGACCCCAGCCGCTAGACTGGGCGCATGGCATTGATCAGTGATTCCGACGCGGCCGTGGCGCGCGAGGCGTTCGGTGCCGTCGGCACCGCGATGATCACCCCCTTCGACGCCGCCGGCGGCATCGACTACGCCGCCGTGGAAGCCACCGCGGAGCACCTCGTGGACCTCGGCAACGACCAGCTCGTCGTGTCCGGCACCACCGGGGAATCCCCGACCACGACGGATCGGGAGAAGAGACGCCTCCTCGAGACCGTGGTCGGCGCCGTCGGCGATCGCGCCCGGATCCTCGCCGGCGTCGGCACCAACATCACTGCGCACTCCGTCGAGCTCGCCCAGCAGGCGGCCGCCGCCGGCGCGCACGGGCTGCTCGTCGTCACCCCCTACTACTCGAAGCCGCCGCAGGCCGCGATCGCTGAGCACATGCGCACCGTCGCCGACGCCACCGAGCTGCCGGTCATGCTCTACGACATCCCGGGCCGCTCCGGGGTGCCGATCGACACCGAGACCCTGCTCCGGCTCGCCGAGCACCCGCGGATCCTCGCGGTCAAGGACGCCAAGGGCGACCTCGTCGCCTCGCAGCGCGTGATGACCGAGAGCTCCCTCGTCTACTACTCCGGCGAGGACGCGCTCAACCTCCCCCTCATGGCGTTCGGCGCCGTGGGCATCGTCTCCGTGGTCGGCCACGTCAGCGCCGACAAGTTCGCTTCCATGGTGGCCGCCGTCGGGGACAACGACCTCGACTCCGCCCGCCGCATCGCCGGGGAGCTCGCGCCCCTCGTCGACGCCATCATGAATCACCTCCCCGGAGTGGTGGCCGTCAAGGCCGCCCTCGAGCTCCAGGGAGTGATTCCCACCCGCGCCACTCGCATGCCGCTGCTCCCCGCAGCAGACGAGCAGGTCGAGTCCCTGCGCGCTCAACTGATAAGGAGCGGTTACCTCCAGTGACCACATTTCTCGCAGAGCCCGGTGAACCGCCCGTCGTCGATCCGGAGGCGCTGCGCATAGTCGCCCTCGGCGGCCTCGGCGAGGTCGGCCGCAACATGACCGTGTTCGAGTACCGCGGCAAGATCCTCATCGTCGACTGCGGCGTCCTCTTCCCCGAGGAGGAGCAGCCCGGCATCGACCTCATCCTGCCGGACTTCAGCTACCTCGACGACCGGATGGACGACATCGTCGGCCTCGTCCTCACCCACGGCCACGAGGACCACATCGGTGCGGTGCCCTACCTCCTCAAGCGCCGCGCCGACATCCCGATCCTCGGCTCCGTGCTCACGCTCGCGCTCATCGAGGCGAAGCTCAAGGAGCACCGGATCAAGGCGACCACCCGCGTGGTCAAGGAGGACGACACCGACCAGCTCGGCCCGTTCGACCTCGAGTTCGTCGCCGTCAACCACTCGATCCCCGACGCGCTCGCCGTGTGCATCCGGACCGGCGCCGGAACCGTGCTCCACACCGGCGACTTCAAGATGGATCAGCTGCCGCTCGACCGCCGGATCACCGACCTGCGCGCCTTCGCCCGACTGGGCGAGGAGGGCATCGACCTGTTCCTCACCGATTCGACGAACGCGGACGTGCCCGGCTTCACCTCGCCGGAGAAGAACATCGGCCCGGTCCTCGAGACCCTGTTCGGCACCGCGGAGCGGCGCATCATCGTCGCCTCCTTCGCTTCGCACGTCCACCGCGTCCAGCAGGTGCTCGAGGCGGCGAACGCCCACGGCCGCAAGGTCGCTCTCGTCGGCCGCTCGATGGTCCGCAACATGAAGATCGCCCAGGACCTCGGCTACCTCCACGTGCCCCACGGCGTGCTCATCGACCTCAAGGACGTCGACAAGCTGCCCGACGACCAGGTCGTGCTCATGTGCACCGGCTCGCAGGGCGAGCCGATGGCCGCCCTGTCCCGGATGGCCGCCGGCAGCCACCGGATCCAGGTGGGGGAGGGCGACACCGTCATCCTCGCCTCCTCGCTCATCCCGGGCAACGAGAACGCCGTGTTCCGCGTCATCAACGGGCTCATGAAGCTCGGGGCGAACGTCATCCACAAGGGCAACGCCAAGGTCCACGTGTCCGGGCACGCCTCGGCCGGCGAGCTCCTCTACTGCTACAACATCGTCAAGCCGCGCGGCGTCATGCCGGTCCACGGCGAATGGCGCCACATGCTCGCCAACGCGCAGCTCGCAATGGACACCGGGGTGCCCGAGGATCACGTCGTGCTCGCCGACGACGGCTGGGTCGTCGACCTCAAGGACGGGCGCGCCGAGGTCGTCGGCGCCGTGGACTGCGAATACGTGTTCGTCGACGGCTCCTCGGTGGGCGAGGTGACCGAGGCGGACCTCCGCGACCGGCGCACGCTCGCCGACGAGGGCTTCGTGTCCGTATTCATGACCGTCGACTCCAAGCGCGGGGAGATCCTCGCCGGCCCGATCGTGCACACGCGCGGCGTCGCGGAGAGCGACGCGGTGTTCGACTCGATCCGCCCGAAGATCGAATCCGCGGTCAAGGACGCTCTCGCGAGCGGGACCAAGGACGAGCACCGGCTGCAGCAGGTCATCCGCCGCACGCTCGGCCGCTGGATCTCCTCGAAGCTGCGCCGCAAGCCGATGATCGTCCCGATGGTCGTCATCGTGTGAGCCGACTGCCCGCCACGGAGCTCGCCGCCCGAGTGTGTGAAGAGCCGGCCCACCCCGCGGGGTGGGCCGGCTCTTCACATCCGTGCGGGTTCAGCCCCGGTCGTAGGCGTGCCAGCGCTCGGCGAGCCCGGCGGCGGTCGCGCTGAGGGCGCGGGCGACCTCGGCGAAGGTCTGCGGGGTGAGCCGGGAGGACGGCCCGGACACCGACAGCCCGGCCGGTGCCGGTCCGCCGGGGACGGCGACCGCGAGGCAGCGCACCCCGACCTCCTGCTCTTCGTCGTCGACGGCGTAGCCCACCTCGCGGGCGCGTGCGATCTCGCCGAGCAGCGCCCCGACATCGGGGGCCGGGCCGCCGTCCACCGGCGGGAGGGCGAGCAGTCCGCGGGCCTCCTCGACCGGCAGCGCGGCGAGCACCGCTTTGCCGACCCCGGTGTTGTGCAGCGGCACGCGGCGGCCGACCTCGGTGAACATCCGCATCGAGCGCGGCGAGGCGGCCTGGGCCACGTAGGTCATGGAGTCGCGGGTGAAGAATGCGAGGTTGACGGTCTCCCCGAGCGACTCCGCGAGCTCCGCGAGGAGCGGCTGGGCCTCCGCGCCCGTCTGGTGCGCGGCGACGGCGCCGAGGCGCACCAGCCGGGGCCCGAGCGAATAGCTCCGGTCGGCGAGCTGGAGCACGATCCCGCGCGCGGCGAGCGTGCCGAGGATCCGGTGCACCGTGGGCACCGGGAGCCGGATCGCCGTGGCGAGATCCTTGCTCCGCGCCGCACCCCCGGCGTCCGCGAGGGCTTCGAGGACGTCGAGGGTGCGGTCGACCGATTGGACGCGCTGGGGCGAGGACACGGTTCAGCGGCGGCCGGCGGGCCCGGTGCCGCCGGGGCGGTCGTCCCCATCGGTGGCGCGGTCGCCCGTACGATTGGCGTGCGGATCCGCGGCGAGGGAGCCGGCCGGGACCTCGGCGGCCGCGCGCTCCTGCTCCTCGTCGACCGGGAGCAGCTCGTCGTTGTCCCGGCCGCTGGAGCGGGAGAGCAGGACGAACGTCACTGCGAGGCCGATGAGGATGAGCGCGAACATGATCGTGCCGATGTTGAGGCCGGGCCCGAATACCATCATGTAGGCGATCGATCCCGCCGTGAGGCAGTAGACGGCCATCGGGATGATCGTCTTGCGGATGATGTCGCCCTCGCGACCGAGCAGGCCGACGGTCGCGGCGGCGGCGACGACGTTGTGGACCGCGACCATGTTGCCGGCCGCACCGCCCACCGCCTGCGCGGCAACGACGGTCTCCGGCGAGGACGCACCGATATTCACGCCGGTGGTGAACTGGAACTGCGAGAACATGAGGTTGGACACGGTGTTCGACCCCGCGACGAACGCGCCGAGCGCCCCGACGAAGGGTGCGGCGAGCGGCCAGTTGTGACCGAGCGTCTCTGCCGCCGCCGACGCGAGCGTCACCGGCATCGAATCCATGCCCGCAGCGTTGTAGTCCGGGCCCGAGTTGATGAACACCCGGACCATCGGGACCGAGCACAGGAGTGCGACGGCCGCACCCGCGATCTGCCCGCCGGCGAGCTTCCACGCGGCGGCGACCTGGCGGCCGCTCATGCGGTGGAGCGCGATGGTGATGAGCGAGGCGAGGACGAAGAGCGCACCCGGCGAGTAGATCAGGTCCATGTTCTGGTTGATCGGGGTGCCGAAGATGCCCTCGACCTTGATGACGGCGGGGCCGGTGAGGAATGCCTTGACCGCCGGGATGTTGCGGGTGATGAGGAGGAGGACGACGACGATGAGGTACGGCGCCCAGGCCTGCACGAGCGGCATCCGCTTCTTGAGGTGCGAGGCCTCCGCGGCTGGGCTGACCGTTCCCATCCAGCGCTCGGGCCAGCGGTAGCGCGGCGCGAACTCCCAGGTGTCCTTGGGGGTGAGGAAACCGGCGCGGGCGGCGGGCACGACGATGAGGAGGCCGACGAGACCGCCGATCATCGAGGGGAACTCCGGGCCGAGGAAGGTTGCGACGAGGAGGTAGGGGACGATCATTGCGAAGGCGGCGAAGATCGCGAAGGGTGCGACGGCGAGCCCGTCAGCGAACCGGCGGCGGCTGCCGAAGAACCCGGTCATGAAGCAGCACAGGGTGAGCGGGATCAGGATGCCGCAGATCGCGTGGATGAGCGCGACCTGGCCGGCGGTGTGCGCGACGAAGCCGAGCTGATCGAGGCCGAGCACGCCGGCGCGCTCGGCGACATCGGCCGACATCGCACCGGTCTCATCGGCCAGGCCGTTGCCGATGCCGGTGAGCATGGGGGTGCCGACCGCGCCGAAGCTCACCGGGGTCGACTGGATGATGAGGCCGAACATCACCGCGGCGATCGCGGGGAAGCCGAGGGCGAGCATGAGCGGAGCGACGACCGCGGCGGGTGCGCCGAATCCGGCCGCGCCCTCGATGAAGCTGCCGAACAGCCAGGCGACGATGATGACCTGGACGCGGCGGTCGGCGGACACGGAGATGAACCCGGCGCGGATCGTGTCGATCGCCCCGGACTTCGTCACGGTGGCGAGCATGACGAGCGCACCGAACACGATCCACAGCAGGCCGATGGCGACGAGGATGCCCTGCACGATCGAGGCGCCGATGGTCACGAGGTCGATCTGCCAGGCGAAGAACGCGACCGCGGCCGCGACGACGAGGCTGATGGGCATGGCGATCGCCGCGGGCATTCGGAAGCCGAGCAGCAGCACGCCGGCCACGATGATCGGGAGGAGCGCGAGCAGCGCCGCGACGAAGAGGTTGTCCATGTCATTCCTGTCTGCGGGGGAGCCGCATGAAGTGTCGGGTCGGCACGTCCCCGCGAGGCGGCGGTGCCCGAGCGAGGTGTGATTCCAATCACGGTGACAGTAGAGCATGCCGCAGCACTGTGCAAGCGTTCGATGAGTGCTTCGCGGGGAGCCGGATGTGAGCGATCCCCGGCGATTCGGGAGGCCGTGCTTCCGCAGGGCAGAAAAACGTTCTCGAAATGAGACCGGGCTTCGGAAACTGATTTCACAGTGCGGAATCGCGATTTCATTCTCAAAGGAGTAGATTGCGAGTGACGAAGGTGTCGCACCTCATACTCGGCCGCGCGGCCCGCGGCCCGGGAAGGACGGAAGCCATGACCACCGTGGACGCCACGACCACTGCACAGACGCTCGAGGAGCTCGCCGCCCAGCTGCCCGACGGGGCGGTCATCACCGACCCCGTGAAGATGGAGGCCTATCGCTGGGACCGCGCCAACGACCCCGACGCGGGCATGCCGCTCGCGGTCGTCCGCGCCACCTGCACCGAGGACGTCCAGGCCGCCGTGCGCTTCGCGGCCGCGACGAACACCCCGGTGGTGCCGCGCGGAGCCGGTTCGGGGCTGTCCGGCGGATCCACCGCGCAGAACGGTGCGATCGTGCTCTCCGTCGAGCGGATGCGGGAGATCCGGATCGACCCGCTCACCCTCACCGCCGTCGCCCAGCCCGGCGCCATCAACGCCGAGGTCAAGGACGCGGCCGCGGAGCAGGGACTGTGGTACCCGCCGGACCCGGCCTCCTTCGAGTTCTGCTCGATCGGCGGGAACATCGCGACGAACGCCGGCGGTCTGTGCTGCGTGAAGTACGGCGTGACCACCGACTACGTGCTCGGGATGAAGGTCGTGCTCTCCGACGGCCGCCTCGTCACGCTCGGCGGGCCGCGCCTCAAGGACGTCGCCGGGCTGTCCCTGACGAAGCTCTTCGTCGGCAGCGAGGGCACGCTCGGCATCATCACCGAGGTGACCCTGCGCCTCATCCACATCAAGCGCAATCCGAACACCCTCGTCGCGACCTTCCGGACCCTCGACGACGCCACTCGTGCGGTGCTCGGCATCACCCAGCAGATGCGCCCCTCGATGCTCGAGTTCATGGACCGCCCGACGATCAACGCGGTCGAGGACGAGACCCGGATGGGCCTCGACCGGGAGGCCGCCGCGATGCTCATCGTGCAGTCCGACGAGCCGGCCGGCTACGCCCAGCACGAGATCGAGACCATCGCCGAGGTGTGCGAGGCGAACAACGCCACCGAGTGCTATCACACGGACGACCCCGACGAGGGCCAGGCATTCATCGCCGCCCGGCGCATCGCGATCCCCGCGGTGGAGAAGAAGGGCACGATCCTCCTCGAGGACTGCGGCGTGCCTCTGCCCGAGCTCGGGCGCCTCGTCTCCGGCATCGAGGAGATCAGCCGCAGGCGCGAGGTGCTCGTCGCCGTCATGGCCCACGCCGGGGACGGCAACACCCACCCGCTCGTCGTGTTCGACCCCACCGACGACGCGCAGCGCGAGCGCGCGCACGTGGCCTATGGCGAGATCATCGACCTCGCGGTCTCGCTCGGCGGCACGATCACCGGCGAGCACGGGGTGGGTCGCCTCAAGCGGCCGTGGCTCGGCGACTACCTGGGTCCGGACGTCCTCGAGCTCAACCACCGCATCAAGAACGCCCTCGACCCGCAGGGCATCCTCAATCCGGGCACCGTCTTCGAAGCCCAGGAAGGACGCTGAATGACCTCCGATACGACCGCCCCGGTCTACACCACCGTTCCCGTCATCACCCACGACACCGCCGCCCGTGCCGTCGCGCTGACGATCGAGGAGGGGGAGAGGGTCGGTGTGCGCGCCTGCGCGACGATCGTCGATCCCGCCCTCGGGCTCGTCGCCTACGGCCGCGCCGACGGCATGACGCCGCACAGCGTCGAGACGAGCCGGCGCAAGGCGAACACCGCCGCCTCCACCCGCCGGCCCAGCGCGCTCATGAACCCCGAGCTCGCGCAGAAGCTCGAGCACGGCACCGGCGGCCTGCTCACGAGCATCGCCGGCGGGGTGCCGCTCGTGTTCGACGGCACCCTCGTCGGCGGCCTCGGCGTCGCCGGCGGCAAGCCCGACGAGGATGCGGTGATCGCCGCGGCCGTGCTCGAACGGCTCGGGGCCGAACCTCCGGCGACGGCCTGACCCGGCCCACCGCACCGCACCGGGCCATCCGTCCGCCACAGTCCATCCCGCCACCCGCTCCAGACCGCACCCGCACCCGACACTGAGGAGTCCCTCATGACCACGACCCCGATCGACCTGCCCGACGGCCTCGAGATCACCGGCGAGATCAAGCCGGAGCACCTGTCCGTCCTCACCCCCGACGCCCTGCAGCTCATCGTCTCGCTGCACCGCGCCTTCGCCGGCACCCGCCAGGAGCGCCTCGCCGCCCGCAAGGACCGCCAGGCCCGCCTCGACGCCGGCGAGGAGCTCGACTTCCTCGAGGAGACGAAGGCGATCCGCGAGGACGACTCGTGGAAGGTGGCACCGCCCGCCCCCGGCCTCGAGGACCGCCGCGTCGAGGTCACCGGCCCGACCTACCGCAAGATGACGATCAACGCGCTCAACTCCGGGGCCAAGGTGTGGCTCGCCGACCAGGAGGACGCGAACACCCCGGCCTGGGACTCCGTGCTCGGCGGCCAGGTCAACCTGCTCGACTCCCTCAACCGGGAGATCGACTTCGTGTCCGAGCAGGGCAAGGAGTACACGCTGCGCCCGGACGAGGAGCTGCCGACCATCGTGGTCCGCCCCCGCGGCTGGCACCTCGAGGAGAAGCACATGCGGATCGACGGCGAGATCGCCTCGGGATCGCTCGTCGACTTCGCCCTCTACCTCGCGACCGCCGGCAAGGTGCAGATCGAGAAGGGCCGCGGCCCCTACTTCTACCTGCCCAAGATGGAGTCGCACCTCGAGGCGCGCCTGTGGAACGACGTGTTCATCCATGCGCAGGAGGCGCTCGGGATCCCGCGCGGCACCATCCGCGCCACCTGCCTCATCGAGACCTACCCGGCGGCGTTCGAGATGGAGGAGATCCTCTACGAGCTCCGCGAGCACTCCGCCGGCCTCAACGCCGGCCGCTGGGACTACATCTTCTCCGTCATCAAGACCCACCGTGCCAAGGGCGAGGACTGGATCCTCCCCGACCGCGCCCAGGTCACCATGACCGTGCCGTTCATGCGCGCCTACACCGAGCTCCTCGTGCGCACCTGCCACAAGCGCGGTGCCCACGCGATCGGCGGCATGAGCGCGTTCATCCCCTCCAAGGACGAGGCCGCCAACACCAAGGCCTTCGACCAGGTGGAGAAGGACAAGTCGCGCGAGGCGAACGACGGCTTCGACGGCTCGTGGGTCGCCCATCCCGGAATGGTCGAGGCCTGCCGCGCCGAGTTCACCAAGGTGCTCGGCGACAGCCCCAACCAGATCGACAAGACCCGCGAGGACGTCGCCGTCACCGCCGCCGACCTCCTGTCGGTCAAGGACACCCCCGGTGAGATCACCGAGGCCGGTCTGCGCGCGAACATCTCCGTGGGCATCCAGTACGTCGGGGCGTGGCTCAGCGGCAACGGCGCGGCCGCGATCAACGGGCTCATGGAGGACGCCGCGACCGCGGAGATCTCCCGCTCGCAGGTGTGGCAGTGGCTCCATTTCGGCGTCACCCTCACCGACACCGGGGAGGCCGTGACCAAGGAGCTCGTCGACCGGCTGATCGACGAGGAGGTCGACTCGCTGCCCGGCGGTGCCGCGCAGTGGGGCACCTCGAAGGACCTCTTCGCCCGCATGGCGACGGCCGAGGAGTACCACGACTTCCTCACCATCCCGGCCTACGAGCTGCTCGACTGATCCGAGTCGCACCGGCCGAGGCCGGTCCTGCCGCCCGGGCAGGCGACGCGGGGGCATCCACCGATCGGTGGGTGCCCCCGCGGCGTTCGCGGTGAGGACACAGGGTGCGCGAATCCCGGTTCCCGGACCCGCTTCCCCGTACCATGGGGATCATGGCGACCAGTACGACTTCCCCCGCTGCTGGTACCGGCACCAGGCGTCGACGCAGCGCGTCGACCGCACCCACCGGACGTGCGGGGGCACACGAGACCGACCCGAACGTGGTGACAGGTGCATGGATGGGAGTGGCCCGCATGGCAGGCAACAGGACCCGCAAGGTGCTCACCGAGACCCCCGATGAGCAGAGCCCGACCCGACGCGACGGCACCGCCTTCTTCCTCGTCGGGCTCGCGATCGTCGTCGCCGCCTTCGAGTGGTGGAACATCCCCGGCGCATTCGGCAACGGCGTGCGCGCCGTCATCGAGGGCTCCCTGGGGCGCGTCGCGCTCTCCCTGCCCGTGCTGCTCCTCGGCTACGCCGTGCGCCTGTTCCTGCGCGGCGAGGACACCCGCGGCAACAACCGGATCCTCATCGGTCTCATCGCCTTCGTGCTCGCCGCCGCCGGGCTCGCCCACATCGCGGCGGGCAGCCCCGGCTTCGCGAACTCGCGCGAGGCGATGATCAACGGGGGAGGGGCGCTCGGCTTCATCGTGTCCTCCCCGCTCGTCGCCGCGACCACGGTGTACGTCGCCGTCCCGCTCCTCGTGCTCCTCGGACTGTTCTCGCTCCTCGTCATCACGGCCACCCCGGTCAGCACGATCCCGCAGCGTCTCCACGGCCTCTACACCCTGCTCGTCGGCGGGGAGGCCGCGCCCCGCGAGGCCGCCGGAGCCGACGACACCGACCTCGTGCGCGACAACCGCACGACGAGCACACTCAAGCCGGTGATGGGCGCCAAGCGCCGCTCCCGGAAGAAGAAGGACGACTCCGCCCCGCAGTACGAGAAGGAGGAGGAGAAGGCCTACGACAAGGCCTACATCCACGACGCGGAGGTCGACCCCGACGCTCCCGCCGCCCCGTCCCCGGAGCCGGAGCTCTACGACGTCGACGCCGAACCGCGGGTCCGCCCCGGTCAGCGCCGCCCCACCCGGGCGGAGAAGGAGACGGCCAAGCTCAAGGCCGACCTCGGGATGGAGGACGAGGCGACCCGCGTCATCGACCGCGAGCCCGACCCCGAGGCCACCGTCCCCGCCGTGTCCACCCCGGCTCCGCAGGCCACCGGCGAGCTCCCGCAGCGCGTCGAGCAGCTCACGCTGGCCGGTGACATCACCTACACCCTCCCGAGCTCCGATCATCTGCTCGCCGGGCCCCCGGCGAAGGAGCGCTCCGAGGCCAACGACCGGGTCGTCGAGGCGCTGCGCGACGTGCTCGAGCAGTTTAACATCGACGCCGAGGTCACCGGGTTCTCCCGCGGCCCGACGGTCACCCGCTACGAGGTCGAGCTCGGCGCCGGCACCAAGGTGGAGAAGGTCACTGCGCTGAGCAAGAACATCGCGTACGCGGTGGCGAGCGCCGACGTGCGCATCCTGTCCCCGATCCCGGGCAAGAAGGCGATCGGCATCGAGATCCCCAACGCGGACCGCGAGACCGTCGCGCTCGGCGACGTGCTGCGCTCGCAGGCCGCGCGGAAGACCGACCACCCGATGGTCGTCGGCGTCGGCAAGGACGTCGAGGGCGGCTTCGTCGTCGCCGACCTGTCGAAGATGCCCCACCTGCTCGTCGCCGGCGCGACCGGCTCCGGCAAGTCGAGCTTCATCAACTCGATGATCACCTCGATCATGATGCGCGCGACCCCGGACGAGGTGCGCCTCATCCTCGTCGACCCCAAGCGCGTCGAGCTCACGATCTACGAGGGCATCCCGCACCTCATCACCCCGATCATCACCAACCCCAAGAAGGCCGCCGAGGCGCTCGAATGGGTCGTCCGCGAGATGGACGCACGCTACGACGACCTCGCGCAGTTCGGGTTCAAGCACGTCAAGGAGTTCAACAAGGCCGTCCGCGAGGGCCGTGTGCAGGTGCCGCCCGGCTCCCAGCGGGTGCTCCAGCCGTACCCGTACCTCCTCGTCGTCGTCGACGAGCTCGCCGACCTCATGATGGTCGCCCCGCGCGACGTCGAGGCCTCGATCCAGCGGATCACGCAGCTCGCCCGTGCCGCCGGCATCCACCTCGTGCTCGCCACCCAGCGCCCGAGCGTCGACGTCGTCACCGGCCTCATCAAGGCCAACGTGCCCTCGCGGCTCGCCTTCGCCACCTCCTCGCTCGCGGACTCCCGCGTCGTGCTCGACCAGCCGGGCGCGGAGAAGCTCATCGGCCAGGGCGACGCCCTGTTCCTCCCGATGGGCGCGGCGAAGCCGATGCGCGTGCAGGGTGCGTGGATCAACGAGAGCGAGATCGAGAAGGTCGTCTCCCACGTCAAGGGCCAGCTCACGCCGGTCTACCGCGAGGACGTCGCGGTGGAGAAGCCGGCGAAGCAGATCGACGAGGAGATCGGCGACGACCTCGACCTCCTGCTCCAGGCCACCGAGCTCGTCGTCACCACCCAGTTCGGCTCCACCTCGATGCTCCAGCGCAAGCTCCGGGTGGGCTTCGCCAAGGCCGGGCGCCTCATGGACCTCATGGAGTCCCGCGGCATCGTCGGCCCCTCGGAGGGGTCGAAGGCCCGCGACGTCCTCGTCACCCCCGAGGACCTGCCGGGCACGCTCGCGGTGATCCGCGGCGAGGAACCGCCGGCGGGAGAGGCCGCGCCCGCCAGCGGGGGTGCGGCCGGTGCCGCCGGAGCGGGAGCCGGTGCCGCCGGAGCGGCGGGCGCGGCGTACGGGACCGATCCGGACGCCGAGCCCACCGACGTCGTGCCGACCGTCGGGGACATCGATCCGGACACCGGGTTCGAGGTCGTCGAGGCCGGCGGCGAGGACGCCTGGGATCTCACCGGCAGGTAGGCTGGAGCGGTGATGACCGAGAAGCCGCAGCCGAGTCCGTGGAACCTGCCGAATGCGCTCACCGTGCTGCGCATCCTGCTCGTCCCGCTGTTCCTGTTCCTGCTGCTCGGCTACGACGGCCTCGACCCGATGTGGCGCCTCGGCGCGTTCGTCGTGTTCGGTCTGGCGATGCTCACCGACAAGATCGACGGGGACCTCGCGCGGCGCTGGGACCTCATCACCGACTTCGGCAAGATCGCCGATCCGATCGCCGACAAGTCCCTCATGGCCGCGGCCCTCATCGGCCTCGCCCTCATCGGTGCGCTGCCGTGGTGGATCCCGATCGTCATCCTCGTCCGCGAGTTCGGGATCACCGTGCTCCGGCTGCTCATCGTGCGCAGAGTAGTGCTGCCGGCCTCGAAGGGCGGCAAGCTCAAGACGCTCCTGCAGACGATCGCGATCGGCCTCTTCATCGTGCTCCTGCCGCTGGCCGCAGTCGTCCCCGACGGCGTGACGATCGCCGTCATCGTCATCGCCTGGGTCGTCATGACCGCCGCCGTCATCGTCACGCTCGTCACCGGGATCGACTACTGCATCCGGATCGCCCGGCTGCTGCGGGAGCCGCGCGAGCCCCGCGCCCGCGCATGAGCGGCTCGCCGGACCCGGACCCGGGCCCCGCTGTCGCCGAGGTCGTGACCGGCCTCGTCGAGCGCGGGCTCACCCTCGCGACCGCGGAGTCCCTCACCGCCGGCCTCATCGCCGCGACCCTCGTCACGGTGCCCGGCGCCTCGGCCGCGGTGCGGGGCGGTCTGATCACCTACGCCACCGACCTCAAGGCGCGTCTCGCCGGGGTCGACCCCGCGCTGCTCGACCGGGTCGGTCCGGTCGACGCCGAGGTCGCGAAGCAGATGGCCCAGGGCGCGGCCCGGGTGTGCGGCGCCGACCTCGGACTCGCGTGCACCGGAGTGGCCGGCCCGGACCCGCAGGACGGGAAGCCGGTGGGCCTCGTCCACCTCGCACTCGCCCATGCCGACGGCACCGAGCACGCGGCGCACCGCTTCTCCGGCGACCGGGCGGCGATCCGCGCCGCGACGACGGCCGCGGGGATCGCGCTCCTCGCGGAGCACCTGCGCAGCCGCGGCGCCCCGGGTCCCGGGGCCGGGCGTCGCCCGGTTCGACAGTAGCCCTCCGGCAGCGTCACAGTTCGCTGTCAATCGCCTGCGCAGGCCGGTGCGGGATGGAGCGGCCGGGTGCGGTGCGGTTAGGCTACAGGGAACAAATCGGTGGCGTCGGCGGTTGCATCCTTCACATGGATAGAGTTCTGAACCGAGACCGCACCCACCGTCCGCTGCTACCGGGAGGATCGTCATGACGCTGCTGCGCACCGAGATCGGCGACTCCCTGCGTGCCGCCCGCCGGCGCCAGAACCGCACTCTGCGCGACGTCTCCACCGGCGCGAGCGTGTCGCTCGGCTACCTCAGCGAGATCGAGCGCGGCCAGAAGGAGGCCTCCTCGGAGCTCCTGTCCGCGATCTGCGAGGCCCTCGATCTGCCCGTGTCCTCCCTGCTCCGCGAGGTCAGCGACCGGTTCGCGATCAGCGAGGGCGTGGAGATCCCGGACACCGTCCCGGTGGAGATGTCCCGGCGCGTGCTCCAGGGCGAACCGGCCGATGCCCTGGCCGGGCCCGCCTGAATGCGTCACACGCTCTACTGGACGTTGATGAACGAGGAGTTCGGACAGGTCCGCGCGGAATCCCTCCACACCGACCTCGCCCTGTCCACGCTGGGCTCACGCACCGCGGCCGAGGCCTTCGACGCCGGAATCGAGCCGCGCGACATCTGGACCGCGATCTGCGAGGCCACCGGGGTGCCCCCGGAGCGGCGGCTCGGCCGCGACACCCCGCGCGCAGCACCCTTCTGAGGCGGCGTGCGCCCGTTGCCGGTGCCGGGTGCTGGGGACAGGCGACGACGGCCCGCCGTCCGCGGGTCACAGCATCGCCACGACACGCCCGGACATATCGAACAGGTGTTCCCATTCCGGGTTAGGATGGGTCCCATGACGGGTTCGGCTGTGACCCGGGGACGCGCGCACCACCGTTCTCATCCACAGCCGGGCCGCTGATCCGGACCCGTGTCCGTGCCGCGTTCTAGAGTGCTGGCAGACGGACCCACCCAAGGAGGAACCCATGGCAGCACGCACCCCCCGCTCACCGCAGACCGGCTCGGCGGACAACAAGTCCAAGGCGCTCGAGGCCGCGCTCGGCCAGATCGACCGCCAGTACGGCAAGGGCGCAGTGATGCGCCTGGGCGACGAGACCCGCGCCCCGATCGAGTACATCCCGACCGGCTCGATCGCCCTCGACATCGCGCTCGGCATCGGCGGACTCCCGCGCGGCCGCGTCGTCGAGATCTACGGCCCGGAGTCCTCGGGCAAGACGACCGTGGCGCTCCACGCCGTGGCGAGCGCCCAGCGCGCCGGCGGCATCGCCGGCTTCATCGACGCCGAGCACGCGCTCGACCCGGAGTACGCGAAGAAGCTCGGCGTCGACACCGACCAGCTGCTCGTCTCGCAGCCGGACACCGGTGAGCAGGCGCTCGAGATCGCGGACATGCTCATCCGCTCCGGAGCGCTCGACGTCATCGTCATCGACTCCGTCGCCGCGCTCGTCCCCAAGGCGGAGATCGAGGGCGAGATGGGCGACTCCCACGTCGGCCTCCAGGCCCGCCTCATGTCCCAGGCGCTGCGCAAGATCACCGGTGCGCTCGCCCACTCGAAGACCACCGCGATCTTCATCAACCAGCTCCGCGAGAAGGTCGGCGTGTTCTTCGGCTCCCCGGAGACCACCTCCGGTGGCAAGGCGCTGAAGTTCTACGCCTCGGTGCGCCTCGACGTGCGCCGCATCGAGACGCTCAAGGAGGCCGGCGAGGCCGTCGGCAACCGCACCCGCGTCAAGGTCGTGAAGAACAAGATCGCCCCGCCCTTCAAGCAGGCGGAGTTCGACATCATCTACGGCCAGGGGATCTCCCGCGAGGGCAGCCTCATCGACATGGGCGTGGACAACGGCATCGTCCGCAAGTCCGGCTCCTGGTTCACCTACGACGGGGACCAGCTCGGGCAGGGCAAGGAGAACGTCAGGAACTTCCTCCGCGACAACCCGGGCCTGGCCGAGGAGATCGAGCTCAAGATCAAGCACAAGCTCGGCCTCATCGCCGAACTCCCGGACGCGCCCGCCGAGGATGCCGCAGCACCGGCACCGGCACCGGCCGACGACCCGGCGGCCGCGCCGGAGAAGAGCAATGTCGACTTCTGACGCGCACCGCCGCGAGGACCGCTCCCCGGAGGCGGTCCTCGCGGCGGCCCGGCAGGCCATCGACGAGGTCATGGCCCGCTCGAGCAGCGGGGCGACCGGCGATTCCGGTGCCGCCGGGTCACCTGACGGTGGCGCACCGCTGCCCGGCGGGCTCGCCGGGGTGTGGCGGGGTGCCGAGCGCGCCCCGGTGCCTGCAGCACCTGCGGCATCCGATGCCGAGGACGAGTCCGCGGCACTCGCCGGCGGGGTGAGCCCGGACGACCCGGAGTACAAGCGCGCGAAGAAGCGGGCGCTCAACATGCTCGCCGCCCGCGACCATGCGACCGAGGAGCTCCGGTCGAAGCTCCTGCGCAAGGAGCACCCCGAGGACGTCGTCGACACCCTGCTCGACCGGCTCACCGCCTCCGGGCTGCTCGACGACGAGCAGTTCGCCGCCGGCTTCGTGCGCGCCCGCCGGGAATCCCGCGCGCTCTCCGTACGGGCCCTCCGCCAGGAGCTCACGAAGAAGGGGATCCCTGAATCCGTCAGCGAGCACGCGCTCGAGGACCTCGACGACGAGTACGACCTCGCCTACGAGGTCGCGCTGAAGAAGGCGCGGAGCACCGCGAACCTGCCCCACGACACACGACTGCGCCGCACGCTCGGCATGCTTGCCCGGCGCGGCTTCCCCCAATCCGTGTGCATGGCCGCAGCCCGCCGTGCTCTCGAGGACGCCTGAGCATTCCGAGGGCGCGTTCGATTCCCGCGACGCACCCTGGCTCGCGACGTTCCTCTGTCCGTGACGTCCCCCTGTCTTCGACTCTCCCGACCCGGCGTTCCCGGAGTCGACGGCCATGGAGCCTTCGGGGCAGCACGGGAGGCCTCGGTACACTGGAGCCCTGATGACTGACACCACCGCACCCCCGCTGCCGCTGACCGAGGCCCCCGCAGATGCCCGCACCTACGCGGTGACGACCTACGGGTGCCAGATGAACGTCCACGACTCCGAACGGCTCTCGGGCCTCCTCGACGACGCAGGCTACCGGCCGGCCGACACCGGCGAGACCGCCGACATCGTCGTGTTCAACACCTGCGCCGTCCGTGAGAACGCGGACAACCGCCTCTACGGCAACCTCGGACGCCTCGCCCAGGTCAAGAAGGAGCGCCCGGGCATGCAGATCGCCGTCGGCGGCTGCATGGCCCAGAAGGATCGCGCCGCGATCGTCGAGCGGGCCCCGTGGGTCGACGTCGTGTTCGGCACCCACAACATGGGCTCGCTGCCTGCGCTCCTCGACCGCGCCCGCCACAACGAGGAGGCGCAGGTCGAGATCCTCGAGAGCCTCGACGTGTTCCCCTCGACCCTGCCCACCCGGCGGGAGTCGCACCATTCCGGCTGGGTGTCGATCTCCGTCGGCTGCAACAACACGTGCACCTTCTGCATCGTGCCCGCGCTGCGCGGCAGGGAGAAGGACCGCCGGCCCGGCGACATCCTCGCCGAGGTCCAGGCACTCGCCGCCGACGGCGTCATCGAGGTCACCCTGCTCGGCCAGAACGTCAACTCCTACGGGGCGGAGTTCCGCGACCGCGGCGCCTTCGCCAAGCTGCTCCGCGCCGTCGGCGCGGTCGAGGGGATCGAGCGGGTGCGCTTCACCAGCCCCCACCCGGCGGCGTTCTCCGACGACGTCATCGACGCGATGGCGGAGACTCCCACGGTGATGCCGCAGCTCCACATGCCGCTCCAGTCCGGCTCGGACCGGATCCTCAAGGCGATGCGCCGCTCCTACCGCACCTCGCGCTTCCTCGGCATCCTCGAGAAGGTGCGCGAGGGCATCCCGCACGCCGCGATCACCACCGACATCATCGTCGGCTTCCCGGGGGAGACCGAGGAGGACTTCCAGGGCACCCTCGACATCGTCCGCCGGTCTCGCTTCGCCCAGGCCTTCACTTTCCAGTACTCCAAGCGTCCCGGCACGCCGGCGGCGGACATGCCCGACCAGCTCCCCAAGGAGGTCGTGCAGGAGCGCTTCGAGCGACTCGTCGCCCTCCAGGACGAGATCTCCTGGGAGGAGAACCGCGCCCAGGTGGGCCGCCGGGTCGAGGTGCTCATCACCTCCCTTCCCGACAGCGAGCACCACCGGTACACCGGCCGTGCCGCCGACAACCGGCTCGTCCACGTCGGCCCCACCGGCCCGCTGCCCACCGTGCGTCCCGGCGACCTCCTCAGCGCCGAGGTGAGCGAGGCCCGGCCGTTCTTCCTCATCGCCGACGGTCCGGCCCTCGTGCGGCCCACCGCCTCCGGCGACGCCTGGGACCGCGCACAGGCCGACTCCTGCGGCACCGGCGGCGGCGCACCCGGCGGGCCCACCGTGCTCGGCATGCCCACCCTGCGCCCCCGGAGCTGATCCGTGCCGGCCCGCGCCGCACACCCCGACGGCCCCGGAGCATCTCACGGCCCCGAAGACCCGGTCGATCCCGCGCACCCGGACGGGCCCGACCGCCCGGACGCCTCCGACCATCCCGTGATCAACGTCGTCGGCGCGACCGCGACCGGCAAGTCCGAGCTCGCGATCGCCCTCGCCCAGCGCCTCGGCGGGGAGATCATCAACGCCGATGCGATGCAGTTCTACCGCGGCATGGACATCGGCACCGCGAAGCTCGCGCCCGGTGAGCGCGGCGGCATCGCCCACCACCTCCTCGACATCCTCGACGTCGACGAGGACGCCTCTGTCGCGACCTTCCAGCGCGAGGCTCGCGCCCTCATCACCGCGATCCGCGGCCGCGGGCACGTGCCGATCCTCGTCGGCGGCTCCGGCCTCTACGTGCGCGCCGCGACGGATCGGATGGCGTTCCCCGGCACCGACCCGCAGGTCCGGGCCCGGCTCGAGGCCGAGGCGCACGACCACGGCAGCACGGTCCTCCACCGGCGGCTCGCCGGGCTCGACCCGGAGGCGGCGCAGACCATCGCCCCGGCCGACACCCGGCGGGTGGTGCGCGCCCTCGAGGTGCTCGAGATCACCGGCGAGCCCTTCAGCGCCCAGCTGCCGCGCTACGAGTACGCCCTGCCCACCGTGCAGGTGGGGCTCGCCCTCGACCGGGCGACCCTGCACGAGCGGATCGCAGCCCGCGTCGAGCGCATGTGGGAGGCCGGCTGGGTCGACGAGGTGCGGACCCTGCTGCCGCGCGGCCTGCTCACCGGCACCACCGCCCGGCAGGCGATCGGTTACGCCCAGATCGTCGACCTGCTCGCCGGCCGCGTCGCCGAGCTCGCCGCCCGCGAATCGACGATCGTGCGCACCCGCCAGTTCGCCAAGCGGCAGGACACGTGGTTCCGGCGCGACCCCCGGATCCGCTGGCTGCCCGCGGGCGCCTCGGCCGTCGATCGCGCTCTCGAGATCCTCAGGGCGGACGGCGGCGCGCAGCGGTAGATCGGGGCAGCAGCAGAGCGGAGCAGTAGACTGGCCGGGTGACTACGTACGCACTCACCCGGGGCCACGGCACCGCCAACGACTTCGTCCTCCTCGCCGATCTCGACGGCGCCGCCGACCTCTCTCCCGAAGCGGTCGCCCTGCTGTGCGATCGTCGGCGCGGCGTGGGCGGCGACGGTCTCATCCGGGTGGTCCGTTCGGCAGCGGCCGGGATCCCCGAAGCCGTGGACGCCCACACGGTCGGTGCCGAATGGTTCATGGACTACCGCAACGCCGACGGCTCGATCGCGGAGATGTGCGGCAACGGCGTGCGCGTCTTCGCCCACTACCTCGTCGAGCACGGCCTCGCCGACCTCGCCGCCGGACCGCTCGCCGTGGGCACCCGGGCCGGCGTCAAGCACGTCGCCCGGGTCCCGGACCCCACCGGCGCGCAGGAGGCCTGGTACCGCGTCGACATGGGCCGCTGGGAGTTCCCGCGCCCGATCACCGAGGGTGCCGACTCGCTCGTCGACACCGCCGGCATCGACGTCCCCCGTCCGGCGATCAGCGTCGACATGGGCAACCCCCATACCGTCGTCGCGCTCGCCGGGGCCGAGGAGCTCGCCGCCGCCGACCTCACCCGGCTCCCGGCGGTCGACCCGCTGCCCGCGCACGGCACCAACGTCGAGTACATCGTCATCGAGCCCGACCACGACGGAGACCCGTCGACCGGCCGGCTCGCGATGCGAGTCCACGAGCGCGGGGTGGGGGAGACGCAGTCGTGCGGCACCGGGGCCTGCGCGGCCGCGCTCGCCGCCCGCTTCTGGGCCGGGGAGCACGGCCCGACGACCTGGACGATCGCTCTGCCCGGCGGCACCGTCGAGGTCGAGATCACCGAGAGCTCGGTCGCCCTGTCCGGTCCTGCCGTGCTCATCGGCGACGTGGTGCCGACCGCGGAGTTCGCCGCAGCCCTCGCCGCGCGCTGACAGGCCGCGCAGCTCCCGGATCCTCGCCCTATCAGCCTGTGTGTGCGCGGGACCGTGTGCCGGCGAGCGGAGGTCAACGGTTCCGGAAGGTATGATCCCCGGCTCTCAGTCGGCTGAGCGCGTCACGACGAGGACGCGGAAGCCCTTCGCCGAGGAGTGCTTGGCCACCGTGTAGCCCGCGCCGAGCATGTCGGCGATCCACACCCGGAGCGAATCGGCGCCGAGGTTCTTCGACACGACGAGCCACGCCTGCCCGCCCGGGGCGAGCCTCGGCAGCCAGGTCTCCAGCAGCCCGTGGAGGACCTCCTTGCCCACCCGGATCGGTGGGTTGGACCAGATCGCGTCGAACGCGATGTCGGCGGGCACCTCGGCGGCGGTGACGGTCCGGATCGCATCCAACCCGAGGTCGCGGGCATTGCAGGCGGTGAGCTCGAGGGCCCGCTCGTTGACGTCGAGCGCCCAGATCCGCACCGCGGTCCCCGCTTGACGCGCCTCGAGACCGGCCTGCAGGGAGATCGGCCCCCAGCCGCACCCGAGGTCGAGCAGCTCCCCGGCCGGCGGCTCCGGCAGCGCCTTGAGCAGCACCTGCGTGCCGAGGTCGAGTCGGCCGGGGGAGAACACGCCACCGGCCGTCGTCACCGCGACCTCCCGGCCCGCGAGCCGGGCGGTGATCGTCCGGAGCGGCCCGGGCGCGGAAGGATTCGCGGAGAAATAGTGTTCAGTCATCACGCCCATGGTAATCCGCGCACCGGCCGCCGCCCAGCGCGCCTGTGGGAGAATGGAAGACCGACCACTACCGAGAGAAGTCGATGCCCGTGACCGGATCCACCCCGGATTCCCCCGTCGATCGTCCGACGACCGACCAGCTGTCGAACGGCACCCCGCACGACGACCCGAGCACCGTCCCGACCAGCGAGGACCGACGGCGCGCGATGATCGACCGCGTCCTCTCCCGGGCCGGCACCGCGCTCACCGACGAGCAGCTCACGCACGAGGACGAGACCCAGCTCGACGTGCTCGAGCGGCGCGCCCTGCGCCGCGTCGACGGACTGTCGACCGAGCTCGAGGACGTCACCGAGGTCGAGTACCGGCAGCTGCGCCTCGAGAAGGTCGTGCTCGCCGGGCTCTACACCTCCGGCACCGCACTCGAGGCGGAGACCTCCCTGCGGGAGCTCGCCGCGCTCGCCGAGACCGCCGGCTCGACCGTGCTCGACGGCCTGCTCCAGCGTCGTGACACCCCGGACCCGGGAACGTTCTTCGGGCGCGGCAAGGCCCAGGAGCTCGCGGAGATCGTCGCCGCCGTCGGCGCGGACACCGTCGTCGTCGACTCCGAGCTCGCCCCCGGCCAGCGGCGCGGGCTCGAGGACGTCGTCAAGGTCAAGGTCATCGACCGGGTGGCGCTCATCCTCGACATCTTCGCCCAGCACGCCAAGAGCCGCGAGGGCAAGGCCCAGGTCGAGCTCGCCCAGCTCGAGTACCTGCTGCCGCGGCTGCGCGGCTGGGGCGAGTCGATGTCCCGGCAGGCCGGCGGCCGGGTGGCCGGCGGTGAGGGCATCGGCTCGCGTGGTCCGGGTGAGACGAAGATCGAGCTCGACCGGCGCCGCATCCGCACCCGGATGGCCAAGCTCCGCAAGCAGATCAAGGCGATGGAGCCCTCGCGGGAGACCAAGCGCGCCAACCGGACGCGCAACCACGTGCCGAGCGCGGCGATCGTCGGCTACACCAACGCCGGCAAGTCCTCCCTCCTCAACCGGCTCACCGCCGCCGGCGTCATGGTGCAGAACGTCCTGTTCGCCACCCTCGACCCGACGGTGCGGCAGGCGCAGACGGCCGACGGCCGCGACTTCACCTACACCGACACCGTGGGCTTCGTCCGCAACCTGCCCCACCAGCTCGTCGAGGCGTTCCGCTCGACCCTCGAGGAGGCCGCCTACGCCGACCTCCTCGTCCACGTGGTCGACGCCTCCCACCCGGACCCGACGAGCCAGATCCAGGCGGTGCGCGATGTCCTCGCCGACGTCGACACCGCCGACATCGGCGAACTCATCGTCTTCAACAAGGCCGACATCGCCGACCCGGTCGCCCTCTCCGCGCTGCTCCGCGCCCACCCGGGTGCGCTCGCGGTGTCCGCCGCGAACGGGGCGGGGATCGCCGAGCTCGAGGCGCGCATTGCCGAGCTCCTGCCCGAGCCCGAGCACGAGCTCACCGTCCTCCTGCCCTACGACCGCGGCGACCTCGTGTCCCGCATCCACGACGAGGGCACCGTGCTCGAGGAGAAGCACCTGGCGGAGGGCACCGCAGTGCAGGCGCGCGTCGACTCCGACCTCCTCAGCGAGCTCGAGGAGTACCGCAAGCCGGACATGTTCTCCGGGCCGGCTGCGTGACCGCGACCGCCGACCTCCTCGCGAGTGCCGTCGCCGCGCTGGGCGGCAGCCCGCGGGAGGGACAGCAGACCATGGCCGAGGCCGTCGCCGGCGCGCTCGGCTCGGAGACCCACCTCCTCGTCCAGGCCGGCACCGGGACCGGGAAGTCGCTGGCCTACCTCGTGCCCGCGCTCGAGCACGCCGTGCGCACCGGCGAGCGGGTCGTGGTGTCGACGGCGACCCTGGCGCTGCAGAACCAGATCGTCAACCGCGACGTGCCCCGCCTGCTCAAGGCGCTCGGCGGAGACCTCGAGCGCAAGCCGCGCGCCGCGGTCCTCAAGGGCCGCCGCAACTACGTGTGCAAGCACAAGCTCGACGGCGGCTATCCCGATGACGCGCTCGGCATGCTGTTCGACCTCGGGGCCGACGACGCCGCCGGGCGCGGCTCCGCCTCGGCGTCCGCGTCCGCGCTCGGCGAGGAGATCCAGCGGGTGCGCAGCTGGGAGCGGATCACCGAGTCCGGGGACCGCGACGACCTCGTCCCCGGCGTCTCCGACCGGGCCTGGGCCCAGGTGTCGGTCAACGCCTTCGACTGCCTCGGCTCGAAGTGCCCGGTGTTCGAGGAGTGCTACGCGGAGCGGGCGAAGATCGCCGCGGCCGCAGCCGACCTCGTCGTCACCAACCATGCGCTGCTCGCGATCGACGCCTTCGGGGACCACGCGGTGCTGCCCGAGCACGACGCCGTCGTCATCGACGAGGCCCACGAGCTGCGCGACCGGGTGACGAACGCGCTCTCCGGTTCGCTCACCGTCGCCATGCTCCACGCCGCCGCGCAGGCCGCGCGGAAGAACACCGCCGTGCAGGACGGGGTGATCGGGCTCCTCGAGACCGCCGCCTCCGCCTTCGACAAGGCGCTCCAGGCGACCACCGAGGGGCTGCTCCAGGTCTGGCCCGAAGCGCTCACCACCGCCGTCATCGCCGTCCGCGACGCAGCCCGGCAGATCCTCGCCGAGGCCGGTCGCGGCACCGAGTCCAAGGAGGCCGACGCCGGCCTGCAGATGGCCCGGGCCCGCCTCCAGGAGGTGTTCGAGCTCGCCGAGCGGATGAGCGAGCTCGCCGACAACGACGTCACCTGGGTCACCCGCTCGACCTTCCGGGAGACGGAGACCGTCTCCCTCGTCGTCGCTCCGCTCAGCGTCGCCGGCACCATGCGCAACGGGATCTTCGCCGAGTCCACCGTCGTCGCCACCTCGGCGACCCTGGCACTCGGCGGCCGGTTCGAGCCCGTGGCCGCCTCGCTCGGCCTCGCCGGTCCCGAGGCGCCCCGGTACGACGCGATCGATGTCGGCTCCCCGTTCGACTATCCCAAGCAGGCGATCCTCTACGTCGCCTCCGGGCTGCCCCGACCGGCGCGCAGCGGGCTCAACGAGGAGATGATCGCCGAGCTGCGCGAGCTCGTCACCGCCTCGCGCGGCGGTGCGCTCGGACTGTTCTCCTCCCGCTTCGCCGCCGAGCAGGCCGCGACGGCCCTGCGCGAGACGCTCGACACGCCGGTGCTGCTCCAGGGGGAGGAGTCGCTCGCCGCGCTCGTCGCCCGGTTCTCCGCGGAGGACGACACCTCGCTGTTCGGCACGATGTCGCTGTGGCAGGGGGTCGACGTGCCGGGCCGCACGTGCCGGCTCGTCGTCATCGACCGGATCCCGTTTCCGCGCCCCGACGACCCCCTCACCCGTGCGCGCACGCAGGCCGCCGAGCGGAACCGCGCCAACGGCTTCATGACGGTCAGCGCCACCCACGCCGCGCTCCGGCTCGCGCAGGGGGTCGGCCGGCTCATCCGCACCACCGACGACCGCGGCGTGGTCGCCGTGCTCGACTCCCGGCTGCGCACCGCGCGTTACGGAGGCTTCCTCGCCGATTCGCTGCCTCCGATGTGGCGCACCGAGGACGGCGCGGCCGTGCGCTCCGCCCTCTCCCGCCTCGCCGAGCAGGACTGAGGCCGACCGCCGGGGTACGACGAGGGCGGGATCAGACGAAGTCTGGGTGGGGCGCGGCCGGGCACAACGAGGGCGGAGCACCGATCGGTGCTCCGCCCTCGTGACGCTGCGGACGCGCTGTGCGGTCGGTGTCCAGCAGGCCTCAGACCCGCCGGATGACCGCGGTGACGATGCCCATGATCGTGGCGTGGTCGCCGTCGATCGGGTCGTAGATCGGGTTCTGCGGCAGCAGCCACTGCTTGCCGCCGCTGCGCTTGAGCGTCTTGACCGTGGCCTCGTCGTCGAGGAGTGCCGCGACGATCTCGCCGTTCTCCGCCGACTGCTGGCGCCGCACGACCACCCAGTCGCCGTCGCAGATCGCGGCGTCGATCATCGAGTCGCCGGCGACCTGGAGGAGGAAGAGGTCACCGGAGCCGACGACCTGGGTGGGCAGGGCGAAGACGTCCTCGACCGCCTGCTCCGCGGTGATCGGGCCGCCGGCGGCGATCCGCCCGAGCACCGGCACCATCGCCGTGTTCGCCGAACCGGGTTCGGCGGCCGGCGGGGCCTCCTCGGCCGGGTTGACGATCTCGATTGCACGGGGGCGCTTGGGATCGCGGCGCAGGTAGCCGAGGCGCTCGAGCTGGGAGAGCTGGTGGGCGACGCTCGACAGGGACGCCAGACCGGCGGCCTTGCCGATCTCGCGCATGCTCGGCGGGTAGCCGTTGGTGTACACGGCCGACTCGATCGTCTCGAGGACGAGCCGCTGGCGCGGGGTGAGGCGCTGGTCCCCGGCTGCGGCGGAGCCCTCGGGGAGCTCGACGATATCGGCCTGGGTGGCGCGGAAGTCCTCGATCTCGTCGACGACGGCGTCATTGCGCGGGCGTCCTCTGGGGCGTCGTGATTGGGGGCTCATTCCTCTTCCCTTCCCGTTCCTCTCACCGTGCTGCACGACCGGTGCGCCGTGGGCTCCGGTCCCGACCGCGAGGCCGTGTCCGCGCCCGGTGCAACACTTCGAACATAGCCGATCGCGACGTCGTTCGAATCCATTTTCACACACGTGTTCGAGAGATAGTGGACATCCGTTCGATTGTCGTGTTCAATAGTACATGAGTTCGAATCCCCGGGCCGCAGCCGCCGCGCATCATCAGTTCGGCGCACCGGCCGGCCTCGGGATCGATGAAGAGGAGGACACCCCATGTCTGCAAACACCGCACCCGCACCCGCGGCCGCCACCGTGCTCACCCCGCGCGGTCGCCGCGCCCTGCGCCTGGCCCGCACCCTCGGTCTGGCCCTGTGCGCGCTCGTCATCGGGATCGTCATCGCGCTGAGCTCCGGGGCCCAGGCCTCCGCCGGGTCCGCCGCCGGCGCCCCGGCCGGTGCGGGCTTCGACACCGTCGTCGTCGAGGAGGGCGACTCGCTGTGGTCGATCGCACAATCGGTCTCCGGCGGCCAGGACACCCGTGACGTCGTCCTCGACATCGTCGAGGTCAACGGACTCGACCGTCAGGTGGTCCACCCCGGGCAGGAGCTCGCCGTCCCCGGACGATAGACTTCTGCGGTGACGACTCTCGATGATCTCCCGCTCCGGGACGACCTGCGCGGCCGGTCCCCGTACGGCGCCCCGCAGCTCGACGTCCCCGTCCGGCTCAACGTCAACGAGAATTCCCATCCCGTCCCCGCGGAGGTCGTGAGCGCGCTCGAGCACGAGCTCTCCGCGGTGCTCCACGACCTCAACCGCTACCCCGACCGCGAGTTCGACCGCCTGCGCTCCGCGCTCGCCCACTACCTCGACGGGGTGCTCGAGCGTCAGGGAGGCCCTGCCGCCGGAACCGCCGCGCCCGAGCGCACCGACTCCGAGCGCAGTGCCACCGAGAGCACCGGCACCGGGCGCATCGACCCGGCGCAGATCTGGGCGGCGAACGGATCGAACGAGGTCCTTGCCCATATCCTCCTGGCCTTCGGCGGTCCGGGCCGCACCGCGCTCGGCTTCACCCCGAGCTACTCGATGCATCCGCTGATCACCGCGTCGACCGGCGCCGCGTGGATCGCCGTCGACCGCGAGGCGGACTTCGGGATCAGCGTCGAGTCCGCGGTGGCCGCCGTGCGCGAGCACCGGCCTGACGTCGTGTTCCTCTGCACCCCGAACAACCCCACCGGCAACGGTCTCGACCTCGCCGTCGTCGAAGCCGTGCTCGCCGCGAGCACCGGCATCGTCATCGTCGACGAGGCCTATGCCGAATTCGCGCGACCCGGATTCCGCACCGCGCTCACGCTCCTCCCGGACCACCCCCGGCTCATCGTGTCGCGCACGATGAGCAAGGCCTTCGCCTTCGCGGGCGTGCGCCTCGGGTACGCAGTCGCACACCCGGCCGTGATCGACGCGCTGCGCCTCGTGCGGCTGCCCTACCACCTGTCCGCGCTGACCCAGGCCGCCGCCTGCGCCGCGCTCGCCCACGCCCCCGCACTGCTCGCCACCGTCGACGCGCTCGTCGAGCAGCGCGAGCGCATGGCCGCCGCCCTGCTCGACGCCGGCTTCACCGTGGTGCCGAGCGACTCGAACTTCCTCCTGTTCGGCGGCATCGCCGAGCCCCACGCCCTGTGGCAGGACCTCCTCGACGCCGGCGTCCTCGTCCGCGACACCGGGATCCCCGGTCACCTGCGCGTCAACGCCGGCACCGCCGAGGAGACGGACGCCTTCATCGACGCCGTGCGCCGGGTGCTCGAGAGCACCCCGGAGCACCTCGCCGCCCCCGCCCAGATCCCCGCCGGCCCGCCCGCCGGCGCCGCCCCCCGGACAGCAAAGGACCAGGACCCCGCATGACCGAACGCCAGGCCTCGGCACACCGTGCGACGAGCGAATCCGACGTCACCGTGCGCGTCGACCTCGACGGCACCGGTGCCTCGGACATCTCCACGGGAGTGCCGTTCTACGACCACATGCTCACCGCCCTGTCGAAGCACTCGCTCATCGACCTCAACGTGAAGGCCGAGGGCGATGTCCACATCGACGTCCACCACACCGTCGAGGACACCGCGATCGTCATCGGCCAGGTCCTGCGCGAAGCGCTCGGCGACAAGGCCGGGATCCGCCGCTACGGCGACGCGCTCGTGCCGCTGGACGAATCGCTCGCCCGGTGCGTCGTCGACGTCTCCGGCCGCCCGTACTTCGTGCACAGCGGCGAGCCCGAGGGCCAGCAGTACCACCTCATCGGCGGTCACTTCACCGGCTCGATGGTCGCCCACGCGCTCGAGTCGCTCGCCTTCAACGCCGGCTTCACCGTCCACCTCTCGCTGCTCGCCGGCCGCGACCCCCACCACATCGCCGAGGCCCAGTTCAAGGCCTTCGCCCGGGCGCTGCGCGCCGCGGTCGAGCCCGACCCGCGCGTCACCGGGATCCCGAGCACCAAGGGAGCACTGTGAGCCGCACCGTCATCGTCACCCCCTTCGGCCGGCCGGATCAGCTCGCCGCGGCGTGCGTGCTCTCCGACATCCCCGGCGAGGTCGCGCCGATCGGAGACTTCTCCGCGCTCGTGCTCTCCGGCACCGACATCGCCGAGGGCAACGCCGCGGCCGCACAGCTCTCGAAGCTCACCGGACAGCACGAGGTGCTCCTCCTCGTCCGCAACGACGAGCAGATCGACGCCGCGCACTACCGGCGCGGCACCCGGGAGGCCGACGTCCCCGCCGGGCTCGCCCTCACCAACCTGCCCTCCGAGCTCGAACAGCTCCTCCTCGAGACCCTCGCCCCGCAGGACATCGACGGATGGATCGACACCGGTTCGATGACGAAGCTCCAGGCGAGCGCGGCGACCATGACCCCGGCCCGTGCGGCACTCGCCCGCACCGCGATCCTGTGGGGCATCGTCGCGCTCCTCGCCGTGATCGCGATCGTCGTCGGCGTCATCGCCGCGCTGAGCGGGATGGCAGCGGCCTGGGTCGCCGCCGGACTCGGCCTCGTCGTGCTCGTCCTCGCCGCGCTCCGCCTCCGCTCCCTGCTCGCCGGACGCACCGCATGAGCGCCCCGGTCGCGGTCCTCGACTACGGCTCGGGGAACATCCGCTCGGCCGTGCGGGCGCTCGAGCGCACCGGTGCGCGCGTCGAGCTCACCTCCGACCCGCAGCGCGCCGCCGCTGCCGCCGGCCTCGTCGTACCCGGGGTCGGGGCGTTCGCCTCGGTCATGGACGGCCTGCGTGCCGGCGGTGCCGTCGACGTCATCCGCGAGCGGCACGCCGCCGGCCGACCGCTCCTCGGGATCTGCGTCGGCCTCCAGGTGCTGTTCGCCTCCGGCTCCGAGCACGGGGTCACCAGCGCCGGCATCGGCCTGTGGGCCGGCGAGGTGACCCGCCTCCACGCCCCGGTGATCCCGCACATGGGCTGGGACACCGTCGCCCCGCCGGCCGACAGCGCGATGTTCGCCGGGATCGGCGACGAGCGCTTCTACTTCGTGCACTCCTACGCCGCGCACACCGCGCCGGCAGGAGTGCGCACCACCACGACCGTCCACGGCGAGCCGTTCGTCGCAGCCGTGGAGGACGGGGCCACCTGGGCCACGCAGTTCCACCCCGAGAAGTCCGGGGACGCCGGCGCGCAGCTGCTCGCCAACTGGGTGAAGACCCTCGACTGAGAACCGATGAAGGAAGAGACGATGACTGAACTCGTGACAGAACCCGCGCTCACCCTGCTGCCGGCCGTCGACGTGGCCGACGGCAAGGCCGTGCGGCTGGTCCAGGGCGAGGCGGGCTCCGAGACCGACTACGGCTCGCCCGTCGAGGCCGCGCAGCAGTTCGAGGACGCCGGGGCGGAATGGATCCACCTCGTCGACCTCGATGCCGCGTTCGGCCGCGGCTCGAACTACGCACTGCTCACCCAGGTCACCAAGGCGCTGTCGATCAAGGTCGAGATCTCCGGCGGCATCCGCGACACGGAGAGCCTCGAGCGCGCCCTCGACACCGGTGCGGAGCGGGTGAACATCGGCACCGCGGCGCTGGAGAACCCGGCCTGGACCGCCGAGGTCATCCGCGACTACGGCGACCGGATCGCGATCGGCCTCGACGTCCGCGGCACCACCCTCGCCGCCCGCGGCTGGACCGAGGACGGCGGGGACCTCTACGACGTCCTCGCCGAGCTCGAGGCCGCCGGCTGCGCCCGCTACGTCGTCACCGATGTGCGCAAGGACGGCACCCTGCAGGGCCCCAACCTCGACCTGCTGCGCACCCTGTGCGCGCGGACGGACCGCCCGATCGTCGCCTCCGGGGGAGTGTCGAGCCTCGACGACATCGCCGCGCTGCGCACGCTCGTGCCGGAGGGCGTCGAGGCCGCGATCGTCGGCAAGGCGCTCTACGCCGGCCGGTTCACGCTCGCCGAGGCGCTCGACGTCGCCGGCCGCTGAGGCCGTCGCACCGATGACCGAGGACACTCCCGGGACCCCGGGGAGCCGGGACCTGCCCGCCCACCTCACCGGCATGACCGCCGGGAACACTGCTGACTCGGCCGGGGTACCGTGGGCGGGCAGGGACCTCAAGCCCAATCCCTTCTCCGGGGACACAGGGCTGGCCGAGCCGCGGCTCACCGCCGCGCTCGATGCGGTGACCGCCGCACCCTTCGACCCGGCCGCCCACCGCGGTGTGCTCACGGCCCTGCGCGGTGCCCGGGTCTACGCCCCGGTCCTGCCCACCGCCGTCGAGCACACGACCGATGAGCGCGGCCTCGTCCACGACAACTCCTCGGAGATGGCGATGGTGCGCCTCGCCGCCGACGACGGCCGGGAGTGCACCCCGTGCTTCTCCGACATCCCCGCGCTCACCGCCTGGGGCACCGCGGCCAGGCCGGTGCCCATCGAGGCCGAGCGCCTGTGCGTCGCCGCGATCGAGGAGGGCGCGCAGCTCGTCGTCATCGACGCCGGGTCGGCCCACCCGTTCCTGCTCCGTCGCACCGCGCTGTGGGCCTTCGTCCAGGACCAGCCGTGGACGCCGGCGTGGGCCGACGGCGAGGTCGCCCGGGCCGCCGGTCGGATCGCCGGGCAGTTCGACTGGATCGCCCGGGTGGGACTCGCCCCGGCCGGCCGGTCCGTGCATCTCGCAGGTCCCGAGCTCGCCCTCGTCCTCGGCGTCGACCGGCTCCCGGAGCCGGGTGAGACCGCCGCCCTGCGTCAGGCGCTGAGCGCGGACGCGGAGTTCGTCGAGCGCGTCGACTCGATGGTGATCTCCATCGACCCCGCCCGCGGCTGAGACCCGCCCGCGGCCCGGCCGCAGTGGCTGTCACCCGCCCGCAGTCCTGCCACGCCCGCGGCTGCCTGCGATGGGGGAGGCGCAAGACCCGGACACGTCAACGGGCCCCGGACCAGAGGTCCGGGGCCCGTCGCGTGCAGCTCGGCTCGCAGGCGCAGGGCCGGGAGCTCAGCTGCGCAGTGCGCTCAGCTGATCCCTGCGATCAGCTCGGCTTGTTCTCCGTCGCGGCGGTGCCGGCGCCCTCCTTCTGGGCGCCGCGCACGACGTTCTCCACGCGTGCGCCGAGGTCCGCATCGACGTTCTTCCAGTAGTCGAACGCCTTGACGAGGATCGGCTCGGACACCCCGTTGAGCAGGTGCCCTGCGATGTTGCCGACCAGGCGGTCGCGGCCGGCGTCGTCGAGGACCTTGCGCACGAGATCGCCGGCCTGGTTGAAGTCGCCGTCGTCCTTGCGCAGGGTCGGGGCCGAGCGCAGGACATCGCCCTCGACGGACACGAGGTTGTTCTCCGTGGTCCGCGAGGCATCGGCGTGCGGGCCGCCGTAGCTGTTCGGCGCGTAGGTCGGCTGGTCCTTCGGGTAGTTCTCGAAGGACATCGGACCGGCCTGAGAGTAGCTGTTCTTCACCGCGTTCTTCGGGCGGTTGACCGGCAGCTGCGCGTAGTTCGGGCCGATCCGGTAGCGGTGGGTGTCGGCGTAGGAGAAGATCCGGCCCATGAGCATCTTGTCGGGGGACAGGCCGGTGCCGGGCACGAGGTTCGACGGGGCGAAGGCCGCCTGCTCGATCTCGGAGTGGAAGTCCTCCGGGTTCCGGTTGAGCTCCATGACGCCGACCTCGTGCAGCGGGTAGTCCGCGTGCGGCCAGATCTTCGTCACGTCGAAGGGGTTGATCCGGTAGTCCTTGGCGTCCTCGTAGGGCATGATCTGCACCTTGAGGGTCCAGGACGGGAAGTTGCCCGCCTCGATCGCGTCGAACAGGTCACGACGGTGGAAATCCGCGTCGATGCCGGCCATCTGATCGGCCTCCTCGGCGGAGAAGCCCTCGTGACCGTGCTTCTCGATGAACTCCTGCTTCTGGTTGGAGATCCAGTGGTACTTGACCCAGAAGCGCTCGCCGGCGGCGTTGACCCACTGGAAGGTGTGCGAGCCGTAGCCGTTCTGCTCGCGCCACGACCGCGGGATGCCGCGGTCGCCCATGAGGTAGGTGACCTGGTGGGCCGAAGCCGGCACCTGCGTCCAGAAGTCCCACTGCATGTTGTGGTCGCGCAGACCCGAGTCGCTGCGGCGCTTCTGCGAGTGGATGAAGTCCTGGAACTGGATGGTGTCGCGGACGAAGAACACCGGGGTGTTGTTGCCCACGATGTCGAGGTTGCCCTCGGTGGTGTACATCTTCACCGCGAAGCCGCGCGGATCGCGCCAGGTGTCGGGGGAGCCCTGCTCGCCGGCGACGGTGGAGAACCGGGTGAGGGTCTCGGTCTTCGTCTTCGGCTGGAACACCGCGGCCCGGGTGTACTTCGAGACGTCCTGGGTCACCGTGAAGGTGCCGAACGCGCCGCCGCCCTTGGCGTGCACCACGCGCTCGGGCACGCGCTCGCGGTTGAAGTGGGCCATCTTCTCGATGAGGTAGTGGTCCTGGAGCAGGATCGGGCCGTTGGGGCCGACGGTGAGCGAGTGCTCATCGCTGCCGACGGGGATTCCGAAATCGTTGGTCGTGTAGTTCTCGGCCATTGTTCCTCCTTAAAGGGAGACCGTTGCGGATCGTGATGGATCCTCCTGGGCGTCGCGACACCGGGCGCACTGCCCCCAGTACACGACCTCCGCGAGCTCCACGGCGAAGCCGTGGGACTCCGGGGGGTGCATGCACGGCACATCGTCCCCGCTGCACGGCACATCGACGATCTCCCGGCAGGACCGGCAGACCAGATGATGGTGGTTGTCGTGCCGCTGGAACTCGTACCGGGCCGCGGCGGAGCCGGTGGGGTCGATGCACCGGACCAGGTCGGCGCGCTCGAAGGCTGCGAGCACGTCGTAGACGGTCTGATGCGAGACCCTGCCGATCCGCGTGCGGGCGGCGGCGGTGATCTCCTCCACGTCGGGATGACCGGAGGAGGTGCGGAGCACCTCGAGCACGGCCTGGCGGGGCGCGGTCACCCGCAGCCCGGCAGCCCGGATCAGCTCGGAGGCACTCGATGTCGTCACGTCCACCACTCTATGCCCTTTTCTGGAACTGCTCAAGAAAACGACTGTGGAGTCGCTCACCCGGCCGATAGGGTGGCGAGCATGAGTGATCGAGCCGAGCCCACCCGTCCGAGCACGCTCTACCTCGATGCGATGCGGGCCGAGACCGAGGCGCGGGCCCGGGCGGCGGGTCCGCCCCACTCGGTGCACACCGGGGCGCCGGTCTCCGTCCTCCACCGCCTCCGCGCCGCGCTCGAGGGTCGGCGGGAGCGCCTCGTCGCGCTCTCCCATGCTGTCCACCGCACCGCCGAGGTGGCCTTCGAGGAGCATCGCTCGGTGCGCCTCCTCGAGGGCGTCCTCGCCGGTGCCGGGGTGAGTGCGGAGATCGGGGTGCACGGCCTCGACACCGCGCTCGAGGCGGGCTGGGGGAGCGCGGACACCGGTCGGACCGTCGCCTTGCTCGCCGAGTACGATGCGCTGCCCGGCATCGGCCATGCCTGCGGCCACAACGTCATCGCCGCCTCGGCCGTGGGCGCCTTCCTCGCCGTCGTCGACGTCATGCGCGGCACCGACCCCGCCACGCCGCTGCCCGGACGGGTCGTGCTCCTCGGCACGCCGGCGGAGGAGGGGCGCACCGGCAAGGAGATCATGGCCCGCCACGGGGCCTTCGCCGGCATCGACGCCGCGCTCATGCTCCATCCCTCGGGCACCGATGCCGCGGAGCAGACCTGGCTCGGACGGCGCACGCTCGACGTCACGTTCCGCGGGATCGCCGCGCATGCCTCGGCGCAGCCGTTCATGGGGCGCAACGCGCTCGACGCGGCCGCGCTCATGTACCAGGGGATCGGACTGCTGCGCCAGCAGATGCTCCCCGTCGACCGCGTCCACGCCTCGATCCCGGACGGCGGGGACCGGCCGTCGATCATCACCGAGTCGGCACGGGTGAGCGTGTACGTCCGCTCCGCGTACCCGCAGACCCTGCGCGAGCTCTCCGCCCGGGTCGAGGACATCGCCCGCGGCGCGGCGCTCATGACGGGCTGCGGGGTCGAGGTCGGCTGGGACGCCAATCCGCCGAGCCTGCCGGTGCGGGCCAGCGGCGAGCTCGCCGCGCGCTGGGCCGTCCACGAGCAGGAGCGCGGACGGCAGCCCGTGCCGGCCGGGATCGTGCCGGACACGCTCGCGGCCTCGACGGACTTCGGGAACGTGAGCTGGCGGATGCCGGGGATCCACCCGACGATCGCGATCGCGGACGCCGACGTCGCCTGGCACACCCGCGCCTTCGCCGATGCCGCCGCGTCCCCGCGGGCCGATGCCGCGGTGGTCGACGGGGCCTACGGGCTGGCCGCCACCGCCCTCGACTACCTGTGCGACGACGCGCTCGCCGCGGCCGTCGAGCGGGACTTCACGGCCGGCGGCGGCGCGATCGACGTCCCGAGCTATTTCGACTGAGCGGGGCACAGCCGCGAACTGCGCGGTATCCGAAACCGAGCGCGCAATTGCGCGACCGGATCCGGATACCGCGCAGTTCTGCGGGGAGGGATCGGTGAGCGGGGCCCGGGCGGGTCAGCGGACCGGGCCGGTGAACTTCTCTCCGGGCCCCTGGCCGGGGGCGTCGGGGATCGACGAGGCCTCGCGGAACGCGAGCTGCAGGCTGCGCAGCCCGTCGCGCAGCGGCCGGGCGTGGTGGTCGCCGATCTCTGTGGCGCCGGCAGTGACGAGTCCGGCGAGGGCGGTGATGAGCTTGCGCGCCTCGTCGAGGTCGGTGAGCTCGGCGGCGCTCTGCGCGTCGGTGTCCTCGGCGAGACCGCACTTGACGGCGGCGGCGCTCATGAGGTGGACGGCGGCCGCGGAGATGATCTCGACGGCCGGCACCTCGGCGATGTCCCGGACGGCCTGGGCGTCCGCGTCCGAGGCGGGGTCGAGTGGGGGATTCGTGTGCGGTTCGGTCATCCCCCCAGCATCCCATATCCTGGGCCCTGCTCCGGCACGGCGGCGCCCCGCCCCGGGCGCGGTCCGCCGTCCACCCACACCCGAGGAGGGGTCGGCTCGGCAACACCGTGGCGCCGTCCCGGGCGCGGGAGAGGCTGTGCGGCACCCGCGGCGGGGCTCGATTGTGCAGTCCGGCACCGGGCGTAGTACGATGAACGGGTGCAAAGAGGAGCCTGGCTCCCACCTGGATCGCCTCAGGCGATCGGGTTCTCGAACACGGTCCTGCTCCACACGGACCGATCGGACGTGGTCTCCGCGTGCGTGTGCTTCGAACCGGGCTCCCTTCGCATGTGCCGAAGGGGGCCTTTTCTCTTTCGGTTCACCTCATCGTCGAAGAAGGAGCGAGCACATCAGCGAGCCGCGCATCAATGATCGGATTCGGGTACCGGAAGTCCGCCTGGTCGGCCCCAACGGGGAGCAGGTGGGGATCGTCGCCATCCGCAAGGCACTCGACCTCGCCCGCGAGGCAGACCTCGACCTCGTCGAGGTGGCACCGCAGGCCAAGCCGCCCGTGGCCAAGCTCATGGACTACGGCAAGTTCAAGTACGAATCCGCTCAGAAGGCACGCGAGTCCCGGAAGAATCAGGCCAACATGGCGCTGAAGGAGATCCGGTTCCGGCTGAAGATCGACGAGCACGACTACGAGACCAAGAAGGGCCACGTCTCCCGGTTCCTCGCCGGCGGCGACAAGGTCAAGGTCATGATCATGTTCCGCGGTCGCGAGCAGTCGCGCCCCGAGATGGGCATCAAGCTGCTCAACCGGCTGGCCGAGGACGTGTCCGAGCTCGGCTCCGTCGAGTCCTCGCCGCGTGTGGACGGCCGGAACATGGTGATGGTCGTGGCACCCTTCCGCAACAAGGCGGACGCCAAGGCGGAATCCCGCAAGGCGAGCCGCGACGCCAAGGGTGCGAGCGCCGAGGTCAAGTCCCGGCGCGAACGGGCGGCCCAGGCCAAGGCGGGCACCGCTCCCGCCGACGACGACGAGTCATAAGTTCTTCGTGCTCGCACCCGGCCCGCACCGCGGGTGGGCGCGAGCGCGCGACACGCACACCGATCGTCGATCGCACCGGTTCCCACCGGCGCGTCGACATGAGAAGGAGAACGGCACCATGCCGAAGCAGAAGACCCACAGCGGCGCCAAGAAGCGCCTGCGCCTCACCGGCAGCGGCAAGGTCATGCGCGAGCGCGTGAACAATCGCCACCTCGCCGAGCACAAGTCCTCACGCCGCAAGCGTCGGCTGTCGATGGACCAGACGCTGACCAAGGGTGACGCCGCCAAGGCCCTCAAGCTGCTGGGCAAGCGCTGATCACCGGTTCCCGAGGCCGTGCAGGCCTGCGCCGCCGCAGTGCGGCACCCGATTCGTTCTAAGGAGTACACGTGGCACGTGTGAAAAGGGCGCTCAACGCCAAGAAGAAGCGCCGGGTCATCCTCGACCGCGCGAGCGGCTACCGCGGACAGCGGTCCCGTCTCTACCGCAAGGCCAAAGAGCAGGTCATCCACTCGCTGGTCTACAGCTACCGCGACCGTCGCGCCCGGAAGGGCGACTTCCGTCGCCTCTGGATCCAGCGGATCAACGCCGGGGCGCGCGCCAACGGCATGACCTACAACCGTTTCATCCAGGGTCTCAAGGGCGCCGGTGTCGAGGTCGACCGCCGCATGCTCGCCGAGCTCGCCGTCAACGACGCCGCGACCTTCGCCGCGCTCGTCAAGATCGCCAAGGAAGCCCTGCCGGCCGACGTCAACGCCGCCAAGACCTCCGCAGCCTGATCGCGCTCCGCCCACGGCGGATCCGCCGGTCGCCGATCCCGGGGAATCGACACCGATTCCCCGGGATCGCACTATTCACCGGCCCGGCGCACCACTAGGCTGGAGGGCATGAGCCGCACCCCGACGCCCGCCGACGACCGCATCACCTCGCCGAAGTCCGCCCGCATCCGCGCCGCCGCCAAGCTGGCAAACCGCTCGTGGCGGACCAAGGAGGGCCGGTTCCTCGCCGAGGGGCCCCAAGCGGTCCGCGAGGCCGTGGCCGCCGCCGGGGATCGGGGCGCACCCGTGCCGGTCCAGGTGATCGAGGTCTTCGTCACCGAGGAGACCGCCGCCCGTCACACCGACATCCTCGGAACCGCCGCGGCGGCCCGGATCCCGGTCCGCGCGATCGCCGACGCGCTCATCGGAGAGATCTCCGACACCGTCGCCTCGCAGGGGATCGTCGCCGTCTGCTCGACCCTCGACGTGCCGCTCACCGAGATCGTGACCGAGCGCGCGCGCCTCGTCGTCGTGCTGTCCCAGGTGCGCGACCCCGGCAATGCCGGGACCGTCCTGCGGGTCGCCGACGCCGCCGGCGCCGACGCGGTGATCATCACCTCCTCGAGCGTCGACGTCTACAACCCGAAGACCGTCCGCTCGACCGCCGGCTCCCTCTTCCACGTCCCCGTGGTCACCGGGGTGGGCCTGCCCGAGGTGGCCGAGCTCGCCCGGGCCCGCGGGCTCCAGGTGCTCGCCGCCGACGCCCACCCGCCGGCCCACGACCTCCACCAGCCGTGGGAGACCGGACTCGATCTCGCCCGGCCCACCCTGTGGGTGTTCGGCAACGAGGCATGGGGGCTGCCGGAGAAGGACCGCGCCGAGTGCGACGGTGCGGTGGCGATCCCGATCTACGGGCGCGCGGAGAGCCTCAACCTCGGCACCGCCGCCGCGATCTGCATCTACGAGAGCGCCCGCGCCGCCCAGGCGTAACCACCCGCACCGCGGCGAGAGGCGTGGTCTCGCGGGCTGCCGCAGGGGTGTCCCCGCACGGCCGCGGGGCGTAGCCTGGGAAGCGGACGGGCCCGCACTTCTCCGGCCGCACACCGGTGTGCGACCGGGTCCGCAGGCGCCCCACCGCCCAGCGACCAAGGAGCAGAAGATGACCGACATCCGAGAACTCGTCCTCACCGCGGACCGGGAGCTCTTCACCGAGCACGACCTCTCCACGCTCGACCGGAACTTCTCCGCCGACTACGTCGAGCACTCCCCGCTCGTCGCCGACGGCAAGGACGGCCTGCGCGCCCTCGTCAGCGGGGCCGGCGACGGCCTGCGGCACGACGTCGCCCGCGTCCTCGTCGACGAGGAGAAGGGCCTCGTCGCCCTCCACGGCGCCTACCCCGGGCTCGACCCGGACACCGTCTACGTGGGCTTCGACATCTACCGGGTGGCCGACGGGAAGATCGTCGAGCACTGGGACGGCCTCGTCGAGCAGACGCCGCCCAACGCCTCCGGACGGACCCAGCTCGACGGGCCCACCGAGGTCGACCCGACCGCCGACTCCGAGGCGAGCCGCGCCTTCGTCGAGACGGCGTGGACGCGATTCCTCCAGGGACAGGACTACGCCTCGGCCGGCGAGTTCACCCGCGCCGACGACCGGTTCGCGCAGCACTCCGGGGACATCGCCGACGGTGTGCAGAACATGGTCGACTTCCTCGAGCAGCTCAAGGCCGACGGCTCGGCGCTGACCTACGACACGATGCACCGGTCCGTCGCGGACGGGGACTTCGTCCTCACCTACTCCGAGGGGTCGATCGCGGGGGAGCGGCACTTCTTCTGCGAACTGTGGCGGATCGAGGACGGCGCCTGGGTAGAGCTGTGGGACGCGATCGGCCCGGTCGCCCCCGACGACCAGCTCGCCCACCCGCACGGCGCCTTCGCCTCGACCGCGGACTGAGAGCGCCGAGGACCACCCGCCGGGGCCGGTGCGAAGGGGTCAGGTGCGGGGGATCGTCGCCTCGAGGAGCGAGAACAGCTCGAGGGCGCACGGGTCGGCGAACGGCAGCATCTGTGTGAACAGCGCCCCGCAGTCCCGGTTCTCCCAGTCGACCCAGAAGTAGGAGTTGCACAGACCGGCCCACATGAGCCCGCCCGGAGCGCGGCCATGGGGGCCGGTCCGTGTATTCGTCATTCCGAGCAGCGACCAGTTGTCGCCCTGCTCCGGGATGAAGTCCCAGTCCTCCGTGCTCGCCGGCAGCGCCGAGCGGCGTGGGGAGACCCAGCTGGCGGGCAACTGGGCCCGGCGCGCCTCGGCGGAGAGCACCGGGCTCAGCAGCGGCGCACCGGTGATGCCGGGGGAGCCGAGTGCAGGGGAGCCCGAGTCGGCCGAGTGAGGTGCGGGGGAGCCCGGTGAATTGGAGCGCTGCGGGGCGGAATCGGCGAGCAGCGCGCGGAGCAGCCGGAGGAAGTCCCGCGGTGTGCCGTAGAGCCCGCCCCCGCCGGCGGCCTGCTCCGGATCGTCGGGGTAGCGCAGGTCGAGCGGGGCGAGCCGCGCGCTCCCGTCCTCGTACCGCGTGCGCGAGTGCATCGGCGCCGCCGGGCCGTGAGGGCCGAAGCGCACCGAATCGAGGCCCAGCGGATCGAGCACCCAGGTGCGCAGAATGCGCTCCAAGGTCTCCCCGCACCGGGCCTCGAGCACGACCCCGAGCAGGTCGATGCCGATCCCGTAGTTCCACTGGGTGCCCGGTTCCGCGATGAGCGGCAGCTCGAGGCTGGCGGCGCGGCTGCTCGCCCGGGAGGGCACCGCGTGCTCGCGGGCATAGCGGCCGAGGCGCGACTCGAGGAAGTCGTAGCCGAACCCGGCGGTGTGGGTCAGCAGCATCCGCGCGGAGATCGGTGTCCGCGGCACGGCATACCGGGCGCCGGACGCGTCGTACCCGGTGAGGATCCGGACCTCCCGGAGGTGGGTGACATCGGTGATCGGGGCGTCGAGGTCGAGCAGGCCTGCGTCGACGAGGCGGAGGGCGGCGAGCGCGGTGAACGTCTTCGACAGCGAGGCGTACCACACCACCGTGTCCTCGCTCAGGAGCTCCCCGCCGGGCGGGGTCGCGGAGAAGGAGTAGGTCTCTCGGCCTGCGGTGAGGGCGAGGAGCGCGGGCAGGCGTCGGGATTCCACGGCGGACCGGGCGGCGGATTCGAACCGCGCGAGTGCCTGGGCGCGGGACGCAGCGGACGACTCACGGCTCTCACTCGGGGCTCCACTCATGTCCCCAGTCTCGCCGCGGCCGGGTGCCCGGGCAACACCCGGGTGCGCCTGGGGAGCGGATGCGCCTCGTGCCCGAACTCGCCTCGGGCCCGGGCCCGCCACGTGATCGGCCCGGTCACCGGCCGGCGCGCGGTGGGCGGGATGCGAGCACGAGCAGGATGCCGAGCCCGGTGACGACGATCATCGCGACGACGAGGGACATCCAGCCCGCCGGGGAGATCGCATCCCCGACGATGACCGCCATGATTACCATCGCGACGACCGCCCCCAGATAGCGTGCGAGCTGGAACAGCCCGGCCGCCACCCCGGCCGCGCCGACCCGGGCGGCGGTGAACATCGCCTGATTGAGCCCGAGCGGGATGAGGCCGTAGGGGACGCCGAGGAGCACGAGGGCGAGTGCGCTGAGCCACCACTCGGACCCGGTGCCGATCGGCAGGAGCACGACGACCCCGAGGAGCAGGATCGCCGACCCGAGGACGAGGAACCGCCGCAGCCCCCACCGGCCGAGGAGCCGGGTGGCCGGGGCGACCATCGACGCCGACACCACCGCGAGCGCGGCCATGCACAGTCCCACCTGCGCCACCGGCATCCCGACGACCGCCTCGAGGAACGGCGGGAACCCGAACAGCACCAGGTAGAACACGACGTTGAACAGGCCGAACTGGAGCAGCACCATGAGCAGCGCGGGGTTCGCCCGGAGCGCGCGCAGATCGAGCACCGGCACCGGGGCGCGGAGCTCCCACAGCACGAACAGCACCCCGGCGCCCACCGCGAGCACGGCCAGCGGTGCACGCATTCCGGGGACCGAGTCGAGCAGCGCGAGGATGAGCGCCGACATCGCCAGCGAGAACCCGAGGACCCCGGGGACATCGGCGGTGAAGAAGACCGCGAGCAGCCCGCGCCGCGGTCCACCACCTCCCCGGTCCGTGCCGTCCCTGGTGCCGCCGGGAGCCGAGGTGCCCGCACCGGGCGCGTCCGCGGGCGCCTCGGCGGCGGGTCCCGTGCTCCCCGCGGAGTATCCACGGGCGGAGTCCCGGGGCGCGGCGAGGGCGACGATGATGCCGGCGCCGAGCGCGAGCGGGATGTTGAGCCAGAACTGCGCCGACCAGTCGAACAGCGCGAGCGCGAGACCGCCGAGCGCCGGCCCGAGCGCCATCCCGAGGAAGTTCACCACCTGGATCCCGCCGAGCGCCCGCACCGAATCGGGCCCCGGCCGCACCCACCGGCCCAGCAGGTTGACTGCGGACGGGTACGCGCACGCGGTGCCGAGGGCGAGCAGGCCGCGGGCCGCGCTGAGCCCCACGATGTCGCGCGCGAGCGAGCCCCATACCGCGGCGATGAGGACGACGAGCATCCCGGACACGAAGATCCGCTGCGGGCCGTAGCGGTCGGCGAACCGGCCGAGCACCGGCTGCGCGGTGCACGACACGAGGTAGAACACGGTGACGACCCAACTCACCTCGACGAACGTCGCCCCGAGGTCGCGGGCGATCGCGATGAGCGCGACGGTGATCATCGTCGAGTTCAGCGGATTGAGCATGGTGCCCAGCGACAACCCGGCGAGAACCAGGCGGGAGTGCGGCAGGGCGGGCATGACCCCCAGCATAGCGACGCCGGAGCGGGGCCAACCTTCGTTAGACTGATGGACGGTCGGTTCACCACGAGAGAAAGAAGGCCGATGACAGAGCACCTCGATCCGCGGGACGAGACCGCGGTCGCCGCCGCAGTGGACGCCGCGGCCGCCGCATTCGCCGCCGCCGACACCCTCGACGCGCTCAAGGCCGCCAAGATCGATCACATGGGCGACCGCTCCCCGCTGGCACTGGCCAACCGCGGCATCGGGCAGCTCGACCAGGCGGAGAAGGCCCAGGCCGGCAAGCTCGTCGGGCAGTCCCGCGGCGCGGTCAAGCGTGCCCACGACGCCCGGCTGGCCGAGCTCGAGGAGCAGCGCGAGGCCGAGGTGCTCGTCGCGGAGACCATCGACGTCACCCTCCCCACCGCTCGCCGCTCCACCGGCGCCCGCCACCCGCTGCAGCTGCTCCAGGAGCGCGTGGCCGACCACTTCATCGCCCACGGCTGGGAGGTCGCCGAGGGCCCCGAGGTCGAGGCCGAATGGCTCAACTTCGACTCCCTCAACTTCGGCCCCGACCACCCTGCCCGGCAGATGCAGGACACCTTCTTCCTCGACCCGGAGGACGCCGCCCTCGTGCTGCGCACCCACACCTCCCCGGTGCAGTCCCGCTCGCTGCTCGAGCGCGGTGTGCCGCTCTACGTCGTGTGCCCGGGCAAGGTCTTCCGCACCGACGAGCTCGATGCCACCCACACCCCGGTGTTCCACCAGATCGAGGGCATCGCGATCGACCGCGGCCTGACGATGGCGCACCTCAAGGGCACGCTCGACGACTTCGCCCGTGCGATGTTCGGACCCGAGTCCCGCACCCGGCTGCGCCCGAGCTTCTTCCCCTTCACCGAGCCGAGCGCGGAGATGGACTTCTGGTTCCCGAACAAGGTCGGCGGTCCCGGCTGGATCGAGTGGGGCGGTTGCGGCATGGTGCACCCCAACGTGCTCCGCGCCGCCGGGATCGACCCCGAGGAGTACCAGGGCTTCGCATTCGGAATGGGCATCGAGCGCACGCTCATGCTCCAGGAAGGGATCAACGACATGCACGACATGGTCGAGGGCGACCTCCGCTTCTCCGCCCGGTTCGGGGTGAACGCCTGATGCGCGTCCCACTCGAATGGCTCTCCGAGCACGTCGACCTGACCGTCGTCGACGACCCGCACCAGCTCGCCGCCGACCTCGCGGGCATCGGCCTCGAGGAGGAGGACTTCTTCGGTCCCGAGGTGTCCGGCCCGCTCGTCGTCGGCCGCGTCCTCGCGCTCGAGCCGGAGGAGCACTCCAACGGCAAGACGATCAACTGGTGCCAGGTGGACGTCGGGGAGGACGAGCCGCGCGGCATCGTGTGCGGCGCCCACAACTTCTCCGCAGGCGACCTCGTCGTCGCCGCGCTCCCCGGTGCCGTGCTGCCCGGCGACTTCCGGATTGCGGCGCGCACAACCTACGGTCACGTGTCCGACGGCATGATCTGCTCGCTGCGCGAGCTCGGTCTCGGCGAAGACCACGACGGCATCATCGTGCTCACCGCGCTCGGCCTCACCGGCGAGCCCGGGGACGACGCCGCAGCACTCCTCGGCCTCGACCGCACCACGCTCGACGTCAACGTCACCCCCGACCGCGGCTACCAGCTCTCGATCCGCGGCATCGCGCGCGAGTACGCGATGCTCAAGGGCCAGGCGTTCCGCGATCCGGCGAACCGCCCGGTCGCAGACCCCACCGCCGACGGCTTCCCGGTCGACCTCGCCGACGACGCCCCGATCCACGGGGTGCCCGGCTGCTCGCGCTTCACCGCGCTCATCGTCCGCGACATCGACCCGGGCGCGCGCACCCCGTTCTGGATGCAGCGCCGGCTCCTCGAAGCCGGGATGCGCCCCATCAGCCTCGCCGTCGACGTGACGAACTACGTCATGCTCGAGCTCGGTCAGCCGCTCCACGCCTACGACCTCGACCTGCTCGGCCGGCGCATCGTCGTGCGCCGCGCACGTTCCGGGGAGAAGCTCACCACGCTCGACGACGTCACCCGCACGCTCGATCCCGAGGACCTCCTCATCACCGACGAGTCCGACGGCGACTCCCGCATCATCGGGCTCGCCGGCGTCATGGGCGGCGCCGCGCTCGAGGTGTCCGCGACCACCCGGAACATCCTCCTCGAGGCCGCGCACTTCGACGAGGTCTCGATCGCCCGCACCGCCCGCCGGCACCGGCTGCCCTCGGAGGCCTCGCGCCGCTTCGAGCGCGGCGTCGACCCGGCACTCGGCCCGGTGGCCGCCCAGCGTGCCGCGGAGCTCCTCGTCGAGCTCGGCGGCGGCACCCTCGACCCGGCGACCACCGTCGCAGGCGAGGCGCCCGCCGCCCGCACCATCGCCCTGCCGCTCGATCTGGCCGCCCGGAAGGTCGGGGTCGACTACTCGCCGGCCGAGGTCACCGGGCTGCTCGAGGCGATCGGCGCGCACGTCGAGGTCAGCGGCGACACCGCGCAGGTCACCGTGCCGACATGGCGCTCCGACCTCACCGATCCGATCGACCTCGTCGAGGAGATCGCCCGGGCAGGCGGCTACGACCGCATCCCCTCGGTGCTGCCCCAGGCCCCGGGCGGCCGCGGCCTCACCGCCGCGCAGCGGGCCCGCCGGCGCCTGTCGAACCTGCTCGCCGGGCTCGGCTACACCGAGGTGCTCACCTACCCGTTCACCTCGGACAAGCGCAGCGATGAGCTGCTCCTGCCCGCCGACGACGCCCGCCGCCGGGCCGTCCGACTCGCCAACCCGATGGCCGACGACCAGCCGCTCATGCGCACCCACCTGCTCGCCACGCTCGTCGACGCCATCGCACGCAACACCGGTCGCGGCTTCAAGGACGTCGCGGTGTTCGAGGCCGGCATGGTGACCCTGCCCGAGCGCGCGCCCGAACCCGGGCTGCGGTTCGAGCCCGGCTACCACCCGAGCGCCGACGAGCTCGCGGCGATCCGCGACTCCGTCCCGCCCCAGCCCTTCCACTACGCCGGAGTCATCGCCGGCCGCGCGGAGCTGCCCGGCACCTGGGGTGCCGGACGGGCCGCCGAGGCCGCCGACGTCATCGACACAGTGCGCCGGATGGTCGCGGCGTGCGGTCTCGGCGCCGAGGTGCGCGCAGCCCGCCGGGCGCCGTTCCACCCGGGGCGGTGCGCGGAGTTCGTGCTCGCCGACGGCACCGTGCTCGGCCACGCCGGGGAGCTCCACCCCAAGGTGCTCGAGAACCTCGGCCTGCCGAAGCGCAGCGTGGCCTTCGAGATCGACCTCGACGCGCTGCTCGGCCAGGAGGACTCCCGTGATTGGGCCGGCGTCCTGTCCACCTACCCGGTGTCCCGCCAGGACGTCGCGCTCGTCGTCGCCGCCGACACCCCGGCCGCCGAGGTCGCACGGGCCCTGCGGGACGGGGCGGGTGCGGAGCTCGAGACCCTCGAGGTGTTCGACGTCTACACCGGTGACCAGGTGCCCGAGGGACGGAAGTCCCTGGCGTTCCGGATGACCTTCCGTGCCGCGGACCGCACGCTCACCGCCGACGAGGCCTCCGCGCTGCGCGAGGCCGCCACCGCCGTCGCCGCGCAGCGGTTCGGCGCCGAGGTGAGGAGCTGAGCCGATGAATGACTCCACGCTCGTCCTCGTCACCGGTGGCAGCCGGGGGATCGGCCGCCACCTCGCGGCCGGTTTCGCCGCCGCAGGGCATCCGGTGCTCCTCACCGCTACCTCCGCCGCCGGTGCCGAGCGCGCGGCCGCGGAGATCGCGCAGCAGACCGGGGCCACGGTGCTCGGAGTGCGGCTGGACGTCGCGGACCCTGAGAGCGTCGCGGCACTGCTGGACACGGTGACCGGTCTCGAGGCCGAGCGCGGCATCCGGCTCGGCGTGCTCGTCAACAACGCCGGGGTCATCGAATCGACCGAGGGCCCGGTCTGGGAGGCCGATCCGGCCGACCTCGTCCGCGTAATCAGGACGAACACCATCGGCCCGTTCCTCGTCGTCCACCGGTTCGTCCCCCATCTCCTCGATGTCGCCGCCGCGACCGGGGAACCGGTGCGGATCATCGACCTCAACTCCGGCTCCGGCGCCACCGGCACCCCGCAGTACGCGGCCTATTCCGCGTCGAAGGCGGCCCTGTTCCGACTCGCCGACTCCGTGCACCACTTCGGCTGGGAGCGCGGGCTGCGGATCTTCGAGATGTCCCCGGGCGTCATCGAATCCGACATGACCCGCTCGATGCCGATCCACGACCGGCGCACCGGAGACGACTGGACCTCCCCGGCCGCCCTCGTCGACCTCGCGCTCGCGCTCGCCGGCGGCTGGCTCGACGCCTGGTCCGGGCGCTATGTGCGCGCCGGGGTCGACACCCCGGAGTCCCTCGCCGCGGCCGCCGACGGCCTCGCGGCGAACACCCGCCGCCTCCGCCTCGATCCCCGGGAGGGCTGATCCGGACCGGTAGGCTGGGTCCGACCCGACCCGCCCCGACACGACAGGTGGTCCTGTGAATATCCTCTGGTCGATCCTGCTCGGGCTCCTCAACGCCGTCGTCGTCGGCGTGCTCGTCCGCCGCACGATCACCGTGGGCACCGGCGCGCTGCGCAACACGATCGTCTCCCTCGTCATCGGCATGTCGCTGTGGCCGATCACCCTCCAGGCCTTCGAGATGTTCGGGATCTCCCAGGACGGCGACATCCCGTGGATCGAGATGAGCTTCCCCGCCGTCATGGTGTTCCTCCTCGTGTTCGCCTGGCTCATCGTCGTCCAGATGGCGATCCTCCTCGCGATCGAGCTCGTCCTCCCCAGCGGCTCTTTCACCCACCTCCTCCGCTCCGCCACGCGCGTCCCGGTCTGGTACCGCCGGGTGAGCCGGCTCTCCCAGATCCAGCGGATCCTCCTCCGGTACGGGCTCGCACGGTACATGCGTCCGCGGATCCCGACGCTGCGCGTGTCCACCCGCGAGATCGCGAAGACCACCGCGGAGGCGTTCGCCGCCGCCGGGGTGACCTTCGTCAAGCTCGGGCAGTTCGTCGCCACCCGCGCCGACATGGTGCCGCCGGAGTTCGTCGAGGAGTTCTCGAAGCTCCAGTCCGACGTCCCCGCCGTGCCCTTCGAGGACATCCGCGCCGAGCTCGAATCCGCGTGGGGGCGCCCCGTCCACGAGGTGTTCGCCGAGTTCGACACCGTGCCGCTCGCCGCCGCCTCGGTCGCCCAGGTTTACCGCGCGGTCGCCTTCGACGGCACCGAGGTCGTCGTCAAAGTCCAGCGCCCCAAGCTGCGCCGGCAGGTGCGAGCGGACTCCGACATCGTCATGACGCTCGCCGAACGGCTCGAGCGCACCGCCGGCTGGGCGCGCTCGATCGGGGTCACCGCGATCGCCCGCGGCTTCCTCGAGACCCTGGCCGAGGAGCTCGACTACCGCGGCGAGCTGCGGCAGACCATCGCCCTGCGGAACGCGACGTCTCACCTCGAGGACTCGGTCGTGCGGATCCCGCAGGTCTATCCCGAGCTCAGCGGTGAGCGGGTCATCGTCCTCGAACGGATCCGCGGGGTCCCGCTGGCCAAGGCCGGCCCCGTGCTCGAGGGCCTGTCGGACATCGCGCGGGCAGACATCGCCCGCGACCTCTTCCTCATGGTCGCCCGCCAGGTGCTCATCAAGGGGATCTTCCACGCCGACCTGCACGCCGGCAACATCATGATCGACACCTCCGGCCGGGCCGGGCTCATCGACTTCGGCAGCGTCGGCCGGATCGATCGCCGCGACCGGCGCGACATCACCCTGCTCCTCCTCGCCTTCGAGCACCAGAACTCCGAGGCCGCGATGAACGCCGTGCTGGACATCTTCGGCACTCCCGTGGGCATCGACCTGCGGTCGATGCAGCGCGACATCGGCCAGATCATGCTCCAGTTCGAGGGCGGCATGCCCGCCGGCTCCTCGGCGCTGTTCGGGGAGCTCCTCGAGTTCGTCATGGCGCAGGGCTTCGAGATGCCGTCCGCCGTCGCGAACGCCTTCCGCGCCATCAGCACCCTCGAGGGCAGCCTGCGGATCCTCGACCCGTCCATCGATCTCCTCGACATGGTCCGCGAGCACGCGGACGAGCTCATGCGCGAATCCCGCGACCTCGCGGAGTCGGCGGAGAACCTCACCCTCTACGTCGGGTCGACGCTGCCGGTGCTCGCCAGCCTGCCGGTCGAGCTCAGCCGGGTGGTCAAGCACCTCCAGGACGGCACGCTCGACATCGGCACGAGCGGTCTCAACATCGACCTCATCAAGAACCTCGTGCGCTCGACGGTCGACCAGTTCATCCAGGTCATCATCGCCACCGCCTTCATCCTCGGCGGCGTGATGATGATGACGGCGGACTTCGGGCCGCCGCTCGCCCCGGACCTGCGCCTGTTCACGTACTTCGGCGCGTGGGTGCTCCTCGTCGGATTCGTGCTCTCCGCGGTCGTCCTCGCCCCGGCGCTGCGCGAGCGCAGATTCAGATAGCCGTCCCCTGCGGGCCCCGGGCGGCGAGGTCCTCCGCGTAGGCCCGGGCGACCCGGCCGATCTCCCGGCGGAGGAATACGACGTGGGGCAGGGCCGACATCGTCTGGCGGACGTGGAGAGCGATCCGGCGCACGGGTGTGGGATCGAGGAGCGGGCGCACGACGAGCCCGGCGGGCAGGTCGAGCGTGGCGAGCAGCGGCAGCACGGTGACCCCCATTCCCGCCGCGACCATCGCGCGCACTCCGTGGTGGTCGTCGGCGCCGGCCGCGTAGCGGAGGTCGAGCCCGGCCGCGCGGGCCGCCTCGTCGATGACCTCGCCGGACGGACTGCCCTGCACATGGAGGTCGACGAGCGCGTGCTCGGCGAGCTCGGCCATCCGCACCTCCGGGGCCTGCGCGAGCGGGTGGTCGGCCTCGGTGACGACGACGTACGCGTCGTCGAGGAGCTCGTCGCGATCGTGGCCGCGCATCCGCACCGGATCTGCGAGACCGGACTCCGCGCGCACCTCGATGTCGGCGAAGGCGCGCTCGCCGGGCGGTGCGGGCTCGTTGGCGAGGATCTCCATGTGGAGACCGGGGAAGCGGAGCTGGGCGGCGCGGAGGACATCGGGCAGCCACACCGTCGTCGCCGAGGAGAAGCTGCCGAGGGTGAGCCGCGTCGCCGGCCCCGCCGCGAGCCGGTCGACGAACGTCTGCAGGTCGGCCGCCTCGGCGAGGAGGGCCTCGGAGCGGGCGGCGAGCGCGTGCCCCGCCTCGGTGACGGCGATGCCGCGGCCGTCCCGGCGGTAGAGGGGGGCTGCGACCTCGCGCTGGAGCGCGATGATGTGCTGGCTCACCGTCGCGGGGGAGTTCCCGAGATTGCGCGCGGCCTGCTGCACGGAGCCGCTCGCGACGACCGCGCGCCACACCCGGAGGCGGTGGAGATTCTGCATGGAACGATCATAAGTCAGAACCGAATGATCATCAGGAACAGTCGGGTGGACGCGAATGGTCGCGGCGGTGCATCCTGGACCGGGCGCCCGCCGGACCGTGCGGGCGCTCTCCCATGACGAAAGGGCCCACAGCCATGCACGCAGGACGCACGGACGCATGACCGGCGCGGAGTTCATCGCCTTCCTCGGAGCGGCGCTCATCCTCGCGGTGACGCCGGGGCCCGACACCTTTCTCACCATCCGCTACGGCGCGCAGTCGTTCCGCCGGGGGATCGTCTACGCCTCCGCGGCCGCGTGCGGCATCACCGTGTGGGCGATCCTCGCGCTGTCCGGGATCGCCGCCCTGCTCCAGAGCCATCCGACGGCGCGCACCGTCCTCGCGGTGTGCGGCGGCATCTACCTGACGTTCCTCGGCGTGCGCACCCTGTGGGGCGTCTGGACCGCGGAGCGCGCCCTCCGCTCCCGCACCGCCTCCGTCCGCGCGGTGCTCGTCGCAGCGGGCGGCGCCGGTGCCCAGGAGACCGCGGCGGCCCCGGGCGCCCCCGCTTCCGCTCCGGCCCTCGTGCCCGTGACGACGAGCGGTGAGGTCCATGCCGGGATCGCCGCTCCCGACGGCGAGGTCATCCTCGACCCCACCGACCCGTCCGTCGAGACCGCGACGAGCGGCCGCGGCGTCGACCGCCGCCGCTCGCCGTTCCCGGTCGGACTGCTCAGCAGCCTGACGAACCCGAAGACCGGGATGTTCTTCCTCGCGCTGTTCCCCGCGTTCCTCCCGAGCGAGCAGGGGATCGGTCTCATCGCCGTCCTCGTCCTCACCATCGTCGCGGTGTTCGCGCTCTACTCCCTCCTCCTCGTCGCCACCGCCGCCGGGCTCGGCCGCCGGCTCGAGGGCAGGCGCGGCGCGCTCGCCATGGACCTCGTGTCCGGCGGGGTGCTCGTCCTTCTCGGACTCTCGATCCCGTTCCTCTGACGCGCCCGCGCGCGGAACGCGGAGAGGCCGGCCGGTGCACCTGCACCGACCGGCCTCTCATCGCGTCCGCTCCCGGACCCCGGTGGATTCGGGACTGGCTCAGGGCAGGAGGACGACCTTGCCGGTGGTCCGCCGCCCCTCGAGCGCGCGGTGGGCCTCGGCGGCCTCGGCGAGCGGGAAGGTCGACCCGACCCGGAAGTCGAGCCAGCCGTTCTCCAGGCCGTCGAAGAGCATCGCCGAGCGCTCGGCGAGCTCCTCGGGGTTGGTGACGAACCACTGGAGCGACGGCCGGGACAGGAAGATCCCGCCGGAGGAGTTGAGCCGCTGGATGTCGAAGGGCGGCACGGCACCGGAGGCCGCACCGAACAGCACCATCGAGCCGCGCACTGTCAGCGAGGCGAGCGAGGCGTCGAAGGTGTCCTTCCCGACCCCGTCGTAGGCGACGTCGACGCCGGCACCGTCGGTGAGCTCGCGCACCTTCGCGGCGATGTCGACGCCCTCGCCGTAGAGGAACACCTCGTCGGCCCCGGCGCCCCGGGCGAGCTTCGCCTTCTCCTCGGTGCCCACCGTGCCGATGACCCGGCCGCCGAGGTGCTTGATGATCTGGGTGAGCAGCAGGCCCACTCCGCCGGCGGCGGCGTGGACGAGCGCGGTCTGGCCCGGTTCGATCCGGTGCGAGCCGGTCGCGAGGTACTGCGCGGTGAGCCCCTGCAGCGGGATCGCGGCTGCGGCCTCGGCGGACACGCCGTGCGGCACCCGCATGACCATGTCCGCGCGCACGGCGACCTTCTCCGCGTAGGAGCCGTGCGCATCGTGCCAGGCCACCCGGTCGCCAGGCGTGAACCCGGTGACGCCCTCGCCGACGGCCTCGACCACTCCGGCGCCCTCGACGCCGACGATGTGCGGGAAGTCCATCGGGTACATGCCCGAGCGGCGGTAGGTGTCGATGAAGTTGATGCCGGCGGCCTCGACGGCGACGAACAGCTCGCCGGGACCTGCGCTCGGGTCCGGCACCTCGACGTACTCGAGGACCTCGGGTCCGCCCTTGCGGGTGGCGTGGACAGCGTGCATGGGAGTGCCTCCTCTACTGCGGCCGTCGGCCGCGGACACCGGCATGAATAATTACCGTGTGTGATGTATCGTTATACATATGTCAGGTTTCACTGTCGCCGTCTCAGGGGCCACCGGGTACGCCGGGGGCGAGGTCCTGCGCCTCCTGAGCGGGCATCCAGACCTTCACGTTACAACCGTGTGCGGCCATTCGACAGTAGGGAGCAGGCTCGGGGAGCACCAGCCCCACCTCGTCGCCTACGCGGACATGACCGTGCAGGAGTCGACCGCCGCGGTCCTCGCCGGACACGACGTCGTCGTCCTCGCGCTGCCGCACGGCGCCTCCGGCCGGATCGCCGCCGAGCTCGCCGAGTCCTCCCCGGACACCGTCATCGTCGACCTCGCCGCCGACCACCGCCTGCAGTCCGCGCGCGCCTGGGAGGCCTTCTACGGCTCGGAGCACCCCGGCACCTGGACCTACGGCCTGCCCGAGCTCCTGCTCGCCGATGGCACCCGGCAGCGCGAAAGGCTCCGCGCCACGCGGCGCATCGCGGTCCCCGGCTGCAACGTCACCGCCGTCACGCTCGGCCTGCAGCCGCTGCTCGCCGCCGGGCTCGTCGACCCGACCCGGCTCACCGCGGTGCTCGCCAACGGCGTGTCCGGGGCCGGCAAGGCGCTCAAGCCCCACCTGCTCGCCGCCGAGGTGCTCGGCGACGCGAGCCCCTACGGCACCGCCGGCACCCACCGGCACGTCCCGGAGATCGAGCAGAACCTCGCCGGCGTGCTCGGCCGCCCCGTCGACGACCCGGGCGTGCGGATCTCCTTCACCCCGACCCTCGTGCCGATGTCCCGCGGCATCCTCGCCACGCTGTCCGCCCCGCTCACCGCGGAGGCGAGCGATGAGGACGTCCGGTCCGTGTTCGAGCGCACCTACTCCGCGGAGCGCTTCGTCCGCCTGCTGCCGGCCGGGCAGTGGCCCCACACCGCGGCGACGACGGGGGCGAACACCGCGCACCTCCAGTGCGCCGTCGACGCCCGCGCCGGCACCGTGCTCGTCTCCGTCGCCCTCGACAACCTCGTGCGCGGCACCGCCGGCCAGGCACTCCAGTCCGCCCACCTCGCCCTCGGGCTCCCGGAGTCCACCGCCCTGCCCACCGAAGGAGTCGCCCCATGAGCGTGACCTACCCCCGCGGCTTCGCCGCTGCCGCGACGACCGCGGGCCTCAAGCCCAGCGGCACCCCGGACCTCGCCCTCGTCCACAACACCGGGGAATCCGATGCCGTCGCCGCCGTCTACACCTCCAACCGGTGCAGGGCCAACCCGGTGCTGTGGTCCCAGCAGGCCTCGGCCGACGGCCGCGCCCGCGCCGTCGTCCTCAACTCCGGGGGAGCGAACTGCTACACCGGCTCCTTCGGCTTCGAGACCACCCACGCCACCGCAGAGCGCACCGCAGAGCTCCTCGACATCGACGCGCTCGACGTGCTCGTGTGCTCGACCGGGCTCATCGGCGTCGGCGGGCAGGACTTCCGCGACCGGATCCTCGCCGGCCTCCCCGCGCTCGCCGAGACCGCGCAGGCCGCACCGGCCGGCGGTGAGGCCGCCGCGCGGGCGATCATGACGACCGACACCGTGCCCAAGACGGTCGAGCGCGAGGGCACCGCCTACCGGATCGGCGGGATGGCGAAGGGAGCCGGCATGCTCGCCCCGGGGCTCGCCACGATGCTCGTCGTCCTCACCACCGATGCGGTCCTCGACGCCTCCGAGCTCGACGCCGCCCTGCGCACCGCGACCGCACGGAGCTTCGACCGGCTCGACACCGACGGCTGCATGTCGACGAACGACACGGTGATCCTCATGAGCTCCGGGGCCTCGGGCCACCGGGCCGACACCGGCGAATTCACCGCGCTGCTCACCGAGGCCTGCGAGGACCTCACCCACCAGCTCCACATCGACGCCGAGGGTGCCGGCCACGACATCGTCATCACCACCCGCGGCGCCTTCTCCGAGGAGCAGGCCCTCGAGGTGTCCCGCGCGGTCGGCCGGTCCAACCTGTTCAAGGCCGCCGTGTTCGGCGAGGACCCCAACTGGGGCCGCGTCGTCGCGCAGGTCGGCATCACCTCGGCACAGTTCGAGCCCGACGCGATCGACGTGACCTTCAACGGCGTGCCGGTGTGCGTCGCCTCGAGCCCGGGGGCGGATCCCTCCGAGGTGCTCTTCGACCGCCGCGTCGTCGTCGAGATCGACCTCCACGCCGGAACCGCCGAGGGCACGATCCTCACCTCGGACCTCACCCATGACTACGTCGAAGAGAACAGCGCGTACTCGACATGACCGCACGCCAGCACCCCACCCCAGCAGAGCGCCTTGTGCGCGCCCAGGCCAAGGCCGAGACCCTGACCGAGGCGCTGCCGTGGATCAAGACCTTCGCCGGCGCCACGATCGTCATCAAGTACGGCGGCAACGCGATGGTCTCCCACGAGCTCCAGCAGGCCTTCGCCGACGACATCGCGTTCCTCCGCTTCGCCGGGCTGCGCCCGATCGTCGTCCACGGCGGCGGCCCGCAGATCTCCCGCATGCTCGAACGTCTCCAGATCCCCAGCGAGTTCCGCGGCGGCCAGCGCGTGACCTCCCCGGAGGCCGCCGAGGTCATCCGGATGGTGCTCGCCGGGCAGGTCAACCGGGAGATCGTGTCGCGCATCAACATGAACGGCGACGCCGCGATCGGGCTCTCCGGCGAGGACGCCGACCTCCTCCTCGCCGTGCCGACGACCACCGTGGTCGACGGCGAGACCGTCGACCTCGGCCGGGTCGGCGAGATCCGGCGGGTCAACACGCAGGTGCTCGAGGAGCTGCTCGACGCCGGCCGCGTGCCGGTGATCTGCTCGATCGCCGCCGAGCTCGGCGGCGCGGCCGACACCCCGCTCAACATCAACGCCGACCTCGCCGCCGCCGCGATCGCCCGGGAGATGCAGGCCGACAAGCTCATCATGCTCACCGACGTCCCCGGCCTCTACCGCGACTGGCCGGACAAGGACAGCCTGATCTCGCAGATCACCCCCGAGGAGCTGCGCGCGCTGCTGCCGCGCCTCGACTCCGGGATGATCCCCAAGATGACCGCCGCGCTCGACGCCGTCGACAGCGGGGTGCGCCAGGCGCACATCGTCGACGGCCGGATGGCGCACTCGATCCTGCTCGAGATCTTCACCACGCAGGGCATCGGCACCATGGTCCACGAGGCCGCCGACACCCCGCAGGCGACCATGCACGACGGCCACGACAGCACCGACGACCGCGGCGCCACCGGCGGCCACGGCACCGCTGACGGCCCCGACGGCACCGAGGAGACCCCATGACGCAGTCCGCCGACTGGCGCACCCACCACTCCGGCTCGATCCTGCCCGCACTCGGCCGCCCGCAGCGCCTGCTCGTGCGCGGACAGGGTGCGCGGGTGTGGGACGAGACCGGCAAGGAGTACCTCGACCTGCTCGCCGGGATCGCGGTCAACGCCCTCGGCCATGCCCACCCTGCGCTCGTCGAGGCGGTGTCGGATCAGGTCGCCACGCTCGGCCAGGTGTCGAACTACTTCGCCTCGCAGCCGCAGATCGCGCTCGCCGAGAAGCTCCTCGAGGTCGCCGCAGCGCCGCAGGGCTCCGCCGTGTACTTCTGCAACTCCGGGGCCGAGGCGAACGAGGCCGCACTCAAGATGTCCCGCCGGGTCGCCGGCGGCGGCCGGTCGAAGGTCGTCGCCGTCGCCGGCGGCTTCCACGGCCGCACCATGGGTGCCCTGGCGATGACGAGCAAGGAGGCGTTCCGCGCCCCGTTCGCCCCCGGCGTGCCCGGGGTCGTCCACGTGCCCCACGGCGACACCGAGGCGCTGCGCCGCGAGGTCGACGACACCTGCGCGGCCGTGATCATCGAGCCGATCCAGGGCGAGGCCGGTGTGCGCCGCCACCCGGCCGGCTATCTGCGTGCCGCCCGCGAGGCGACCCGCTCCGCCGGCGCCCTGCTCATCCTCGACGAGGTGCAGACCGGGATCGGTCGCTGCGGGTCCTGGTTCGCATTCCAGGACCCGGACATCGGCGAGGGGATCGTGCCGGACATCGTCACCTGCGCCAAGGGCCTCGGCGGCGGGCTGCCGCTCGGAGCGACCCTGACCTTCGGGGACGCGGTCACCGGGCTGCTCGTCCCCGGCCAGCACGGCTCCACCTACAGCGGCAACCCGGTGACCACCGCCGCCGGGCTCGCCGTGCTCACCACGATCGAGCGCGCGGGCCTGTTGCCGGCGGTGCGCGACCTCGGACAGGAGTTCGCCGGCCGGCTGCGGCTCATCGACGGTGTGGCCGCGGTGTCCGGGGCCGGGCTGCTCATCGCACTCGAGCTCACCGCCGGCAACGCCAAGGCCGTCGCCGAGGCCGCGCTCGACGCCGGCTTCATCGTCAACCCGGTGACCGACACCCGGCTGCGCATCGCGCCGCCGCTCACCATCACGGAAGGGGAGCTCGGGGAATTCCTCGCCGCCCTGCCCGCCATCCTCGACACCGCAGGAGGGACCGCCGCATGACCCGCCATTTCCTCAAGGACACCGACCTCGCCCCCGCAGAGCTCACCGAGGTCCTCGACCTCGCCGCGGAGCTCAAGGCCGCACCGTACTCCGCCCGGCCGCTCGCCGGACCGCAGACGGTCGCGGTGATCTTCGACAAGACCTCCACCCGCACCCGAGTGTCCTTCGCCACCGGCATCGCCGCGCTCGGCGGCAGCCCGCTCATCATCAACCCGGGGGAGTCCCAGCTCGGGCACAAGGAGTCGGTCGCCGACACCGCGCGCGTCCTCGAGCGCATGGTCGCAGCGATCGTGTGGCGGACCTTCGCCCAGTCCGGGCTCGAGGAGATGGCCGCCCACTCCTCGGCCCCGGTGATCAACGCACTGTCCGACGACTACCACCCGTGCCAGCTCCTCGCCGACCTCCTCACGATCCGCGAGCACCGGCACACCGGGACGGGCAACGGACTGTCCGGGCTCACGCTCGCGTACTTCGGGGACGGGGCGAACAACATGGCCCACTCCTACGCGCTCGCCGGCGTCAACGCCGGGATGCACGTGCGGATCGCCGCTCCGGCCGGCTCCCACCCGGACCCGGGGGTGCTCGCCGAGGCGCAGGAGCTCGCCGCAGTCACCGGCGGCTCCGTGCTCGTCACCGATGACCCGCGGGAGGCCGCGACCGGTTCCGACGTCCTCGTCACCGACACCTGGGTGTCGATGGGCCAGGACGACGAGGGCCGCTCCGGGGAGGAGTCGCCGTTCGCCGCCTACCGCCTCGACACGGCGCTCCACGCGCTGTCGAACGAGGCGCTCGTCATGCACTGCCTGCCGGCCTACCGCGGGCAGGAGATCACCGCCGAGCTCATCGACGGACCCCACTCGGTGGTGTTCGACGAGGCGGAGAACAGGCTGCACGCGCAGAAGGCGCTGCTGACCTGGCTGCTGGAGCACTGAGATGGCCGCCGCCGCACAGTTCGACGAGGGCCACGCCGTGTCCCCGGCGACGAAGACCGCCCGCCAGCAGCTCATCGTCGACATCATCCGCCGCGAGTCGATCACCTCGCAGACCCAGCTCATGCAGCTGCTCGCCGCGCGCGGGGTGAGCGTCACGCAGGCGACGCTGTCGCGGGACATGGCCGAGCTCGGCGCGGTCAAGGTCCGCACGAGCACCGGCTCGGCCTACGCGGTGCCCGGCGAGGGCGGCGACCGCAGCCTGCAGCGCGCAGGCGAGGGCGAGGTGCTCGACGCGAAGCTCCAGCGCCTCCTCGAGGAGCTGCTCGTCACCGTCACCAGCTCGGAGAACCTCGTCGTGCTGCGCACCCCTCCCGGCGCGGCGCAATACCTCGCCTCCGCGCTCGACCGCTCCGTGATCCCCGGCGTCCTCGGTACCATCGCAGGAGACGACACGGTGCTCGTCATCGCCGGCGACGGCCGCCGGGGGGAGCAGCTCGCCGAGCTCCTCCTCACGCTCGCCGCCGACGGCCCCTGATCCGGGCGCCGGTCCGGCTCCCGCGGTCCAGCCCACGGCACGGGCGCCGACACCCAGACATCAGACCCACCACGAACAAACAAGGAGAACCCCATGACAGAACGCATCGTGCTCGCCTACTCCGGCGGACTCGACACCTCGGTCGCGATCGGCTGGATCCAGGAGGCCACCGGCGCCGAGGTCGTGGCGATGGCTGTCGACGTCGGTCAGGGCGGCGAGGACCTCGAGACGATCCGCCAGCGCGCGCTCGACTGCGGGGCCGTCGAGGCCTACGTCGCCGACGCCCGCGACGAGTTCGCCGAGGAGTACTGCATGCCCGGCCTCAAGGCCAACACGCTGTACATGGACGCCTACCCCAACGTCTCCGCGCTGTCCCGCCCGGTGATCGTCAAGCACCTCGTCACCGCCGCCCGGAAGTTCGGCGCCACCACCGTGGCCCACGGCTGCACCGGCAAGGGCAACGACCAGGTGCGCTTCGAGGTCGGCATCACCTCGCTCGCCCCGGACATGACCTGCATCGCCCCCGTCCGCGACCTCGCGCTCACCCGTGAGAAGGCCATCGAGTACGCCGAGCGGAACAACCTGCCGATCGTCACGACGAAGAACAACCCGTTCTCCATCGACCAGAACGTGTGGGGTCGCGCGGTGGAGACCGGCTTCCTCGAGGACATCTGGAACGGCCCGACGAAGGACGTCTACGACTACACCGACGACCCGGCCTTCCCGCCGCCGGTCGACGAGGTCACCATCACCTTCGAGAAGGGCATCCCGGTGAAGATCGACGGCCAGGTCGTCACCCCGCTCGAGGCGATCGAGCAGCTCAACCAGCGCGCCGGCGCCCAGGGGATCGGCCGGATCGACATCGTCGAGGACCGGCTCGTGGGCATCAAGAGCCGCGAGGTCTACGAGGCGCCGGGCGCGATGACGCTCATCGCCGCGCACCGCGAGCTCGAGAACATCACCCTCGAGCGCGAGCAGGCCCGGTTCAAGAAGCTCGTCGACCAGCGCTGGACCGAGGTCGTCTACGACGGCCAGTGGTTCTCGCCGCTCAAGGGCTCCCTCGACGCGTTCATCGACCAGACGCAGGAGTACGTGTCCGGCGACATCCGGATGGAGCTCCACGGCGGTCGCGCCACCGTGACCGGTCGCCGCTCGGAGACCTCGCTCTACGACTTCAACCTCGCGACCTACGACGAGGGCGACAGCTTCGACCAGTCCTCGGCCCGCGGCTTCATCGATATCTACGGGCTGTCCTCGAAGCAGGCCGCCGCACGCGACCACCGCTTCGACAAGGGCGTCCGCCTCTGACCCGAAGTGCAATTTCCGAAGGTTCCTGAGAGCGGAACCGCCGGAAATCGCACTCTCGCCCGCAGGGCGCGGCACCGCACCACCGGCCGCGCCCTGCGGGGCACCGCACCACCGGCCGCGCCCTGCGGGGCACCGCCCGTGCCCTGGAACCTGCCCGCACTCCGACCATCCGCCCGCACTCCGACAGCAAGGGAACCTCGTGTCCGAACGCATCAGCCTGTGGGGCGGCCGTTTCGCCGACGGCCCCGCCGAGGCGCTCGCCGCCCTGAGCAAGTCCACCGACTTCGACTGGCGCCTCGCCGCCTACGACATCGCCGGATCGCGCGCCCACGCCCGCGTGCTCCACCGGGCCGGCCTGCTCGACGACGCCGAGCTCGACGGCATGATCGCCGCCCTCGACACCCTCGAGGAGAAGGTCCTCGCCCACGAGTTCACCGCCGCCGAATCGGACGAGGACGTCCACTCCGCGCTCGAGCGGGGCCTCCTCGAGATCGCCGGGCCCGAGCTCGGCGGCAAGCTCCGCGCCGGGCGCTCCCGCAACGACCAGATCGCCACCCTCGGGCGGATGTACCTGCGCGACAACGCCCGGCTCATCGCCGGCGCGGTCCTCGACACCGTCGACGCCCTCATCGACCAGGCCGAGGCCCACCGCGAGGTGCCCATGCCCGGGCGCACCCACCTCCAGCACGCCCAGCCGGTGCTGCTCGCCCACCACCTGCTCGCCCATGCCTGGCCGCTCCTGCGCGACGTCGAGCGGTTCGTCGACTTCGACCGCCGCGCCGCGGTCTCCCCGTACGGCTCCGGCGCGCTCGCCGGGTCCTCGCTCGGCCTCGACCCGCAGGCCGTCGCCGCGGAGCTCGGCTTCGCCGACTCGGTGGAGAACTCGATCGACGGCACCGCCTCGCGCGACGTGTTCGCCGAGTTCGCCTTCGTCTCCGCGATGATCGGCATCGACCTGTCGCGCCTGAGCGAGGAGATCATCCTGTGGGCGACGAAGGAGTTCTCCTTCGTCACCCTCGACGACGCGTTCTCCACCGGCTCGTCGATCATGCCGCAGAAGAAGAACCCCGACGTCGCCGAGCTCACCCGCGGCAAGTCCGGCCGCCTCATCGGCGACCTCACCGGGCTGCTCGCGACCCTCAAGGCGATGCCGCTCGCCTACAACCGGGATCTGCAGGAGGACAAGGAGCCGGTGTTCGATGCCGCCGACACCCTCAACCTCCTCCTGCCGGCTTTCACCGGGATGGTCGCCACGCTGACCTTCAACACGGAGAAGATGGAGCACCTGGCGCCGCGCGGCTTCGCGCTCGCCACCGACATCGCCGAGTGGCTCGTCCGCCAGGGGGTGCCGTTCCGGGTCGCCCACGAGCTCTCCGGTGCCGCGGTCAAGCTCGCCGAGTCCCGCGACGTCGAGCTCTGGGACCTCAGCAACGAGGACTACGCCGGCATCTCCGAGCACCTCACGCCGGCCATGCGCGAGGTTCTCACCACCCACGGCTCGATCGACTCCCGCAGCTCCAAGGGCGGCACCGCCCGCAGCGCGGTCGCCGAGCAGCTCGAGCGCGCGCAGGCGGAATCGGCACGGCTGCGCGCTTTCGCCGACTCCACGACCCGCTGACCCGGGCCATGTAGGAACGGCGCGTCGACCCCGTGGTCGGCGCGCCGTTCTCATGCCGTGCCGAGGCCATGCAGTGCCGCCACGCGGTATCCGAGGCGCCCGCCCCTAGCGACCCGCGACGAACCGGTGCGCCACCGGGGTCGCCGGGTCGCGTGCGATGTCCTCCCAGGTGCCCGTCTGCACCACCCGGCCCGCGTCGAGGACGACGGCCCGGTCGGTCAGCGCGTGCGCCTCGGCCGGGTCATGGGTGATGAGGAGCGCGGTGCGCCCGATGAGCAGCTGTGCGCACAGCCCGCTGATCTCCGCCGCGGATCTGCCGTCCAGCTGGGCGAACGGCTCGTCGAGGAGGAGCAGCGCGGGATCGGTGACGAGGGCGCGGGCGATCGCGACTCGCTGCGCCTGCCCGCCGGACAGCCGGTCCGGCCGCCGCTCGGCGAGCTCTCCGGCTCCCACCCGCGCGAGCATGTCCCGGGCCGCAGCCCGGGACGCAGCCGCCTGGGTGCCCGCCGCCTGCAGGCCGAAGGCCGCGTTGTCGGCCACGGACATCGTCGGGAAGAGCAGCGGGTGCTGCATGAGCTGGACGACCCCGCGCGCGTGCGGCGCACGCCAGCGCCGGGCGGCGGAATCGCTGAGCGTCGTGTCGCCGAGCACCACGCGCGAGCGTGCCGGGCGGAGCAGCCCGGACAGCACGGCGAAGGTGCTCGACTTGCCGGCGCCGTTGCCGCCGATGAGTGCCGTCGTCGACCCGGCCGGCACCGTGAACGCGATGTCGAGCCCGCGCTCGGGCACCGCGAACGCGAGCTCGAGCGCGGGAGCCGCCGCCCGGCGCTCCGCCCGCGTCATGCCTGCCGCCCCGGCCGGTACAGCAGCCCGACGACGACGGCGGCGACGAGCACGAGGACGAGGGAGAGCGCGACCGCACCGTCCGGATCCGTCTCCCGCAGCAGGTACACCTCGAGCGGCACGGTGCGCGTGCTGCCCTGGAGGGAGCCGGCGAAGGTGATCGTCGCCCCGAACTCGCCGAGCGCCCGGGCCCAGCACAGGACCGTGCCGGACACGAGCGCCGGGGTCAGCAGCGGCAGCGTCACCCGGCGCAGCGTGTACCCCGGCGAGGCACCGAGCCCGGCGGCGATCTCCTCGTACCGGGAGTCGTGCGAGCGCAGCGCGCCCTCGAGCGTGAGCACCATGAACGGCAGCGACACGAAGGTCTGTGCGAGCACGACCGCGACCCAGGTGTAGGCGATCCGCATGCCTCCGGCCTCGAGCGCGGCGCCGAGCAGCCCCATCCGCCCGAACGTCGAGAGCAGCGCGATGCCGCCGACCACCGGTGGGAGGACGATCGGCAGGAGGACGACGGTGCGCACGATCCGCCGCCCGGGGAACACGGCACGGGCCAGGACGAGCGCGAGCGGCACCCCGAGGAGCACGCACAGCACGGTCGCAGCGAGCGAGGTCAGCAGCGACAGCCGCAGCGCCTCGCGGGAGGCGGGGGAGCCGAGGAGCGCGGCGAGACCGCCGAGGTCGACGCGGGTGAGGAGACCGATGAGCGGCAGCCCGACGAGGCCGGCGCCGAGCACTGCCGGGACGGCGAGCCAGGCCGGCAGCCGGATCCCGCTGCGCGTCGCCGGGGTCATGGGGCGCCGAACCCCGCTGCGGTGAGCACCGCGCGGCCGGCCGGGGTGGTCACGTGCTCGACGAAGGCGCGGGCCGCCTCGGACCCGGCCGACCCTGCGGTGACGGCGATCGGGTACCGGTTGACGGCCTCGGTGCTCTCCGGGAACGCGACGGCCTCGACCTCACCGGCGGCGCTCAGCGCATCGGTGACGTAGACGAGCCCGGCATCGGCCTGGCCCGTCCGCACGGCGGTGAGCACACCGGTCACCGCGGTCTCCTCGCTCACCGGGGACACGGAGGCGCCGGCGGCATCGAGCACGGTCCGCGTCGCTGCGCCGCACGGCACCTGGGGTGCGCAGACGACGAGGGCGACCTCGCCGCGGGCGAGGTCGGACAGGCCGGAGATGCCGTGCGGGTTGCCCGGGGCGGTGACGATCGTCAGCGTGTTCCACGCGAAGATCTCCGGATCCGCAGCGAGCAGCTCCTCGGCGACCAGCCGGTCCATCGTCGGCTCGTCGGCGGTCGCGACGACATCGGCGGGTGCGCCCTGGCCCAGCTGCGCGACGATGTCGGCCGAACCGGCGAAGCTCAGCTCGACCGCGGTTCCCGGGCGGTCGGCCTCGAAGTCCTCGGCGATCCGGGTGAAGGGTTCGGTGAGCGAGGCGGCGGCGACCACGGTGAGCGGGCCGGTCGATCCTTCGGATCCGGACGGCGCGCCAGTGGCGCACCCGGCGAGCAGGAGGAGAGCGAGGAGTGCTGCCGAGGCGGCCCGGCCGGCGGCTGCGAGCCGGCGCGGGCAGTAAGCCGCAGGGCGCGCCCTGCGACAGTGCGTCGTGTGCGCCATGGTCCCGCCTCCCTGAGTCCGGGCCGCGGTGCCGCGGCCATGACCGCATCATACGGGTCGGAGCATCATCTGCGACTGGAACGGTGCAATGATTCCGCATCTGCGGACCCGCTCAGCGCCGTCCGTCGTGCTCTGACCGGCAGGTCCGGCTGCCGGCCGGGCAGGGGACCGGGGACACCTCAGCGGGGCACCTCGACGACAACCTGCGTGGCCTTGACGCTGGCGGTGGCGACGTCCCCGGGCTCGAGGCCGAGCTCCTCGACGGATTCGCGCGACATGAGCGAGACCACGCGGTGCGGGCCGGCCTGGATGTCGACCTGGGCCATGACGCCGTCGACGACGACCCGGGTGACGAGGCCGACGAATCGGTTCCGGGCCGAGGAGCCGTAGGACTCGGGCTGCGGCGGGAGCACCGCCTCGGCGCGGGCGAGCTCGGCGAGCTCGGTGCCGGACACGACGGCCCGTCCGGTCTCGTCGGTCCGTGCGGTGAGCCGGCCGGCCGTGATCCAGCGGCGCACCGTGTCGTCGCTCACGCCGAGGAACGTCGCCGCCTGGGAGACGCGCAGCAGTGCCACCGCATCCACCTGCTCTCTGTTCGGGTCGCTGTGCCCGTGCCGCTGTGCCCGGGGCTCTGCTCCCGGAGCCGCCGACCGGACGGCCGGGGCACCTCCCAGGGTAGCCGCGAGCTGCTGCCTGCGGATCGGATCTCCCGCTGCTCCCGCTCCTGCTCCCGCAGTCGAACCCGGCACTGCACCCGCTCGTGCACCCGAACCTGCTCACACACCCGAACCCGGACCCGCACCCGAGCGGCGGGATACAGTGGATCGACCCGCCGCCGCATCGCCGGCGGCCGTCCCCGAGGAGCGAGGAGGCACGATGCGCCCCGACCCCACCCGGCCCGACAGCACCGAGCAGGACTGCCCCGGCCAGGGCCTCGATGCCGCCGCAGGTCAGGTTCCGGACGGACACGCCGACGCCCGCACCGCCGGCCGGCTCACCCATGTCCGCGCCGACGGCTCGGCGCACATGGTCGACGTCGGGGACAAGGCGGTGACCAAGCGGGAGGCCACCGCGGAGGCGACCCTCCTCACCCGGCCCGAGGTCGTCGCCCAGATCGTCGAGGGCGGGCTGCCCAAGGGAGACGCGCTCGCCGTCGCCCGGGTCGCCGGCATCATGGCTGCGAAGCGCACCCCCGAGCTCGTCCCGCTGTGCCATCCGCTGCCGATCAGCGGTGTCACCGTCGACTTCGAGCCGCTGCCGGGGTCTGCCGCGGATGCCGCCGGGAAGCACGCCGCCTGCGAGCCCGGCGCAGAGGCGCACACCGCCGGCATCCGGATCACCGCGAGCGTCCGCACCACCGGGGTCACCGGAGTGGAGATGGAGGCGCTCACCGCGGCCTCGGTCGCCGCCCTCACTGTCTACGACATGATCAAGGCGCTCGACCGCGCCGCGGAGATCACCGGGGTCCGCGTGCTCGCGAAATCCGGCGGCGCCTCGGGGGAGTGGGTGCGCCGATGAGCGCGCGGGTGACCGTGCGCACCCGGGTGCACCGCTTCGACGCCACCGGCGAGGTGTCCGCCCGGGCGGACAGGCTCGCCGGCGAGGAGCCCCTCGAGATCCGCCTCGACGGCGAGGAGTTCACCGTCGCCATGCGCACCCCCGGGCACGACGTCGAGCTCGTCCACGGGCTCCTGCTCGCCGAGGCGATCATCACCCGGCGCGCCGACGTCCGCGAGATCGACTTTGCCTCCGGGCTCGACCCCGACGGCAGCCGGAACTACAACGTCGCCCGGGTCCGGCTCGACCCCGGGGTGCACGAGCGACGCCCGCCCACCCGCCGCCAGGTCTACACCTCCTCGGCGTGCGGGATCTGCGGCACCGCCTCGATCGAAGCGGTGGAGAAGCAGTCCGCCCACCCCGTCGACCCGCCTGCGCCCGGCGGTCCGCTCATCGACCCGGCCGCGCTCCTGCGCCTGCCTAAGCGGCTCCGGGCCGAGCAGTCGGTGTTCGACGCCACCGGCGGCGTCCACGCCGCCGCCCTGTTCAGGGTGCCGGGGGACGGCCGTCCAGCGGAGGACCCCGCTGCTGGGAGCACCACCGCGGCGGGCACCTGCCCGGCGGGCCCGGCCGAGCCCGAGCTCCTCGTCGTGCGCGAGGACGTCGGCCGCCACAACGCGGTGGACAAGGTCATCGGCTGGGCGCTCGCCGCCGACCTGCTGCCGCTGCACCGGACCATCCTCCAGGTGTCCGGCCGCGCCTCCTTCGAGCTCGTGCAGAAGGCCGCGATGGCCGGGATCCCCGTGCTGTCCGCAGTGAGCGCCCCCTCGGCGCTCGCCGTCGACCTCGCCCGCGACACCGGTCTCACGGTCGTCGGCTTCAACCGGGGCCGGACGTTCAACGCCTACAGCTGCACCGAGCGGATCGGCCCGGCGGCGCCACCTCGGTGATCATCTGGCACACCGGGTGAGCAGCCGGCTCACCCGGTGAACAGCTGCACCGCGCGGGTGAGCGTCTGGAACAGACCGTAGGCCAGGCCGAGGACGACGACGCCGGCGAGCGCGAGCGCCACCACCCGGTGGACCGGACCGGAGCCGTGACCCGACCCCGCCCGCGCGCTCGACCGGGCGGCACCGGAGCCGGTGAGCCGCTCGACCTCCTCGGGACTCGCATGGTGCTTCTCCGCCACCGGGCGGACGAACAGGTTGGCGAGGAAGCCGAGGCCGAGCACGCCGACCATGATGAACAGCGACACGGTGTAGAGCCCCGGGCCCTCCTGCCCGGCTGCGGCCTGCGATTCGATGACGGTGTTGACGATGAGCGGGCCGGCGATCCCGGCGGCCGCCCACGCGGTGAGGAGCCGACCGTGGATCGCCCCGACCTGCATGACCCCGAACAGGTCGCGCAGATACGCCGGGATCGTCGCGAAGCCGCCGCCGTAGAACGACAGGATGACGAGCGTGGCGAGGACGAACACGACGATCGACCCGCCGGCGAACGCGATGAGCAGGTAGAGGAGCAGGCCCAGGCCGAGGTAGAGCGTGTAGATGGTCTTCCGGCCCACGTAGTCGGACACGCTCGACCACACGAACCGTCCGGCCATGTTCGTCAGCGACAGCATGCCGACGAAGCCGGCGGCCGCAGCCGCGGTGATGTCGGGGAAGTAGTCCTGGATCATCGGCGCGGCGTTCTCGAGGATGCCGATCCCGGCGGTGACGTTGGTGAACAGGACGATCCACAGGAGCCAGAACTGCGGTGTGCGCATCGCCCGACCGACCGCGACGTGCTGGTCGGTCTGCATCGGCCTCGCAGTCGACTCGGCCGGATCCCAGCCGCGCGGGCGCCAGTCCGGGTGCGGGACGCGCACGACGAACGCGCCGGCGGTGATGAGCACGGCGTAGATCACCGCGAGGGTGACGAAGGTCGGGACCAGGCCGGCGACGAGGTCCTCCGGCTCGGAGCCGCCTCCGTAGAAGGACATGAGGGCGTTCGACAGCGGGCTCGCGATGAGCGCACCACCGCCGAACCCCATGATCGCCAGCCCGGTGGCCAGGCCCGGCCGGTCGGGGAACCACTTCATCAGCGTCGACACCGGGGAGATGTACCCGATGCCCAGGCCGATGCCGCCGATCAGTCCGTAGCCCACGTAGACGAGTCACAGCTGCCCGGCGCTGATCCCGAGCAATGAGACGAAGAACCCGAGCACCCAGCAGGCGCCGGCGAGCAGCATCGAGGCGCGCGGCCCGGACTTCTCCACCCAGGTGCCGCCGAAGGCCGCGGACAGGCCGAGGACGGCGATCGCCAGCGAGAAGATCCAGCCGACGGCCACCTCGCCGACCTCGTAGTGCGCCATGAGCGGGAGCTTGAAGACGCTGAAGGCGTAGACCTGGCCGATGCACAGGTGGATCGCGAGCGCCGCCGCCGGGACGAGCCAGCGGTTGAACTCCGGGGACGCGACGATCGCGTCCTTGCCGAAGCGGGTGCGGCGTGCGGGTGCGGTGGACGTGCGCGATGAGTCCATGGGAGTGTCCTTCCCCGAGATCGCCGTCGATCTCGTATCCGGGTCGAGGCCGGGTCCCCGCGTCGTCGGGGGACGCCCGGGGGATGTGACCCATGTTACAGTGGCCGCATGTCGCGCTCGAGCTTCCTGGGGTGGCCGGTCATCCGGCAGTTCCGGTCCGGCGACGTCACCGGCCGGGGCCGGTCCGTGACGTCCGCGCGCACCCGGGCGATCACCTCGCGCACGGAGGAGGCGGACACCGTCGCGCAGAGCGTGTGCCCGTACTGCGCAGTGGGCTGCGGCCAGCTCGTCTACGCCAAGGACAACAGGGTCATCCAGATCGAGGGCGACCCCGATTCGCCCGTGTCCCGCGGCCGCCTGTGCCCCAAGGGCGCGGCGAGCGAGCAGCTCGTCAACCAGTCCGGCCGCCTCACCCGCGTCCTCTACCGCGCCCCGAAGGGCACCGAGTGGCAGTCCCTCGACCTCGAGACCGCGATGGACATGATCGCCGAGCGCTTCCTCGAATCGCGCCGTCGGCACTGGGAGGACCGTGACGCCGACGGCCGCCCGCTGCGCCGCACCATGGGCATCGCCTCGCTCGGCGGGGCGACGCTCGACAACGAGGAGAACTACCTCATCAAGAAGCTCTTCACCGCGGCGGGAGCGATCCAGATCGAGAACCAGGCCCGCATTTGACACTCCGCCACGGTTCCCAGTCTGGGAGCCTCGTTCGGACGAGGGGGCGCCACGCAGTCCCTGCAGGACATGGCCAACGCCGACTGCATCGTCATCCAGGGCTCGAACATGGCCGAATGCCATCCCGTCGGGTTCCAGTGGGTCGCTGAGGCCAAGGCGCGCGGCGCGAAGGTCATCCACGTCGACCCCCGCTTCACCCGCACCACCGCGGTCGCGGACAAGCACGTCCCGATCCGGGCGGGCTCGGACATCGTGCTGCTCGGCGCGCTCATCAACCACGTGCTGAGCAAGGGCCTCCACTTCGAGGAGTACATCCGGGCCTTCACCAATGCCGGGACGATCATCAACGACGAGTACGGCGAGCCCGAGGACCTCGGAGGACTGTTCTCCGGCTTCGACCCGGAGACCGGCGCCTACGACCTCGCCTCCTGGTCGTACGCCTCCGCCGACGGCTCCGGTCGCCCGGTGCCGCCCGGCGCCCCGGCCGCCGTCGACCCGACGCTCACGCACCCGCGGTGCGTGTTCCAGATCCTCAAGCGCCACTTCCAGCGCTACACCCCGGAGCTCGTCGCCGACGCCTGCGGCATCTCCGGCGAGGACTTCGCCTACCTCGCGAACGCGATCACCGAGAACTCCGGGCGCGAGCGCACCACGTGCTTCGCCTACGCGGTCGGCTGGACCCAGCACACCCAGGGCGCCCAGTACATCCGCACCGCCGCGATCCTCCAGCTCCTGCTCGGCAACGTCGGCCGCCCCGGCAGCGGCATCATGGCACTGCGCGGGCACGCCACGATCCAGGGCTCGACCGACATCCCGACCCTGTTCAACCTGCTGCCCGGGTACCTGCCGATGCCCAAGGCCGGCACCCACGACACCCTCACCGACTACCTCGACGCGGTGGGCACCAAGGAGCAGAAGAGCTTCTGGGCGAACACCGACGCCTACCTCGTCAGCCTGCTCAAGGCCTGGTGGGGCGACGCGGCGACGGCGGAGAACGACTACGCCTACGACTACCTGCCCCGGCTCACCGGCCCGCACGGCACGTACCAGACGCTGATGAGCATGCTCGAGGACCAGGTCGAGGGCTACTTCATCCTCGGGCAGAACCCGGCGGTCGGCTCGGCCAACGGCCGCCTGCAGCGCCTCGGGATGTCCCACCTCAAGTGGCTCGTCGTCCGCGACTTCTCCCTCATCGAGTCCTCCACCTGGTGGAAGGACGGGCCCGAGATCGAATCCGGGGAGCTGCGGACCGAGGACATCGACACCGAGGTGTTCGTGCTGCCGGCGGCCAACCACACGGAGAAGTCCGGCAGCTTCACCCAGACCCAGCGCATGGTGCAGTGGCGCCACCAGGCGGTCACCCCGCCCGGCGACTGCCGGAGCGAGCTCCAGTTCTTCCACGAGCTCGGCCGCCGCCTCCGTGCCCGGCTCGCCGGCTCCACCGACCCGCGGGACCGGCCGCTGCTCGACCTCACCTGGGACTACCCGACCGACGAGCACGGCGAGCCCGACGCCGAATCCGTCCTCGCGGAGATCAACGGCTCCCACCTGAGCGGGGAGCAGGCCGGGCAGCCGCTGAGCGCCTTCACCGAGATGCGCGCCGACGGGACCACCTCCGGCGGCTGCTGGATCTACACCGGGGTCTACGCCGGCGGGGAGAACATGGCCGCCCGCCGGGTGCCCGGACAGGACCAGGACGAGATCGCCTCGGAATGGGCGTGGGCGTGGCCGGCGAACCGCCGCATCCTCTACAACCGGGCGTCGGCCGACGCCGAGGGCCGCCCCTGGTCCGAGCGCAAGAAGCTCATGTGGTGGGACGCCGAGGCCGGCCGCTGGCAGGGCCCGGACGTCGCCGATTTCCCCGTCGACCGGGACCCGCGCGCGGAGTCCGCTGCGGGAGCCTCCGGCCCGGCCGCGCTCGGCGGCACGGACGCATTCATCATGCAGCCCGACGGGCGGGCATGGCTGTTCGCCCCCACCGGCATGATCGACGGTCCGCTGCCCACCCACTACGAGGCGCAGGAGTCACCGGTCGCCAACCCGGTCTACCCGCAGCAGCAGAGCCCCGCGCGGATCATGTTCCCGCGCGCGGGCAACATGTTCGCCCCGAGCGCCGGTGCACCCGGGGCCGAGGTGTACCCCTGCGTGTTCACCACCTACCGCCTCACCGAGCATCACACCGCCGGCGGCATGAGCCGCTGGCTGCCGTACCTGTCCGAGCTCCAGCCGGAGATGTTCTGCGAGGTCTCGCCCGAACTCGCCGCCGAGCGCGGGCTCGAGCCCTACGGCTGGGCGACGGTGATCTCCCCGCGCGCCGCGATCGAGGTGCGCGTGCTCGTCACCCGCCGGATGACCCCGCTCACCATCGGCGGGCGCACCGTCCACCAGATCGGCCTGCCCTACCACTGGGGCGTCGGCGGCGACGCCGTGGTCTCCGGGGACTCCGCCAACGACCTCATCGGCATCACCCTCGACCCGAACGTGCAGATCCAGGACTCGAAGACCGGCTCGTGCGACATCATCCCGGGCCGCCGTCCGCGCGGCACGCAGCGCGAGGCCCTCGTCCAGGAGTACCTCGCGCGCGCCGGGGTGACGACGGCCACCGACAGCACCGTCATCACCGCCCCGGACGTCACCGCCGGCACCGAGACCCCGGTGGACGCCGGCGCCCCGCAGAAGGGCGACCCGGCGGAGAGCGGCGAATCGCACGCACTCCGCGCCGAGGAGGACGCCGGGGAGCACCGGCCCGGCGGCACCGAGCCCGTCGACCGCTTCCCCGCCGGCGGGAGCGAACCGGGTGAGCCGGGACCGGAGGCGGCCGCAGGCAATACGATCGATGCCGACACCCCCAAGGCCGGAGGCCCGGACCACGACGGCCCCGGCCCCGCGGGTGCGGGCGCAGGCCCCGAGGAGGACCGATGACCACCCGACCGGTATGGACCGATCCCGCCGCCGAGGTGCACTGGCCGCCGGAGCACGCGCGCAAGGGCTTCTTCACCGACACCTCGATCTGCATCGGCTGCAAGGCCTGCGAGGTCGCGTGCAAGGAGTGGAACCGCAACCCGACCGACGGCGACTTCGAGATCCTCGGCTCCTCCTACGACAACACCGGCGGGCTCGGCGCGAACACCTGGCGCCACGTCGCCTTCATCGAGCAGGACCGGGAGCGGATCGAGCAGGCCCGCGAATCCGGCCGCCGGCTCGTGTCCCTCGGGATGCCGCAGGTGGGCCCGCCCGAGGCGCGCACCGGCCCGGGTGCCGCGCCGGGTGCCGATGCCGGGCCGGGAGCTGCCGCCGCCTCGGCCCCGGTCGACGTGCTCGGTGGGCTCGCCGACGGCACGGTGTCGACCGCCGATCCGACCGGGCCGGGCGCCGGGATGGGAGTCCCCGGGACCGGAGTCCCCGGAGCCGCCGGGGTCGACACCGCCCCGCCGGACACCCCCGAGTTCCGCTGGCTCATGTCCTCCGATGTGTGCAAGCACTGCACGCACGCCGGCTGCCTCGACGTGTGCCCGACCGGCGCCCTGTTCCGCACCGAGTTCGGCACGGTCGTCGTCCAGGCCGACATCTGCAACGGCTGCGGCACCTGCGTGGCCGGCTGCCCGTTCGGGGTGATCGAGCGCCGGGACGACGGCACCGTGAGCCCGAAGACCGACCGCGACGGCCGCGCCCGCCGCGAGCAGGACGTGCCGCATGCCGGCACGGCGAACAAGTGCACGCTGTGCTACGACCGGCTCGTCGACGGCCTCACCCCGGCGTGCGCCAAGACCTGCCCGACGACCTCGATCAAGTTCGGCGACCACTCGGACATGGTCGACTCCGCCGAGGACCGGGTGCGCCGCCTCCACGCGCAGGGCATGACCGAGGCGCGCCTCTACGGCGCGAACCCGGCCGACGGGGTGGGCGGCACCGGCTCGGTGTTCCTCCTCCTCGACGAGCCCGAGGTCTACGGCCTGCCGCCGGACCCGCGCGTGCCGACGAAGGACCTGCCGCAGATGTTCGCGACCGCCGGCATCGCCGCGGCCGGGATGATCGCCGCCACCGCCCTCGCCTTCCTGTCAGGACGCTCATGACGCTCTCCGAGTTCGACAGCTACCGCCCGCCGGAGACCCGCCGGCGGCGCCGCTCCGTGCTCCGCGCCCCCCAGGACGGGTTCGCCCGCAGACGCCGCCGCCCGGGAGCGGGGACGAACGACGGCTCGCGGGAGATGCCGGTCGTCGAGGACGTCGAGTTCACCTCCTACTACGGCCGGCCGATCGTCAAGCCGCCGCCCTGGGGGCACGAGATCGCCGCCTACCTGTTCCTCGGCGGGCTCGCCGGCGGCTCCGCGCTGCTCGGGCTCGGCGCGCAGCTCACCGGCCGCGGCGCCCTGCGTCGGAGCACCCGGCTCACCGCGCTCGGTGCGGCGGGAGCCGGCGCGGTGTTCCTCATCTCCGACCTCGGCCGGCCCGAGCGCTTCCTCCACATGATGCGCACCGTGAAGATCACCTCGCCGATGAGCCTCGGCTCCTGGCTGCTCGGCGCCTTCAGCTCCGCCGCCGGCGTCGCGGCCGCCGCCGAGGTCGACCGCCTGCTCGGGTCCCGCCTGCCGCTCGGCCCGCTGCGCGGCCTGCTCCGCGGGGCCGCCGGTCCCGCCGGGGCCTGCGCCGGGCTGCTCGGCGCACCGCTCGCCGTCTACACCGCCGTGCTCCTGTCCGACACCGCGAACCCGACGTGGAACGCCGCGCGCCGGGAGCTGCCCTTCGTGTTCGTGAGCTCGGCGAGCCTCGCCTCCGGCGGGATGGCGATGCTCACCACAGCCCCCTCCCAGACCGTGCCGGCCCGGGTCCTCGCGGTGCTCGGCGTCGGCGGGGACCTCGCGGCGATGGCGCTCATGCAGCGGCGCATGCACCCGGCCGAGGCCGAACCGTTGCACACGGGTGCTGCGGGCACGAAGCTCCGCTGGGCCGAGCGGCTGGCGATCGCCGGGGGCATCGGCACGATCGTCGGCGGCGGGAACCGGATGGCAGCGGGTGCGGCGGGTCTGGCCCTGCTCACCGCCTCCGCGCTCACCCGGTTCGGGGTGCTCGAGGCGGGCATCGAGTCGACCAGGGACCCCCGCCACGTCATCGAGCCGCAGAAGGCCCGCCTCGCCGCGCGTCGCGCCGCGGGCATCACCCACGACTCGATCACGACGACCGGGTGAGCCGTGCCGGCGGGCACGGCGGGTCCGGGGCGGCTCGGTGCCGACCGGACACCGCCTCGGCGCCGGCGGTCGCTCAGCGGATGCGGATCCCCGGCCCCGCCGTCGTCTCGCCGATCACCGGGTAGCCCGGCACCTCACCGACGACGAGCAGCCCACCGGAGGTCTGCGCGTCGGCGAGGAGAAGGAGCGCGTCCTCGCCGATCCCGGGCCCGGGATCGAAGTGGTCGCGCACCCAGTCGAGGTTGCGGCGGGTGCCGCCGGACACGAACCCGTCGGCCAGCGATTCCCGCGCCCCGTCGAGCACCGGCACCGCGGTGGCATCGATGACCGCACCCACTGCGGAGGCGCGGACCATCTTGAACAGGTGGCCGAGCAGGCCGAAGCCGGTGACATCGGTCGCCGCCCGAGCGCCGGAACCGAGCGCGGCCTGCGCGGCGTCGCGGTTGAGTGCGGTCATCGTCGCGATCGCCTGGTCGAACACCTCGCCGGTGGCCTTGTGGCGGTTGTTGAGGATGCCGAGGCCGATCGGCTTGGTCAGCGTGAGCGGGAGCCCCGGGGCCGCGGCGTCGTTGCGGAGCAGGCGCGCCGGATCGGCCGTCCCGGTCACCGCCATCCCGTACTTGGGCTCCGAATCGTCCACCGAGTGCCCGCCGATCACCGGCACGCCGGCCTCCTGACCGACCGCCAGACCGCCGGCGAGCACCTGGCTCAGCAGCTCCATCGGCAGCACGTCGCGCGGCCAGCCGACGAGGTTGATCGCGACGACCGGGGTACCGCCCATCGCGTAGATGTCCGAGAGCGCATTCGCCGCGGCGATCCGCCCCCAGTCGTAGGCGTCGTCGACGACGGGGGTGAAGAAGTCCGCGGTGGAGAGCACCGCGAGGTCCTCGCGCACCCGCACGGCGGCTGCGTCGTCGCCGTCGTCGAGGCCGACGATGACGTTCTCGGAGCGCTGGCCGGCGAGTGCGGCGATCGCGTCCTCGAGCTCGCCCGGCGGGATCTTGCACGCGCAGCCGCCGCCGTGGGCCATGCCGGTGAGCCGGATGCCGGGTGCGGCTGCGGGGGTGGCCGCCTGCGCGTCCCCGGCGGCCTGCGCGTCCGTCGAGGTCCCGATGCTCCGATCGCCGGGGGATGATGATGTCTGCGTCATGGTGCCAGTCTCGCCCGGCACCTCGGCGGCGTCCACCCCTGCGGCAGGAACCGGCCGCCCGCAGGGTGGCCGCGCGTTCGGGCCCGCTGCACCCGGTTCGGGCCCGCTGCGCCTGCTCGGCGGTTCCGCACCCGCGATCCGCGCCGGTGATAGGTTGCACACGGAGGCGTCCGGGTCCTGGTGGGCCCCCCGGTCTTCAAAACCGGTGAGACCGAGCATCTCGGTCTGGCGGGTTCGATTCCCGTCCGCCTCCGCCACGATCCGTGCGCGGCCCGCCGCGCACATCCGCCGGAGGAGGGGGGGAGCGATGGAGGACCCGCGCCGTCGGATCCCGCGCACCGACCACCTGCTCGAGCTGCCCGCCGTCCGCGCCGCCGCAGGATCGCTGAGCCTGCCCGTGGTGCGCGGGCTCGTGCGCGGGATCCAGGACCGGGCCCGCCGCGGGGAGATCGCGCCGGCCGCAGTCGAATCCGAGGTCATCGCCGCCGTCTCCGCGCGCCGCGCCTCCTCCCTCAGCCCCGTGCTCAACGCCACCGGGGTCGTCGTCCACACGAACCTCGGCCGCGCACCCCTGTCCGATGCCGCCCGGCAGGCGCTCGCACAGGCGGCCGGCTACGTCGACGTCGAGCTCGACCTCGCCACCGGCACGCGCTCGGGCCGGGGCGCGGCCGCGCGCGCCGCCCTGCTCGCCGCCTGCCCGGCGGCCGAGGATGCGCTCGTCGTCAACAACGGTGCCGCCGCCCTCGTCCTCGCCACCACCGCGCTCGCCGCCGGCGCCGAGGTCGTCGTCGGCCGCGGGGAGCTCATCGAGATCGGGGCGGGTTTCCGGCTGCCGGACCTCATCGCCTCTACCGGTGCCCGTCTCCACGAGGTCGGCACCACCAACCGCACCCACCCGGCCGACTACGCCGCCGTGCTCGGCGCGGTCACCGGCTGCGTCCTCAAGGTCCACCCGAGCAACTTCCGCGTCTCCGGGTTCACCGCCGAGGCCACGATCACCGAGCTCAGCGGCCTGTGCCGGGAGCACGGAGTGCCGCTCGTCGCCGACCTCGGCAGCGGACTCCTCGCCCCCGACCCGGTGCTGCCGGAGGAGCCCGATGCCGCCGGTGCGCTCGCCGCCGGCGCCGACCTCGTCATCGCGAGCGGCGACAAGCTGCTCGGCGGCCCCCAGGCCGGGCTCCTCCTCGGCCGGGCCGAGCTCATCGCCCGCCTCGCCCGCCACCCGCTCGCCCGCGCGGTCCGCGCCGACAAGCTGGCCCTCGCCGCGCTCGAGGCCACCCTCACCGGTGGCGAACCCCCCGTCGCCCGTGCCCTCCACGCCGACCCTGCCGAGCTGCGTCACCGCGCCGAGGCGCTCGCCGCGGCCCTGCGCGAGACCCTCCCCGACGGCCCCGCCGGGCCCCGACCCGGTGAGATCGGGTCCTCCGCGATCGAGGTCGTCGCCCACGACGGCCGGGTGGGCGGAGGCGGCGGTGCCGGGGTGCCGCTGCCCGGGTGGGCGGTCGCGCTGCCGGTGGCCGCTGCCGGCCCGCTGCGCACCGGGACCCCGGCCGTGCTGCCCCGGGTCCACGAGGGGCGCTGCCTGCTCGACCTCCGCTGCATCCCCGATTCCGACGACGCCCGGGTCCTCGCCGCGGCCCGCTCCGCGCTCGCGGGTCTCGGGACTCCCGGGACGAGCAGTGTTCCCGGGACGGGCAGTGCATCCGGGACGAACGGTGCTCCCGGGACGAGCAGTGCGTCCGGAACGGATGGTGCGGGGGAGCCGGCATGAGCTCCTTCGTCGTCGCCACCGCGGGCCACGTCGACCACGGCAAGTCCGCGCTCGTGCGCGCCCTCACCGGGATCGAGCCCGACCGCTGGGACGAGGAGAAGCGCCGCGGCCTCACCATCGACCTCGGCTTCGCCTGGACGACCCTCCCCTCCGGCCGGGAGGTCTCCTTCGTCGACGTGCCCGGTCACGAGCGCTTCCTCGGGAACATGCTCGCCGGCCTCGGCCCCGCTCCGATCGTGTGCTTCGTCGTCGCCGCCGACGAGGGCTGGATGCCCCAGTCGAGCGACCACCGCGATGCGCTCGCCGCCCTCGGGATCGAGCGCGGGCTCATCGTCGTCACCCGCGCCGACCTCGCCCCGGACCGGGTGCCCGCCGTCATCGCGCAGGCCCGCCGCGCGCTCACCGGAACCGGACTCGCCTCCGCACCGGCGCTCGGGGTCTCCGCGCTCACCGGCACCGGTCTCGACGAGCTGCGCACCGCCCTCGACGCCGTGCTCGCCGAGGCCCCGCAGGGATCGCCCGAGGACCGGGTCCGGCTGTGGATCGACCGCGCATTCACCGTCGGCGGGGCCGGCACCGTGGTGACCGGGACGCTCACCGCCGGCTCCGTGGCCGCCGGGGACCGCCTCGCGCTGTGCGGGAGGGACCTGTCCGGGACGGTCGACGTGCGCGGGGTCCACAGCCGCAGCACCCCGATCGAGCAGGCCGAGCCGACCGCCCGCATCGCGGTCAACCTCCGCGGTGCCCAGGCGGGGTCGGTGCACCGGGGCGACGCTCTCCTCACCCCGGACGCATGGTGGGAGACCGACGTCGTCGATGTCCGCGGCACCTCGACCGGCAGCGGTGCTGGGACCGGCCCCGGGACGGTCGACCTCACCGGGCTCGCCGAGCACCTCACCGTCCACCTCGGCACGGCCGCCGTGCGGGCGCGCCTGCGGCCCTTCGACGCCCGCCACGGCCGGCTCCACCTCGAGCACGCCCTGCCGCTGGCGGTCGGGGACCGGGCGGTGCTCCGCGACCCAGGATCGGAGGCGCCGCTGGCCGGAGCGGAGCTCCTCGACGTCGATCCGCCGCAGCTCGGACGGCGCGGGGCCGGTGCCCGGCGGGCCTCCGCCCTGGCCCGGATGACCGCGGACGGGGACCTCCTCACCGAGGTCCGCCGCAGGGACGCGATGGCCGACGCGCACGTCCGGCGCCTCGGCATCACTGTGCCGGACCCCCTGCCGTCCGGGGTGCGGGCGGTCGATGACCTGTTCGTCGCCGACGAGGCGCTCGCGCGGTGGGCCGCCGAGCTCGGGCGTGCCGTCGCCGCCGATTCCGCCCGGGACCCGCTGTCGGCGGGACTGCCGCTCGGCGCCGCGCAGGACCTCCTCGCTCTGCCCGACCCGCGGCTGCTCGCCGTCGTCGCCGACCGCGCCGGGCTGACCCGGGACGTCGGGCGGCTGCGCGCCCCCGGACAGGCGGACGGCCTCGGCCCGGCGGAGGCCGGCATCGCCGCGCTCGAGCGGCGGCTGCGCCGGGACCCCTTCGCGGCCCCGGAGGCCGACGACCTCACCGGCTGGCGCCTCGGTGCCCGGGAGCTCGCCGCCGCAGCGCGCCTCGGCCGGGTGCTGCGGCTGCCCGACGGGGTGGTGCTCCTGCCCGACGCCCCGGCACGGGCCATGCGCGTGCTCGCCGGCCTCGACCAGCCCTTCACCGCGAGCACGGCCCGGCAGGCGCTCGGCACCACCCGCCGCGTCGCGATCCCGCTGCTCGAGCACCTCGACTCCCGGGGCTGGACGCGGCGCGTCGATTCCGGCCGGCGCGAGGTCGTGCGCTGAGGAGCGCGTCCGCTGAGCCCGCGCAGGCGGGGCGAGGGTAGGATGACCTCGGCATCCGAGAACCGAGAAAGGCGAGTCGTGACCGATATCCTCAGTGAGTTGAAGGCCCGCGATCTGGTGGCGCTGTCCACCGACGAGGAGGCGCTGTCCCAGGCGCTCGACGCCGGGCCGCTCAACTTCTACATCGGCTTCGACCCGACCGCGCCGAGCCTCCACATGGGCAACCTCGTCCAGCTGCTCTTCGCCCGCCGCCTCCAGCAGGCCGGGCACAACCCCTTCGCCCTCGTCGGCGGTGCCACCGGCCTCATCGGCGACCCGCGGATGTCGGGGGAGCGCACCCTCAACGAGCGCGAGGTCGTCGAGGGCTGGGTGGAGCGCATCCGCAGCCAGATCGAGCGGTTCCTCGACTTCGACGGGCCGCACGCCGCGCAGGTCGTCAACAACCTCGACTGGACCGGCGATCTCAGCGCGATCGACTTCCTCCGCGACATCGGCAAGCACTTCTCCGTCAACCGGATGCTCGCCAAGGAGACCGTGTCCGCGCGCCTCAACAGCGAGCACGGGATCTCCTTCACCGAGTTCTCCTACCAGATCCTCCAGGCGCACGACTTCCTCCAGCTGCACCGCCGCCACGGCGTCGTCCTCCAGCACGGCGGATCCGACCAGTGGGGCAACCTCACTGCCGGCACCGACCTCGTGCGCCGGGTCGAGCGGGTCTCCGCCCATGCGGTCGCCACGCCGCTCATGACGAAGGCCGACGGCACGAAGTTCGGCAAGACCGAGTCCGGCACCGTCTGGCTCGATCCGGAGCTCACCAGCCCCTACGCCTTCTCCCAGTTCTGGCTCAACGCCGACGACCGCGACGTCGTCAAGTACCTCAAGGTGTTCTCCCTGCGACCGCTGGCGGAGATCGAGCAGATCGCGGCGGACTTCGCCGAGGCACCCCACAAGCGGCTCGCCCAGCGGGTGCTCGCGGAGGACGCGACCACGCTCGTCCACGGCGAGCAGCAGACCCGGCAGGCCTTCGCCGCCGCCGAGGCGCTGTTCGGCTCGGGCACGCTGGCCGAGCTCCAACCGGCCACCCTCGACGCCGCGACCCGCGAGCTGCCGACGGCGGAGGTCCCCGCGTCCGAGGTGTCCGCCGGGTTCCCCGTGGTCGACGCCTTCGCCGCCGCCGGGATCGTCAAGTCGAAGAGCGAGGCGCGGCGCGCGGCCAAGGACGGCGGCGCCTACGTCAACAACGTCAAGGTCGCAGGCGAGGACCAGGTGCTCACCACCGCCGATGTCCTCGACGCCGGGGGGGCCGGGGTCGTCCTGCTGCGCCGGGGCAAGAAGACGCTCGGCGCGGTCCGCGTCACCGGGTGAGGACGGTGCGGGTGGCGAGTGCGGTGAGCCGGAGCGGCCGACGATGACGGTGCCGCAGCCCGATGATCCGCGTGCTCCGCTGTCCCCTGCCGGCAGTCCGCCGGCACCGCGCTCGGGTCCTCCCGCCGGGGTGACGAGCCGTTCGCCGGTCCCGGTTCGCGCGGCACCGCCGGCGGAGTCCGGATCGCCGCGCGGGGTCGCGGTGTTCGCCGTCATCGCACTCGCCCTGCCCTGGCTGCTGTGCCTGCCGCTGTGGATCACTGCAGTGGATCTGGCTCCCGGAACCACGCTGGGTGCCGCGGCCGCCGCGCCGAGCGGCCCTGGCGACACCGATCCCGGAGCCGTGCTCGCGATGCTCCTGCCCCAGATGCTCGTCGGCCTCATGATGTTCGCCCCGAGCATCGCCGTCCTCGTCGCCGGGCGCTGGGTCGACGGGATGCCGTGGCGCCGTCTCCTCGTCGCAGTCGGGCTCGGCACCGTCCGCACCCAGCCCGGCTTCCCGCCGGCACGACGTGGTGCGGCGCGCCTCATCGGCGTCCTCGCCCTCGCCCTGCTCGGCACCTGGGCGATCGCCGGTGCCGCGCTCGTCACGGCGTTCCTCGTGTCCGACGCCCGGCCGCAGCTCGCGGGTTCGGTCTTCGAAGCGCTCACCCGGGGTGAACCCCTCACCGTTGTCGTCGTGGCACAGCTCGTCGGGGTGGTACTCGGATCGTTCGTCAACACGGTGCCCGCCGCGGGCGAGGAGATCGGCTGGCGCGGGTATCTGCAGCCCGCCCTCACCGCGCGCCTCGGCCTCGTGCCGGGGCTGGTGCTCGGGGGAGTGCTGTGGGGAGCGTGGCACGCACCGGTCCTCCTGCTCGGCTACAACTTCGGGCTCTACGACCTCCGGGGCGTCGGGCTCATGTGCATCGCCTGCGTGCTCCTCGGGGTGTGGCTCGGCTGGCTGCGCGGGGTCTCCGGTTCGGTGTGGCCGGCCGCGCTCGCCCACGGTGCCTTCAACGCCGCGGCCGGGCTGCCGCTCCTCTTCCTGCCGGCGGCCGGGGAGTTCGATGTCATCCGTGCCGGGCCGCTCGGGCTCGCCGGGTGGATCGTGATGGCGCCGCTCGCCCTCGGGCTGGTCGTCGTGACGCGCCGGGCCGCGCGGAGAGCGCAGCGCCGGGCGGCGGATGCCGCGCTCCTGGGCGGAATCACGCGCGCCGACGAACACGGATGAACCCCGGTTGAACAGTGCGTGACGGAGGTCACGGGATCTCGAGTTGCGCGGGGCGCGGGGAGTCAGTAGGTTAGTACCTGTTGCTCGACGGAAACACCGAAGCGAGCGGGCCGGATCGGTCGGATACGAACCGATCACAGCGCCCCGCTTCCACTGGAACGACAGAAGAGCAGCACCCGATGAAGTCTCTCGGCGGACATCCGCCGGCTGATGGAATGTGGCTCAGGTCACAGCAGATACGACTTGCGCAGCAGGTCGGCTCGGGTCTAGAATAGGAACTCGGCCGCGCTGCGGAGAACACAACGGAAACGTTGGGTGAACTGCGGACAGCGTCTGTTCTTTGAGAACTCAATAGCGTGTTTGTTTGTTTTTGTGATGCCAGTTTTTTTGTTGTAACTGGTTGATTGAAAATTTGGTGGAGAAATCATTTTCTCTGTCTTTTTCTTTTGGCTGGGATTGTATTTTTCTTATGGAGAGTTTGATCCTGGCTCAGGACGAACGCTGGCGGCGTGCTTAACACATGCAAGTCGAACGCTGAAGCCTGCAGCTTGCTGTGGGTGGATGAGTGGCGAACGGGTGAGTAACACGTGAGTAACCTGCCCCTGACTCTGGGATAAGCCCGGGAAACTGGGTCTAATACCGGATATGAC